>CAYYSX010000400.1:0-1306 GCA_964474315.1 uncultured Verrucomicrobiota bacterium | reverse complement strand
GCCGACTTGATAGTTCACCGCCGGGGCGAACAAGCCGGGTTCGGTGGCCAGGAATACCGAAACCGAGTTTGTGTTGGCGTTGGCCACGATCAGATCGGGCAGGCCATCACGGTTCAAATCACCGCTCGCCACCCCGCTCGCCGAAAAGCCTCCGGTCGCGAGGGTCCGCGCGCCGGCAAACTGGGGCACTTCGCAGACCTCCGCCGCCAGCGAACGAGCCGGACCGCAGAGCAGGCAGAACAGAATCAGTAGCGGGGACAACGGGGGGCGAAGGCACATGAAGCTTGCGGAGTGATTATTTTGGATTGGCTGCTTGAGGGGATTTTGACCATGAGAAAAACCTACCGAATATTTACTTATCCGCTTCCGCTGCCGGGGACAAGCATCCGTTGAAGCAATTTTTCACCAACGATGAAATCAGGTGGTTCCGTACGGGAATGAATGCGGCATGGCGGTTTGCTATGCTTTCTTGCCCGGACGCCGGAGGAAAAACACCGCGTTCGCCATGTCCGTGTCAGAGTGTGCGTTGGCGAACTCCTGCAACGCGCGGACCAGCCCGCCGATATCGGATGACGTGATGGTTTTCTCATCGACGAAAATCACGCCGCCGTGATCGCGGCCTGTTTCCACCCAGACCTTGAGCAGTGGAGGAAAGGTCTTTCGGTCATAGGTCACGAGCGTCAGTTTCTGCGCTGCCGCTGCCTCCAGGATCAATTCATCGGGAGTACCCAGGAACTGCCCGCCTTCCCATTCTGCCAGACACAGGATGGAAAGCTTCTTCTGCCGCCGCCCAAAACCTTCGGCGACGTCCGGCGAAATATGCTCATCGAGTAAGAGCGTGAGCATCACAGGTTACGTCCGGGCCGGGCGGCTGGCTACGAATTCTCGGGTCTGGGGAAGCTTGCGGGAAAGCGCTTCAAACTCCACGGCGTCATTGTCGGCGATGGCGGACTGGATTTCTTCCGGGAACGCATTCGCGTAGTTGAACGCCGCCTGAACCTTCACTTCCGGCCAACGGAGATGCTTGGCGACCGCCGCCGCATCGTTCTGGTAGCTGCGGGCCAGCATCATCACCTCCCAGACCGCCAACGAGCTTCCCTGCAGGTAGGCCTGTCTTCCTGCGCTTGAATCGCGAAAGTCCATGAACGCGAAATCCGCCCGCCGCAAGCCTTCCTCGACGAGGCGGGCGCTGGCTTCGCTTGGCGTCCAGCCGTGGCCGTGGGCCATGCGCTTAAGGCGTTTGCCGCTCTCGAGCGGAAGACGCATGCTGATCGGCATGGAACCGGTTGTCTTCATCGTTCAGTCT
>CAYYSX010000399.1:0-4612 GCA_964474315.1 uncultured Verrucomicrobiota bacterium | reverse complement strand
CGCGCGCCCGCTCGATCGCGGACTCTGCCAGATCAATGCCCAGGTAGGACTCGACGTTTGCGGTGCGGAAGCCGGTCGTGGCGAGTCCAGCGTCCCCGCAGCCGAGGTCAACAATCTGCAACGGTCGCCCAAACGCCGCCGCCCAGGCCGCTAGTACGCAACTCAGCTCGGTGTGCCGCATGTAGTTGTGCCGCACCACGGCATCGTAGAGCGCCCACTGTTCAAACAGTTCCCTGATTCGGGCTACGTCGGGATCGGTCATGGCGCGGGTATGCTGCCAAGCCGGGAAGCAGGAAGCCATGGCGACGTTGGGGACGGCCGGTCGGGCACACCGTTCGCCTTTACGACCGCTGCACTGGGAAACCTAGTCCCTCCGGATACTTGGACGCCTCTTGAGTTTGTCCTTGGACGGCGGAACGAGCCAAAGCACGGGCAAAATATCGGTGCCAAATTGGTCACGGGCAGGTTAATACAATTTCAAGATGCGGCCCGTGCCACTCCCTCTACCGCCTTTGGCCTTGAACAGGCTGATCTCGGTTGGGCATGCTTCTGCTCTGCCCAAAAGCCGTTTCTCATGAGTTCCATGATGACTCTTCAAAGCTTATGAAACTAAAAAGCCGATCCACAGTGTTCCTCATCTCCGCGCTTTTTCTGACTTTGCTTCCCCTGCCGATCCGCGCGGCCATTACCGACGGTCTCGCCGGACACTGGACTTTTGATGAAACCTCCGGAGCCGAGGCCGCCGATTCGTCTGGCCTGGGCAACCATGCCTTCGTCGGCAATTTTGCCGGAGACACCCCCATTTGGTCGGTGGGGCAGATTGGCAATGCGCTCACATTCCGCGGCCCCGACCTCGGCGACGATTACGTAGTGGTTCCCGATTTCCCCCAGCCGGCCACGGTGTTTTCCGTCTCTGCCTGGGCTTGGTCGGCGGATCGGCCCACCTGGCCGCAGAGCGTGATTGTTGAAAATGGATTGAACGGGGGCGGACCGATCGGACTGGTGATCCGTCTTAAAAATGTGGATCAGGCCTTTGGGCCTCTGGGCGAGACCACCACCGATTCCAACGGCCCGATTGATATTCAGGATACGGTGGGCTTTCCCACGGGTTCCTGGCAGCAGGTCGGAGCGGTGGCGGACGGAACCGCCATCAGGCTGTATCGCAACGGCGTGGAGGTGGCGTCAGCCCCTTACTCGGGTCAATTGCCCCCGGCTCTCGGGCCGTCCCTCGGGATTGGCACCCTTCTCGACGACGTGGGCACCCCTTTGGGCAGCGCCTGGCAAGGCCAGATTGATGACGTCGGCATCTGGACCAATGCCTTGAGCGGGGAGCAGATGGCCGCGATTTTTGCGGCGGGCTTGGCCGGAAAGGATTTGACGCAAGCCGACGACTATCTGGTTTCTCCCCCTCACATTACCACCCAGCCGAACGATCTGGAGCGCTTCACGGGCGAGGTCGCCACCTTTTCGGTGGAGGCGGCCGGGACGGCTCCTTTCACCTACCAATGGAAACGGAATGATCAACCGATCGAAGGCGCAACCAATGCCACTTATAGCATTTTCGGCGTCACGTCCGCCCAGGTCGGAGACTATGTGGTCGTGGTCAGCAACAGCGCGGGAAGTGCCGAAAGTTCACCCGCCACCCTCACCGTCACCGCAGCCGATTTTTCCACCGGACTGACCGGCTATTGGGCCTTTGACGAAACCGAAGGCGTCGTGGCGGCAGACGCCTCGCCGGGAAATCATCCGGTCACATTTTATAATTTCCCCGGCGATCAGTCGCCGTGGGTCTCGGGTCGGATCGGCGGCGCCGTGCAGATCAACGGGGCGGAGTTCCAGGAGTATGGGACGGCCGAGGATTACGAGAAAGCGAGTTCAACCCTGACCGTTTCGACCTGGGTCTGGGCGGACAGTCTGACCAGTTGGGCCAGTTTTCTAAAGAATTGGGGGAGCATTTCTGCGGGGCAGTTCCACTTCGGAATCGCGGGCGATGGTATCTATGAAAACATTTACATCCGACAGACGGACGGACGGACGCCCAATGTGAGCGACCCCGATCCCTTTCCCACCAACAGTTGGCAGCACGTGGCCTTCGTGTGCGATGGCGCCGAGGTGCGCCTCTACCGCAACGGCGCCGAGGTGGCTTCCACCCCTTATGATGGAACGCTGGCTGAACCACCGATGAACTGCCTCGGTGTCGGGATCAAGATGGAGGATGACTGCTTTGTGCCCGCTGGTTCCGCCGCCGGGCCCTGGCAGGGCAAGATGGATGACCTGGCGCTCTGGAAACGCGGTTTGAGCGCTCAGGAAATCTTCGCGATCTTTCAAGCGGGCCAGGATGGGAAGGGAGTCACCGAAGCCGGCTCATTCATTCCGGTCCAGCCGGTGATTACCAAACAGCCCGTGGGACGAACCGCCTTCGAGAACACCCGCGTGACTCTTTCCGCCGGCGCCACCGGGGCCGCTCCTTTGTTCTATCAATGGCTGAAGGACGGACAGCCGATCGAGGGCGCGACCGGCCTGACCCTGGATTTGGGAAACGCCACCCTGGCCCTCGCCGGACTTTATCAACTGCGGGTCACGAATTCCCTCGGGATTGCCGAGAGCGACACAATCACGGTCGTGGTCAATCCCCGTCCGCCCGCGACGTTGGTGAGCGAATGGAAATTTGAGAACAACCTCGATGACACTTCCGGCCACGGAAACGAGGGAACCGCCGTAGGATCCGTCGAGTATGTCACTGGGAAATATGGTCAGGCGATACGACTGGCACCGGGCAATCCCGTGGTGAATGCAGCAGCCAATGGCTTGCCTTTGAGCCGAACGGATTCCTGGTCGATCAATCTTTGGATGAATCTTTCCGAGCCGCCGACCAGTTTGGCCTATCTGGCCGGCTTTGGTCCGGTTTTGGACGCGGGTGGGGGAACGGCCCGGGGTCTCCTGGCGTTTTCGGGTACCGACAACAATAATATCTATTTTTGGGGCAACGGCAACGACGCCGGTTCGCCGGTGCCCTATCCGCTGGACCGCTGGGCGATGATCACGATCACCTACGCCGCGGATCAACAGGCCGCTACCCTGTTCCTCGACGGTCAGCCGATCACGACTGCAGTCAGAACGCTCAACGATGTCCCAGCGGATGCCAATCAAATCAGCCTCGCTCCCTCCAGTAACTGGGGCATTGATGTCGGAGGCGATTTTGACGAGTTCACCGTCTGGAACGGTGTCTTGCTCGCCAGCCAGATCAGTGACCTCTTTGATCCCAATGCCGGGCCAGTCACGCTTTCGATCCAGTTGGACGGACAAACGGTGCTCATCTCCTGGCCCGCCACGGCACAAGGATTCACGCTGGAAAGTGCCGACAGCCTGTTGGCCCCCAACTGGACCGCCGTCCCCGGTGTTACCGACAACCAGGTTGAAGTGGAACTTTCCGACCACCAGAGATTCTTTCGCTTGCGGAATTGATTAAGGGTTCGGAATCCCCCGGGGACAGACCCTTGAGGACACACTCCAAGTTCCAACGTCCAAGAGCCCAATCTCCCCAAGACCGCGCTCCCAGGGACGGTTCGAGCGGACCCCGGGTGTTGGGAATTTCTTTTGAGCTTTGAGCTTTCCTCCCCCTGTCCCCGGCGCCACCCAACCCGAGCTTGCATTGCAGTGCAAGTCCTGCACCCATGCTCCCACTGCCTCCCCGCGTGATCGGCCGGCGTCGGGACGGTCCAATCGGTCATGAAGTCCCGCCAACCATCCAGGATAGTGCGGCCTTCCTTAATCACGGGGTTGTCCGGATCCCTTCGAAAGCCGCATGGGATTCGAGCGGGATTTTCGCTGGTGGAACTGTTGGTGACGCTCGCGGTGATTGGCGTCCTGGCCGGATTGCTCCTGCCCGCGCTGCTGCGAGCCCGGTTCAATTCCAAGGTGACCTTGTGCTTGAATCAGTACCGCCAATGGGGTGTCGCCGCGAGGGTGTATGCCGCGGACGATGGCAAGGGACGCCTGCCTTCGTTCCGGTTGCCGACCGATAAGTTGTCCTTCATCGATCCGTGGATTGTGGCTCCGGAAATGGTCACCGACCTGGCGACTCACGGCGTCAACGTGCCCATGTGGTTTTGTCCCACCCGCCCCCGGGACCTCGAACTCCGGCGCGCCAACTTCCGACAACTGAGCGGCCGGGACTTGGTCACGGCGGCGGATCTCGTGGAGGAGATGGCCAGAGCCCAAAAGGTCGCGTACTTTTTTGGAAGCCAGATGTGGTGGGTCCCCAGGCCCCTGGGGGAATCGTTGGAGTTCCCCAACCCCGCCCAACTCCTGGTGCGGACCCCCGAGCCGTGGCCCCGGCGGATTGAGGATCCCACGGTGTCCACCCAGCCCCTGATTTCGGACTGGTATCTGGGCACCTGGAACGCGGACCGGCAGATGGTGGAACTGCGCAACAACTCCGGCGGCCATCAATGGGCGGGATCGCTGCGGGGATTGAACGTCGGGTTTGCAGACGGCCACGTCGAAAACCGGCCCAAAGCGAAGTTGCAATGGCAGGCCCGCCGCACGGTTGGAGACGGCGCCTACGTGTATTGACGGGCAGGGCCGAGTTTCATCCGCGACCCACTTTGAT
>CAYYSX010000398.1:0-4638 GCA_964474315.1 uncultured Verrucomicrobiota bacterium | reverse complement strand
GATGACCGAAACGCTGGGCCCCAACGCCTGCTTCGCCGCGGTCTGCACGGGAGCTTGGGGCTTGGGATTTCTTTGGAGCTTGGGTTTTGGAACTTGGAGCTTCCCCGAGGGTTGTCCGGCGGGCGAGCCGCCCGCGCTCCTGCCGGTAAGGACCGTGTCCAGAGGCGCCCGGCGCTCCGCGCTCCGGCAGCGGAGAAAAACCGGTTTTCAATTCCACCGCCGATCCGTAGCCTCCGCCGCTCGTTCATTCGAACTGAATCCCATCCTTCCGAACATGGCCGCTGATACCTCCGTTGTCGCCCAGGTCGAGCTTCCCCCGCTGACCCCACTCGCCGTCCAGTCCAAGCTCGCGCCCACTCCTACCGTCCCGCCGCGCTTCTCCACCACGGTAAAGAATGCCGCGGGAGAGGACGTGACCCTCGGCGATCCGCGGGCAACGCGGGCTTTGGTGGCCCTCATGGACGTCCATGCAGTCACCGGGGGGGCTGCCTGTCACTGGGGGGGGCCGGCGGCCTTTGCCGAGGTGAATGCGGCCATCCACGGAATCATGTTCGCCACGCCCGACCGGCCGTGGTTCGAGGCCTTCAATTTCGTCAATGACGCCGGTCATACCGAGAACGGCATTTACGCGCTCCGGGCCAACTACGGCTTCGACAGACTGACGTTCGACGACCTCAAGGGTTTCCGCTCCATCCACTCCAAACTCACGGGTCACGGTGAATCGCACCTCAATCCGGAGGGCGTCCTGCTGTCCAATGGCCCGCTCGGCTCGGCGCTCCCCCAGGCCCAAGGCTTGGCCCTCGGCGATAAACTGGCCGGACGCGACCGCGTCACCATCGTGACTGTGTCCGACGGCGCCTCCATGGAGGGAGAGGCCAAGGAGGCCTTTGCCGCCATTCCCGGATTGGCCGGCAAGGGACGCCTCAACCCGTTCATTCTGGTGGTCTCTGACAACGACACCAAATTGTCCGGCCGGATCACCAAGGATGCCTTCTCCATGCATCCCTCGTTCCTGGCCCTGCAGGATCTGGGCTGGGACGTGCGGCACCTCGAGAACGGCCATGATCTTCCCGCCGTCTATCTCGCCGTGGAACAAGCGGTGGCCGACGCCAAGGCCCATCCCACCAAGCCAGTCTGCCTTTGGCTGAAGACCATCAAGGGGTACGGGATCAAGGCCACGGAAGAGAACAGCACCGGAGGGCACGGATTCCCGCTGGCGAATGGCGAAAAAATTCCGGGCTGGATTACGGAGTTGTATTCAGGTGCCACTCCGCCGGACGAACTGGTGAGCTGGGCCGCGGCGCTCCACGCCGATTGGAAGAAGAAAGACGACGAAAAAAAGGCCAAGGCCGCCGCCCACCCCACGCCGGCCGCTCCAACGGTCAAGAAGGAGAAGGTTCAAGCCGGTCTGGCCGCCGGGGCCATCCGGGCGGCGCAGGAAGGTTACCCGGTCTATTCTGTTAGCGCCGATGTCCAGGGTTCCACCGGCATCAGCACCTTCCAGAAAGCCACCGGTCACTTTATCGAGGTGGGCATTGCCGAATCGAACATGATCTCGACCGGTGCCGGGCTTAGCAAAGCCGGCTTCATCCCGATCGTGGACACCTTCGGGCAATTCGGGGTCACCAAAGGCAATCTGCCCCTCACCATGGCCGCCCTCTCCCAGGCGCCGGTCATTGCCATGTTTTCCCATGTGGGATTTCAGGATGCGGCCGACGGCGCGTCGCATCAGGCCACCACTTATTTCGCCGCGGTCAGCGCCATTCCCCATACCTTGGTGATCGCTCCCAGTTGTTCGCACGAAGCCGAAGCCTTCATGTACGCCGCCATCAAGCATATCGGCGATGAACGGCGGGCCGGTCGGGACGGCGAGTCGGTCGTGTTCTTCGTCGGTCGCGAGAACTATCCGGTCGAGTGGATTCCCGGCGCGACGTACACTTGGGGACGCGCCCAAATCATTCAGGAAGGCGCCGATGTGGTCCTGATCGGCTCGGGGGTGTTGTTCAGCAAGTGCCTGGAGGCGGCCAAGCTGCTCGCCGCCCAAGGCAAAAGCGCCACGGTAATCAACAATCCGTTCATCAACCGGGTCGATGTCGAAACGATCGGTGGAGCCGTCCGCCAGTGTGGTGGACGGGTGGTCACCATCGAGGATCACCAGATCGTCGGCGGGATGGGCGCTCAGGTCTCTCATGCGCTCTCCCGCGCGGGCATCCCGCACCAAATTCGTTCGCTGGGGATCGAAGGCGAATTCGGCCAATCGGCCTACCTTGCCGAAGAGCTGTACGTGAAGCACGGACTCACCGGCCCGAAGATGGTGGAGGCAGCCCTGGCGTTGCTGGCGTAAAAGGCTTACTCCCCTCCCTTTGAAAACGGCCGGCGGCGGACGAGCCGTCCGCGCTCCCGTGGATCGCTAGAAGGTCACTTCGCCACCGCGCGGTAGAAGAGCGTCTCCGCCGCCCCGGGCTGCGGGTCTTCGAAGGCTCCCTGGCCCGTGCCATCCAGCGTCACCGTTCCAATCTCGCTCCAGCCGGTAGCCGCTAAGCCCACTGCCCGCTGAATGCCATAGTGGGCGGCAGGTGTTCCCGTCAGATCAAAGGCCGGATGACCGTTGGACAGGACACGGGCCTCACCCAAGGTAGCCGGAGCCGTCCCTCCTCCTCCGCCACCGGTGGCGAGGGAAAACTGGGTCGCGCGGATCGTATTCCCGTAGCCGTGCATCTCCGGAATGGTGTTGGTGGAAAAGTAGAAAGACTGCCCGAACAGAATCTCCGCGCTGTAAGTGCGATTCGCCTGCAGCGTATTTGCCGGGATGACAATGGAGGTCGCCGTCACCGGCAATTCGCGAGGAAGGCACAGGTTCGGCGCCTGAAACAGGATGTGCCCCGCGTTGTCCGAAATGTACATTGAGATGAAGTCGTTCGCCGAGGCGCCGGTAAACGCGTTCCACTGGAGGGTGAAATCCGCGCCGGCCTCGATCTGCTGAGCCGCCGCATAATTCGCCACCTTCGGCACCGGCGGGGACGCCGCGGGAAGGTTCATCGGGATGGTCCATTCCGGCCGGCCCGTCTGGGTAAACCGCAGCGTGTAGCTCCCCGGAGGAAACTCAGCGTCGAACTCCGCTTCCGTTTCCAGAATCCAATAAGCCTGCAGCAGGAACAGGTTGGTCAGGGCGTGCAGGGTTCCATCCGGCAAGGTCAGCGACCCACTTTCCGTCGTCGGCCCAAAGGCCGGACTCTGCACGACTGCGGAAAATAGGAAGGCCGGTCCCTCAGGTTGGGGTACGGGATCCGCCGCGGAGCCTTGCCAGAACGTGGAGCGTTTGACGATGCCATAGCTCCCCCACGTCGGCGGAATGGGACTGATATTGCACGGGACGCTCTCGGCCGTGGTAAAGCGCCCGGAATAGGTATCGGAGGGCAGCAACCGACCCGTGGCACTCTCCAGCTTGATCTCCGCTGCCGCCGGATTAAGCGACCAATTCACCACGGTGTTCGGCGGAAGATTTCCCGCGTAGTCACAGGAAAGCTGCCGTCCGTCGGCACTCCAGGTGTAGGTAAACAGCGCGGGATCCACGCCCATTCCCGACCAGGTGACCGCTCCCGGCACCGCGGGCGGATTTCCCCCGAGGGCCGTCTCCTTGTTCATCGGCTGGTTGAATCGAAACACCACGGTGATGTCCGGCGACACCGCGAAGGCCTCGTCCGCCGGCGTCGTTGATCCCAGCGCCGGAGCTCCGAGCCCAGTCGTGAAGCTTCCGGTGACGTTGGCCAGCGAGACACCGGCGGTGCTCTTGATCGGGAACAAGGTCCCGACCGGGTTCAACTGCCACGAGACGGTGACGTTCAACGGCAGCGCGAAGACCGGATCGACGGTGAGCGTCTTGCGGTCGGCCCCCCAGATGCCCACCACCGCCCCCACACTGGCGGGAAGGATTTCCAGGTTCCCGAATCCGCTCCCGACAAAGATCGGCACCGACACATCCATCTCCTGGTCAAAAACGAATACCAGCGAATCGGTCACTCCGACCTCGCTCGCCCCGTCAGCCGGGGTAACCGACACCAGTTGGGGAGCCGTCTGAGCCCAAAGGATCGGCGCGGCGACCATGGGCACTCCCAATAGCACCATCCGGAGGAGGCGAAAAAAGCCCCAAACAGGAAGACGGGGATGTTTCATCTTAGGGCAAGAAGTTGGAACCGCGGATATCACCGATCATACAGATGGATAAGGGGTTATGACAAAGCAAGATTCACGGACTGAGGGCAGGCGGTGACGGTCTCCCAGGGCGACGAGGCCCGGTCCCGTCCGTGCGATCGGCGTCCTCCGCGGCTTATGAACGGTTGAATTTTTGGGTTCATTGGAACTACCGGCGGGGCGTGCGGAGAAGCGAGGGAACGAGCCTGTATTCCAAGTGTCACACGGTATTCTTGAAGGAATCGGAACTAATAAAGCGGAGTGTTAACAGCCGTCGCCAATTTTCCATTCCTTTTTGCACGGAGCGCATCGCGAGCCGGTCGGCTACTGCCGCTTGCGCCCGAATTCGGGCAACAAAAAACCGCAGTGTGTTCGGAAACTGCGGGATTCTCGATTGTTCCGCTTTGGTGGAGCCGAGGAGATTCGAACTCCTGACCCCCACAATGC
>CAYYSX010000397.1:0-4652 GCA_964474315.1 uncultured Verrucomicrobiota bacterium | reverse complement strand
TTTTGGAGCTTTCGCCTCGGTCTCCATCAAGGACCCATTCAAAGTGCGCCCAGAGATTCGTTCCCCGGGACATGATGATTGACGCAACGAAGTTGATTGATAACTTCCGCCGCTCGATTCGATCCGGAAGTCTCTGTCTTTCATGAAACGCCAGTATCAGCCTTCGAAGATTCGCCGCGTCCGCCAACACGGTTTTCGCGCCCGCATGGCCACCAAAAGCGGGCGGGCAATTATCAACCGCCGTCGCCGTCTGGGACGCAAGCGCCTGACGCCCGTTTGATCCGCCCGTGCGTTCCCGTCATGACCGCGACGCCCAGTCCCCGGCTGCGTCTGCGCCGGGAACAACGGCTGCGGGCTGGGGGCGATTTTGTCCGCCTCAAGAGTGAAGGTCGGCGTCGGGTCCAGGGCTGTCTCATCCTCAACTGGCAACCTTCCGCCTCGTTCCGACTCAGCCACTCCCGGGTCGGAGTGGTGACGGCGAAGAGCATCGGCGGAGCGGTGGTGCGTAACCGGGCGCGTCGGTTGTTGCGGGAAACGTTCCGCCGACATCAAGCGCAGCTCGCCCAGCCGGTGGTGGCCGTCCTGGTCGCCCGCCGGTCGATTGCGGGGAAATGCTATTCCGAGGTGGAAACGGATTTTCTCCAGGCCCTGAATCGCGAACATCTCCTGATTTCCGGGATAACGCCCACCCTCCACCCCGTGACATGAATCCCGTCCGGTTCGTTGTTCTCCTGGTCCTGCGGACCTACCGGGCGGTCTTCTCGCCGATGAAGAATATCGTGCTGGGGATCCATGGGGCCTGCCGCTTCTACCCCACCTGCTCGGCCTACGCGGAGCAGGCGGTCCAACGACATGGAGTGGTCTGCGGTGGCGCCCTCGCGGTCCGGCGCCTCTGCCGGTGTCATCCATGGGGCGGATCCGGGGTGGACCCGGTGCCGGGATCGGTTCGTACTTCTTCCTGAGTCTTTCGCATGGATCGCAAAGGGATCGGAATCCTCGTTGTCGCGTTTTGCCTGATGCTGGCCTGGCCGGCACTGGTCAACACCCTCTACCCCCCGAAGCCGGTGCCGCCCGGCGCGACCAATTCCCCCGCCTTCGGGACGAACCCGCCGGGTGCGGCGTTCGTTCCTCCCGCGGGTCTTACCAACGATCTGGTCGTCCCTTCTTTGCCGATGCCTCAGACGCCGGTGACGCCGCCGGCCGAGGTTCTGTCCGCCCCGGCCGGCGAGCTGCTGGTTCTCGAGAATGAGCAGGTTCGCGCCACCTTCACCTCGCGCGGTGGTGGTCTCCGCTTTGTCGAATTGAAGGAGTATCCGGCGGTGGTCGGTTGCCGCCGCCGCGACCAGCCGCAAGCCACCGCTCTCGCCACGCTCAACGATCCGGCGTTCTCCCCGGCCTTTGTGGAATTTGGGGTTCCGGGATTTGGCCTGAACGAGGAGTATCAACTGAGTGCCGCGGGCGGCGGAGTCCGGGCTCAGCGGGATCTGCCGGGCGGTCTGCGGGTGATCAAAGATTACCGCATCGCGAGTAACTACGTGTTTTACGTGACCGTGCGGTATGAGAACGCCGGAAGCCAACCGGTGGCCTTGCCGGGCGGGGAATTGGTCATCGGAACCGCCTCGGCCCAGGACCGCCGGGAAACGGGCGAATGGTTGGGCGCGCATTGGTTCGACGGATCCCGGGCGGAGTTAGTCAACCTGGGGTGGTTCGCCAACCGTTTCCTGGGCTGCATTCCCGGAACGCCTCGGAACGAATTCGTCGCCGGAGCCAGCAATGTGGCCTGGGCGGCCGTTCACAACCGCTTTTTCACCATGATCGCGGTGCCCGACCGGCCGGCCAACCAAGTGGTAATCCGCGATTTTCCCCTGCCCCGACCCACGGCGGCCGAGCGGGAAGCCGACGGACGGCTGAACCCGGATCCCCGGGCTTTCCAAGCCGCCCTCGTGTTCCCGGGCGGCGCCCTCGCGCCCGGACAATCGGTCGAGCATCATTTCAGCCTCTACGCCGGCCCCAAGGAATACTTCACGCTGTCCCGGATGCGGCTCGATCTCGAATCGGTCATGGATTTCTCGGGCTTCACTGGGTTTTTTGCCAAGGGCCTCCTGCTGTCGCTCAACGGTCTTCATCACTTCATCCCTTCCTATGGCTGGGCCATCATCGCGCTGACGGTGATCATCAAGGCCTTGTTCTGGCCGCTCACGGCTATCAGCACGCGCTCCATGAAGCGCATGCAAGTCATTCAACCCGAGCTGCAAGCCATCCGGGAAAAGTACAAAAACGAGCCGGCCAAACTGCAGGAGAAGACCATGGAGTGCATGAAGCGGCACAAAGTGAACCCTGCCGCCGGCTGCCTCCCGCTGCTCATCCAGTTCCCGGTCTTCATTGGTTTCTTTTTCATGCTGCGGACGGCCATCGAGCTCCGCGGTGCCACTTTCCTGTGGGTCTGCAACCTGGCCGAGCCGGACACGTTGTTCACCATTCCCGGACTCGGCTGGGTGCCGTTCCTGGGCGTGGCCGGGGTGGGACTGCCCTTCAACCTGCTCCCCTTGCTCATGGGAGGCACCTCGCTCTGGATGGCGCATCTGACGCCGATGTCGCCGCAAATGGACCCCACCCAGCAGAAGATCATGAGGTACATGCCGGTCTTCTTCGTGGTCTTTTTGTATAACTTCAGCTCCGGCCTAACCCTGTACTGGACCGCGCAGAATCTTCTGAGCATTCTTCAGACGAAAATCACCCGCATGAAGGACGAGAAGGCCAACGGCAAGGCGCCCCCCGGCACGCCCGTGCGCAAAAAGGCGTGAGTTCCCGCCATCGTCTCCCCTAATCTCCACTGGTAGCCGTGAACGAAACCCCAAAAATCGATCCCAAAGCCACCCTGGAGGAACTGCTACGGACGCTCGGATTCAACGTGACGCTCCAGGAACGTCCCGTGGATGATCAGATCCTCCTCGATATCCAAACGGATGACCCCGGGCGCCTGATCGGCCGATCGGGACAGACCTTGAGCGAGCTCCAATACCTGCTCAATCGGCTGGTCTTCCACCACGACACCAAGATACCCCGGATCATCCTCGATGTCTGTGGCTATCGACAACAAGCCCGGGAACAGTTGATCAAGCGCGCCTTGGAGACGGCGGAGAAGGTTCGTCGTTGGGGCGACGTCCTCGAACTCGAGCCGATGAACGCCTACGACCGTTGGGTCGTGCATAATGCGCTCAAGGATGATCCCGACGTGGAAACCTCGAGCGTCGAGGTCGAAGGCAGCGACAAGAAGGTGATCCTGATCCGCCCCCGGCGGCGCTGAACTGGATCTCCCGCTTTACCTCACCAGTTCGTAGGCGAATCCCTTCAGGTATTCCGTTTCCGGAATCACCGGAATCACCGGATGGTCGGGTGATTGGCCATAGATGGCGATCCGTCGAAGCGTGTGGCGGGTATCCGTGGCGGCAGCCTGAATCACGTCCTCGAACAGCACGCGATCCACATGGTGGGAACAGCAGAAGGTGGCCAGCAGGCCGCCGGGCTTGAGCAGTTTGAGCGCCCGGAGGTGGATCTCCTTGTACCCTCGCAGCGCGTCGGGGACTGCGGCGCGGGTTCGGGTGAACGAAGGCGGATCCAAAATGATCAGGTCGAATCGCGGAATCACCTTCTCGTTGGGCCCGACCGCCGTGCGCGCTTTCAACCAGTCGAAGACATTGGCCGCCTCGAAGCGGACCTGGTCTCCACCGCCGTTGGCCTCGGCGTTCCGGATGGCGGCCGCCACTGCCTCGGCGCTTTGATCGAGCGCCAGCACGTGGCGCGCCCCCGCCTTTGCCGCATGCAGGGCAAAACCGCCCAGGAAGCTGAAGCAGTCGAGGACCTCCGCCGCATCCCGCGCGAGTTCACCCACGGCCGCGTAGTTCGCCTGCTGGTCGAGGTACAACCCCGTCTTGTGCCCCTCCACCAGGTTGGTCTGGAAACGCAGGCCGTTGAGATTCACCGACAGCGTGGTCACCGGCTCCCCGGCCAACACCCCTTGAGCATCGGCCAGGCCTTCGAACCGCCGGGAAGCCGTGTCGCTTCGTTCCAAGATGGCACGCGGAGCCAGCAGCTCCTGGAGCACCTCCACGATCAGCGCCTTCCGCTGGTCCATGCCCAGGGAACTGATCTGCACCACCAGCACATCTTCATACCGGTCCACGATGAGACCGCTGAGAAAGTCGCTCTCCGCGTTGACGAGCCGGCAGGAGGTGGCCGTGGGCATCCAGCGTTGGCGATGAGCCAGGGCGGCAGCCAGGCGGTCGCGGAAAAAGGCGCGGTTCGGTTCGATGCGCTCTCGGTCGAGCAACCGCACGATGATTTTGGAACGGGAATTGTAGAAGCCGGTGCCCAGCAGGCGTTGCCGATGATCCTTTACCTGGACCAAGTCGCCATCAGCCGCTGGAGTGGTCGTGCGGAGCACGGAATTGGCATAGACCCAGGGATGTCCGGCAACGAGGCGGTCGGCCTCGCCCGGCTTGAGCACGAGTGTGGAAAGCGACATGGCTGGTAAACAGGTGGGCCCACGGACAGCAGGCCGAAGTCGGAGTAAGGCACAAGCTTGGGGTAGGGGAAAGGACGACGGAGCGGTACGGGGACAGCTATCACGGGTACGAACGCTCAACGCTCAA
>CAYYSX010000396.1:3457-4658 GCA_964474315.1 uncultured Verrucomicrobiota bacterium | reverse complement strand
GTAATCAGTGATCAGTAATCAGTTGGCCTGCCGGTCGGCCTCGGACTCAATCGCAAATCAGAAATCAAAAATCGCAAATAGACACGGCCTCGGATTCGATCACCGACCCCACGAGCCATTCCCAACTTCCTCATCACCTCTCAGCCAGACGCACGAGACATGCCACGGATGAAAACCCGGTGAAACCGGCGCAAATGAAGGCCTTTCGTGGTTTCGGCCCTTTCCAGCTCGCTCGATATTGGGACGGTTCGGTCCCATTTCCAGGACGCGGAGTCTTCATTTTTGGAGTGCGCCGCTGTGCGGCGCTTTGGATCGCCCGCGAGAAGGCCTCCGAACGTTCCGCCGCCCCCCTCATCCAAAGCGGCGGAAACCGGCGCACTCCAAATGCCGAGCGTAAGCACGGTCACAGCGGTGAAGCGGGGTTTTTGAGGAGTTGCCGGAGGGCGAATTTAAGATCGTTCATAAGTCAATGGTTCTTGGTCACTCGTTCGTCGCAGAACGTTGAGCCGTCCAAAGAGCGCTTGCAGCGCCAGGCCACGACGTCAGTATTCGGGTGCGATGACGACCACTGTGAAAGCGATTTACCAGGAAGGGGTGCTGAAGCTGGGCCGCCTCCTGCCGCTGCGGGCCGATAGCGAAGTGCTCGTTACCGTCGAACTGCCGCCCAACGCGGTCGAGCCGGGCGCGCTCCCGGCAGAGGGGGCGGCGACGTGGCCGGACATTACGGCGCGTCTACGAGCTCTCTACGGCGACAAGGTGTTGCCGGAAAATGCCGTACTGGCCGCCCGGGACGAAGAGCGCTACTAGCCGATTCGCGTGCCGTCCTACGCCGACACGAGTTTTCTGGCTTCGTTGTACGTCCAGGATGCCTTCAGCAGCCGAGCGCACGCTTGGCTGGCGGCGCATCCGACTCCGCTGCCGTTCACTGGCTTTGGTCGCGCTGAATTGCGCAATGCTCTGGTCCGGCTCGTTTTTACCGGCGCCTTAACCGCGCAGGAAGGCAACCGCTGCCTGGCAGATGGTGGAAACCGACCTGCGCCTCGGCCGGCTGCAAATCCGATCTCTCCCGTGGGACGACGTGTTCATGCAGGCCGAGCAGTTGACCGCCGGGCACACGGCTCAGCTCGGAACGCGCACGTTGGACGTCTTGCACGTGGCGTCCGCGCTGGTCGCGGGCACTCGCGAATTCGTCAGCTTCGAC
>CAYYSX010000396.1:0-3357 GCA_964474315.1 uncultured Verrucomicrobiota bacterium | reverse complement strand
CGACGCACGGCAAGCGACTCTGGCGCAAGCTGCGGGCCTCGTCTGGTGTTCGCCACAGGTTGGCTGATACGACCTCACGGAAGTAGAGGCTGGGGGGGCGAACAAAATGAGTGTCGGACATTGATCACCTGGAAAATCGCGTTCCTGACTCCGAGGTCAGAGGTGAGCACGGCCACGGCGGTGAAGCCGGGGTGTTTCAGCAACTGGCGGAAGGCGAATTTAAGGTCACTCATAGATTGGCGATTTGCGATTGAATTCGAGGCCAGCCCGACACGCCGACTAAACAACTGACCAAGGACTGATGACAACGGACAAAGCACCTATATTCGCTATCTACTAACGGCTCGGGAACTCCGAGGGAATGTCCGCTTTGCGATGGGGTTCCACCCATCGCGAAGCGTTTTTCTCAATCGCAAATCGCCAATCAAAAATCTCACCACTCATTACTGATTACTGATTACTGATTACTCCGCCCTCAGCGCCTCCATTGGATCCACACGGCTAGCTCGGTGACTGGGCAACAGGCAGGCAAACACCGTGACCGCGCCCAGAACCAGCGCGGTCACCAGCAGCGTGGGGATGTGGATCGGAGGCGTGTTGAAGAGCACGCTCTGCATGACGCGTCCGGCCAGCAAGGCGCCGGGCACGCCCAGGAAGATTCCCGCGGCCAGCAAACGCAGACCCATCGCCAGAAAATGCCGGCCGATCTGTCGCGGCAACGCCCCCAGGGCCATGCGCACGCCCACCTCGCGGCAGCGTTGCGCGACGGCGAAGGCCAGCACGCCGTAGGTGCCGATGGCGGCAAGGAGCAGCGCCACGCCCGCGAAGATTCCGGCCAGGAGCGCGGGCGAACGCCGGACGATCAGGCTGTCGGCGATGCGGACTTCCATCGAGCGGAGGTCATAGACCGGCAACTCCGGGTCGAGTTGTCGGACCGTCTTTTGCAGTGTCAGGCCGAGCGATTCCGGCGGAAAGCTGGTGCAGGCGACGAGGAATATCCTGCTGTCCGCCTGGTCGCGGCGATACGGAAAATAGATGGCCCGGCCGGCCTTCGCGTCCGTGAGTTCGGTCTGTTTCACGGAAGCGACGACGCCCACGATGGTGAAACCTTCGCTGTCGGGTCGCTGCTCCGGAGGCCCCCTGAACACCCGCTTTCCGATGGCCTCGCCTGGCGGCCAATAGGCGCCCGCGAAGTCTTCGTCCACTACACACACGCGGCCCTCACGGTGGGAATCCGCGCGCTCCAGAAAGCGCCCGGCGCGCAGGGGAATGCCCATGGCGGTGAAGTAGTCGCCAGCAGTCCAGTAGATATGATGCAGGACAAGCGGCGCCCCTGGCTCCGGCTCATGTCCGTCCACCGTCATGACGTCATAGTCGTGGCTTCCGTTGAGGGGCACATCCGTGATCACCCCGGCGGCCACCACGCCCGGCAGTT
Organism: uncultured Verrucomicrobiota bacterium; assembly: GCA_964474315.1. GTDB lineage: Bacteria > Verrucomicrobiota > Verrucomicrobiia > Limisphaerales > UBA9464 > UBA9464. The sequence continues at coordinate 1,922 of CAYYSX010000396.1, read as the reverse complement.
GTCCGGCCGCCTCGACCAACCGGTCGGCGAAGGCAAGGCGAGGCGGCCCACCCGGATAGTTTTTCCAAGGCAAGGTGATCCGTCCGGCGAGGACATGGTCCGGGCGGAAGCCAGGCGATACCGACATCACGCGCTTGAGGCTCAATCCCAGCAGACCGGCTCCGGCCAACAGGACGAAGGCCAGCGCGATCTGGGCGACGATGAAGCCGTGGCGCAGGCTTTGCGCCGCGTGGCTGGTCGTGCCCCCGCGCGAGTCGGATTGCAGCGCGTGGGCCGGATGGCCCCTGAGATTGAACCACGCGACGGGCAACCCGACCGCGATTCCCGACAAGACGGCTCCCACCAACGCGACGAAGGCCAGCCGCCCGTCGAAGGCGATCTGCGCGCCCAACGGCAGTTGGTCCACGCCGAGCACCGTCAGCAGACGGATTCCCCCTGCCCCTACCGCGAGCCCGAGCCATCCACCGACGAAGGCGAGCAGGACCGTTTCGACCATCACCTGCCGCACCACATGCCGGCGGCTCGCGCCCAGGGACAGCCGAATGGCCAGTTCCCTGGCGCGTCCGCTGGCCCTGATGAGAAACAGGTTCGCCAAATTGACCCCGCCGATCAGCAGCAAGGAAAACACGCCCGCTTGCAGCAGAAGGATGGTGGGCCGGACCGAGGCGACGTGATCGGCATGCAAGGGCCGCACCACCGTCCGATAACCGGCATCCGCGGCGATCTTGGCGTCGGGGAAATCCCTGGCCATCACCGCATCGTGGGCATCGATCTCCGCTTGCGCCTGGGCGAGCACTGCGCCGGGCTTGAGTCGGGCGATCAGCGTGACGCTGGGGCTGTGCAGGCGTTGGATGTCGCGCTCATCGGGATCCGAGGAAAGCGGGTGGAAGAATTGCGCCTTGGAGGAAAGAAATCTGAAGTTAGGCGGCAGCACCCCGACGATTGTCTTGGAAAGTCCATCCACGCGAAGGGTGCGGCCCAGCACACCGGGGTCGGCGTTGAATTTTTGCCGCCAATACTCATCCGTCAGAATGACGGCACCATCGGTTTGGTAAGTCATCTCCTCCTCAGTAAATGCCCGTCCCAAACTGGGTTGAACGCCCAACGCGGTGAAAAACTCCGGAGAGATGCGCGAGATTTCGGTCAACTCCGTCGAACCCGCCTCGCCGACCACGGCCGTGGTGTCGCGAAAGGCGGCCACCTGGGAAAACGCGGCGAGGCTGCCCCGGCGGCTGTAGTAGTTGGGGTAGGAGGAATCGCCGCGATCCTGGCCCATTTTCGGATAGCTGTTGAACATCGTCACCAGCCGGTCCGATTCGGGAAATGGCAGCGGCCGAAGCAGCACCGCATCGATCACCGCGAAGATGGTCAAGTTGGCGCCGATACAGATGCCCAGGGTGAGCACGGCCACGGCGGTAAAGCCGGGATTCTTGAGGAGTTGGCGGAAGGCGAATTTGAGGTCGTTCATAACATTTGCGATTGCCGATTTGCGATTGGATCCCCAGCCGACCCGCGGCGAATTCCCAATCGCAAATCGCAAATCTAAAATCTCAATTCAGTGGTACGTGCTCCATCAGTTTTCGTACGGGTCCTGGTCATCCACTCTTCCAATCGGCAATTGGCAATCGAAAATCGAAAATCCCCTCTCACTCCGCCCTCAACGCCACCATCGGATCCACCTTCGTGGCGCGCCGGGCCGGGATATAAGTGGCGAGAAACACGATGAGGGTGAAGAGCAGTGGCACGACGACGAAGGTGGCCGGATCGGTCGGCGTGACACCGAACAGTTGCGAGGCCAGGAAGCGGGTTAACAGGAACGCACCGGCCAGCCCGATGACGATGCCGGCCAGAGCGAGGATCATTCCCCGCCCGAGGACGTTGCCGAGCACGTCGCGCCGCTGCGCGCCCAGGGTCATTCGGAG
>CAYYSX010000395.1:2243-4659 GCA_964474315.1 uncultured Verrucomicrobiota bacterium | reverse complement strand
ACGGTTCATGGGTAGCTCCAATGCCCAAGCTCCCGCTGAGGCGAAACGAGGCCGCGAGAAACCACGAAAAGGAGGTGCAGACCATTATCCGTCCGGGTCTCCCGCGAGACGCGAGAGCGGCTGGCGGCCCTCGCTGCCGAGCATAACCGCGGTTTGGGCGCTACCGTGGACGCGCTGGTTGCGGTCGCCACGGATTCCCGCCAGGACCGGAATTCTTACGGTGGTTCGGCTTCCAACCGGATCCGAAAGAAGCGCGTGCCTTCCAGATGAGGAAGCACTAACGACTGCCGGTCCTCCCGCAGGGTGCCGCCCGCTTCGGGCACCTTCTCCCACCCGGCATCGGGCGCGGTAGCCGTCTCCAGAATCACCCGTTGCCCCACCGCCCCCAACCAGCGCAATTCCAACTCATTATTCGGCGTCATCCGGCTCTGGATTTGCGCCGCCGGACGCGGCAGCGGTGTCGCCAGAAAGGCGGTCAAATGGGTGCCATCCGCCTGCCGATCGGAAACGGTCGGGTCCCATCCATTCAAGTATTCCCAACCGTCGCTCACCCCGTCGCCATCCGTGTCCGGACGGTCCGGACGCGTTCCCAGGGCGGCCTCGGCGAGCGGGCCGAGGCCATCGCCGTCCGGATCCGGCGAGGCGGCCGGTGTGCGGCGGAACTCCAACGCGTCGAACGCTGCTCCGCTCCCGTCCGTGGCTACCAGCCGCAGTTGATCCGCGCGGATCTGCACCTCGGAAAAGTGCCAGCGCGGTTCGAAGAAAGCGCTGTTGGCGTCGGTTTCCACCTGTCCGTACAGGATGATGCCACCACCGCCGGTAACCACGGTGTGGGTCTGGGTCAACGGATGGAACCGCTCATAGTTATGATCGTGTCCCGAAAAGATCATCTGTACCCCGTGGCGGGCGGCCACCGGCATCAGGCGTGCCGCCACCTCCAGTCGGTCGGGAATGCGGTTATAATTGTAATCATCGGCCCGGTGTCCGCCCGAAGTGTTCACCGGGTGATGCAAGCATAGGAACTTCCACGGCTGGGTGGACGCCGCCAGGTCGGCCTCCAGCCACTGCAACTGCGGACAGTTCTCCCGCATGTAATACTGGCTCGAATAAGGCCAGAACAGGACGGCAAAATGCGCGTCACCGGCGTCAAACGAATAATAGAACTCCGGCCGCGTGCCTTCCGTCAGGTGGTCAGCCGCGGGCGTGGTGTTGGTCGGCTGCCGGAATGCCGCGATGAACGGCTCGATCCCGCCATAGAGATCGTGGTTTCCCCAGGTGGCGTAAAAGGCGGTGGTGCGCAGGAGACGGCGATACACGCTGAGACACCGGGTGTCCGTCAGCCCGGTGGTGAAGTAGGGATAGACGACGTCACCCAGATGGATCACCAGATCAGGTGACCGACGGGACAACACCCGCGCGACGGAGAATTGGGCGGCATGCCCCGACCCCGAGTCACCGAACAGGACGAAGTCGAGCGTCCCCGTGGCGGGCAGCGTGCGGAACGAAGCCGGGGACGAAGGGGAGGTTCCGGCCCAGGCGCGATAATGATAACGACGGCCCGGCTGGAGTCCGGTGAGCGTGACTTCCTGGGCCGCGGACGGCCCGGCGGATTCGACTCGGCGGGAATCGGAAAAATCCGCGGCTTCGCCGTACTCCACCGCTCCCGGTAGGTCGAGGGGCGTCCGCCACAGCACGGTGACCCGATCACTCAACAGGGACTGCAAGTAGGGACCGCGGGTGAAATTGGCCAGCAACTCAGGCACGAGAACGACATCCAGCGGACTGCCGAACGCCGGATGGCCTTGGAACGCGAGTACATTGGTTCCCCGGCGCAGCCGGATCGCCGGATCGCCGACCCCCATTTCCTCGGCCGCGCCGGCATATCGCAGAGCGGACAGGGTATCGAAGGGCACCGGGGAACCAGAGGGACCGGGCAGTTGGCGTCGGGCGATCTCGTCGCCATTGAGATAGGCGACATAACCACCCTGCCAATCGCAGCGGAGTGTGAGCGTGGCCACGCGCGTGGGATCATCGAGGACGAATTCGCGGCGAAAGAAAACGGCGCCGGAACCTCGTCCGAAGGTGTTGAAGAGGGTGTTTTCGCCCCAGGTGCTGAGACCGAATCCGGAATCCCCCTCCAGCCATTCGGAATCATCGAAGCCCAGTTCACGCCAATCATCCGGAGGCTCGGCGGTGGCCAGCCAGTACTTCCATCGTTCGCCCACCCCGATCAACACCGAGTCGTCAGCCCCGGCTCGGACGAATTCCGTGCTCACCAGAACGATCCCCAGGAAAAGCATGAACCGCAGAGGTGACATTGGGGGGACGATAGCGAAGGCGGGGAGGAAGGGCGATGCCTGGGGGCGGAAGCTCAAAGTTCAAAGTTCAAAGCTCAAAAGGGGCGGAGCTCCGAGGG
>CAYYSX010000395.1:0-2143 GCA_964474315.1 uncultured Verrucomicrobiota bacterium | reverse complement strand
GTGGAGTCGTGGGAACGAGCCGGTATGGAGAATAGGGCTTCTATCGCCTCGGCGGCCATCGGGTCGGCTGAGGACCGCCGACGCGACACGGCTGGGAACAGATTTTGAGCTTTGAGCTTTGAACTTCCGCCTGGTCCCCACGGTTTCTAACGTGTCGCCGGTCAGCGGCTGTCGCAGACTTCACCTTATGTACACGTTTGAATGGACCCGGCTTCCGGCGTTGGCCGCCTCGTTGCTGTTCTTTCTCGTCCCCCCCGGGGCGGCTGATGAGCCGCCGACCGGCTTGGTCCGTTCCGTGACCTCCGGTGGGGTCACCGACCTTTCCGTGGTTCCTAACGTCTGGCTGTTCGTTCCCGCTGACCAGCCGGCGACTCCCTTCGTTCCGGTGGGCTCATTTACGGCACGGTGGGAAGGTTTCGTGTCAGCGGATCTGCGGGCCGACTACACGTTTCAGGCCGCCCTGCGCGGAGCGGTCAAGGTGATGGTCAACGGCGCGCTGGCCTTGGAGGCGAAGGATACGGGGACCGAGCTGGCCATCGGCCAGTCCGTTCGGCTCAACAAAGGAACCAATGCGTTCGTGGTGGATTTCACGTCCCCGCCCTCGGGCGACGCTCTTCTCCGCCTGTATTGGACCAATCGGGAAACGCCGTTGAATCCCATCCCGCTCCCGGAGCTGACCCATGCGACCAGCGAGGCGCTCCGCCAGTCCTTGCGGGTTCACGAGGGACGGGATCTGTTGATCGAGCTGCGTTGTGCCCAGTGTCACACCGCTCCCGGCATTCAGCCCGAGCTGTCGATGGATGCGCCGTCCTTCAATGGCATTGGCGGACGGCGTCAGGCGGCCTGGCTGGCCCGGTGGATTCGTGATCCGCAAGCGCTTCGCCCCGGGACCCCCATGCCGCAGATTTTCCACGGTCCGGAAGCAGCGGCCGAGGCGGAAGCGGTGGCCGGCTATCTCGCTTCGCTGAAAGGCGACACCTCGTTCGCCGCCACCCCCGGCGACGTGGGAACCGGGAAGGCCCTCTTCGAAACGCTCCACTGCGTGGCCTGTCATAGTCCGCCGGAAGGGGGCGATGCCCAGCCCCATCAGATTTCCCAGAAGCAGGTAAAGGCGAAATTCACGCCCGGAGCGCTGGCGGCCTTTCTGCGCCAACCCGAGGAACATTTTCAATGGATTCGCATGCCCAATTTCAAGCTGACGGCCGGGGAAGCGGGCGACCTCGCCGCCTATCTCGATTCGGTGGCCGATTCCGCGGAGGCCGAGCCGACCGCACCCGATACCGCCACCATCGAGAAGGGCAAGAAACTGGTGGCCACTTCCGGATGCCTGAACTGCCACGCGCTGGACGGGGTGAAGAACGAGTTTACCGCCCAACCGCTCGCCGATCTGCCGGCCGTGCCATGGAACTCGGGCTGCCTGGCGGACCCACCCGTCGCCGGCTCTCGGGCTCCGCATTATGCGCTCACGGCCGATCAACGGATCGCACTCCAAGCATTCGCGGCGACCGATCGCGGGTCGCTGAGCCGATCCACCTCGGCCGATTTTCTGACCCGTCAGTCAAGGCATTTGAACTGCCGTCAATGCCATGGTCAGTTCGAAGGATTTCCCGCCTGGGAACTGTTGTATGGAAAATTGAAACCGGAGTGGGCGATTCGGTTCCTGGGCGGCGAAGAACCGGTGAAGCCGCGTCCGTGGAGCGAAGCCCGCATGCCCGCCTTTCCCGCGTTCGCCCGGGGTTTGGGGGAAGGGCTCGCTACGCTCGCGGGATTTCCACCAGTAACCGAGCCTGATCCGGCCCCCGCCAACGCGGCGGAACTGGCAGAGGCCGGCCACAAACTCATCGGCGCCAGCGGCGGCTTCAGTTGCACCAGTTGCCACGGGGTGGGGGAATTTGGAGCCACCCAGGTCTTCGAGGCTCCGGGCATCAATCTCGCGCACAGCTTTGTCCGGCTGCAGCCTGATTTCTACCGCCGCTGGCTCCGTGCGCCGACCATGATCGATCCTACCAGCAAGATGCCGGTGTACTTTGACGACGAGGGGCAAAGCCCGCTGTCCGAGGTACTCGGCGGCGATGGTCCGAAGACGATTCAGGGAATCTGGGAGTATTTGCGTCTCGGCGACCAGATGCCCACGCCGCAGTGA
>CAYYSX010000394.1:0-4678 GCA_964474315.1 uncultured Verrucomicrobiota bacterium | reverse complement strand
TCGAGTTTTCCCTTCCCGCGCATCAACCGATCGAAATACGACTGTTGAAGATTCCACTGATGCGGTCAGCGCGCGAGCGCAAAGGGGTCGTCTTCGCGCCGAGGTTCGAAAGAGGAACTATGCCTGGGGGTCAGGACGTGGTTGCGAGTCACCGATCCGCTCGTGCGTCGGATGGGAGGCAGGTGGGACGGCGCGCTACGCCGCCCCCCGCCGCGCGGCAGCCCTACCTCAGGCCGAGGTCCCGATCCGTCGGGACCCGTCCAGAAATTGAGACGCGCCCAGATGCGCCCCCCGACAACTTCCCCCTAGCGCCCCCGTCGGAGCGCCGCCTACCTTCCGCGCCCTATGTTCGAAGTCACGCGCGCCAACTTGGACGCGCTGTCGTCCAAACTCGACCAGTTACGCCGATTTCTCGACGTTCCGACCGCCCAGCGCCAGATCTCCGAGTTCGAGGCGCAGATGGCGGCGGATACCTTTTGGAATAACCAGGAGGCGGCCCGGAAGGTGATTGAGGAATCCAACGCCCTGAAAAAGCGGGTGGAGCCTCTGATCGGATTCGAACGGCGCGTCGAGGACACCCGTGTTCTCCTCGATTTGGGTGAGGCTGAGCCACCCGACGGACAGGAAGCAGTTCAGAAAGAAGCCGATGCCGAAGCCGTAGCGGTCGCCCGGCAGTTGGACCAGTTCGAGCTGGAGGTGCTGCTCACCGGTCCGCACGACGCCCGCAATGCCATCTTCAGCATTCAGGCGGGCGCGGGAGGCACCGAGGCCCAGGACTGGGCGGAGATGTTGTCTCGCATGTATGGTCGTTGGTTCGATTTCCGGAGCTGGAAGTGGGAGATCACGGACGCCTTGGCCGGCGACTCGGCCGGGCTGAAGAGCGTAACGTTCCGGGTGGAGGGAGAGAATGCGTATGGGTTTTGCAAGGCCGAACGCGGCGTCCACCGGTTGGTTCGCATTTCCCCCTTCGACGCCAACAAACGGCGTCACACCAGCTTCGCCAGCGTGGATGTCATTGCCGAACTCAGCGATATCGCCCAGAGCGACATCGTCATTCCCAAGAGCGAAATCCTGCGGGACACCTTCCGCTCGGGCGGCAAGGGCGGGCAGAATGTGAACAAGGTCGAGACGGCGGTCCGCCTGACCCACCTCCCGACCGGACTGGTGGCCGCTTCCCAGGCTCAACGGAGCCAGGCCCAGAACGAGGCGACCGCCATGGCCATGCTGATTTCCAAGCTCTACGCCCTGAAGCTGGATCAGGCCCGGAGCGAGATGGACCGGTTTTACGGCGAAAAGGGCAGCGTCAGTTGGGGTAATCAGATCCGCAGCTATGTCTTCCAGCCTTACCGTTTGGTAAAGGACCTGCGGACCGGAGTGCAGACCAGTGACGTGCAGGGGGTGATGGACGGAGATCTGGATGCCTTTGTGAACGGTTGGTTGCGGGCGGGCTGTCCGTCGAAGCGTATTCCAGGACTGAAGGATGAGGAGGAATAGGAGTGTATCGGATCGATCCCTCATGACCATCCTTGATACCATCGTCATTCAAAAGCGCGCTGAAGTGGCCCGCTTGCTGGCGGGCCCGGTTGCGGCCTTCCAACTGCGCGAGGCCATCCACCGCCGGGGTGATGGGGTCCGTGACTTCTATGGCGCTTTGGCTCGCCCCCGACGTGGAGACATCGGACTCATCGCCGAGGTAAAGAAGGCCTCCCCCAGCCTCGGGGTCATTTGTCCCGATTTCGATCCGATCCGGATCGCGCAGGAATATGAGGCCGCGGGCGCCAGTTGCCTCTCGGTCCTGACTGACGAGCCGTTCTTCCAGGGTTCTCTGGCCTACCTGAAGGCGATCCGCGCCGCGGTCGGGCTACCTCTGCTGCGGAAGGACTTCATCATCGACGAGCGACAGATTCTGGAAGCGGTGGAGTGGGGGGCGGACGCCATCCTGCTCATCGTGGCCATCCTGGATGACGTTCAGCTCAGCCATTTTCACGCGCTGGCGGAGGCATCCGGTCTGACCGCCTTGGTCGAAGTTCATGATGAAGCTGAACTGGAGCGCGCACTCCGCTGTGGCGCCCGCCTGATTGGCGTCAACAACCGGGATTTGCGAACGTTCAAAGTGGATCTGGCCACCACCGAACGCCTCGCCGTATGCCTGTCTGGTTGGGTAGCGACGCCTGATCGCTCCGGTCCGCCTGACCAACTACTCGTTGCGGAGAGCGGGATTCACTCGCGGGCCGACGTAGAACGGCTCCAGCGCTGCGGAGCACGGGCGATCCTCGTTGGTGAGTCCTTGATGCGCAGCGGCCACATCCGCGCGAAAGCGGGGGAACTGATTGCGGGGTAGGGCGCGCGGCAGCCCTACCGGTTGCCGCTTACACTCCGTGCAAGACTTCCTCGTAAAAATGCACGTATTCGCCGGCCTGTCGGGTCCAGGAGAGATCGGTTCCCATACCGTTCCGGCGAAACCGGGTCAGCAGTTCGGGCGTTTGGTGGAGCACCAGGGCCTTTCTCAACGCATTGGCCAGTGCGGCCGCATTCGGGTCCTGGAACTTGATGCCTGTTGCGCGGACCGCATCCTCCCGCGGGTCCACCACCGAATCCTGCAGTCCCCCGGTCGCACGCACCACGGGTACCGTGCCATAGCGTAGTGAATACATCTGGTTGAGCCCGCACGGTTCGAAACGTGATGGCATCACGTAGAAATCCGCGCCGGCCTCCAAGCGATGGGCCAGCGCCGGATCGAATCCGATCCGGACCGCCACTCGGTCCGGGTGGAGCAAGGCCAGTTGCTGGAACGCCTCCTGCAATGCCGGATCTCCGGATCCGAGCAGGGAGAACTGGAACTTCTCGCCCGTCGAAGCGAGCCCCTCCAGGGCGCCGAGCAGAAGGTCGGCCCCCTTCTGCCCCACCAGGCGCGTGATGTTGGTGAACAGAGGAACGTCGGGTTCTTCGGGCAGGTTCAACTCGGCTTGCAAGGCCAGTTTGTTCGCCCGTTTGCCCTCCAGATGTTCGGCATCGTAAGGGCAGGGGAGGGCGGGATTTCGGGTGGTGTTCCATTCCTCGTAGTCCACGCCGTTCAAGATCCCGGTCAGTTCATATTCCCGCCGGCGAAGCAGTCCATCCAAGCCGCAGCCATACTCCGGCGTGCAAATCTCGCGTGCGTAGGTGGGGCTGACGGTGGTCAGGGCATCCGCGAGGGCCAGGCCCCCTTTGAGAAAGTTGAACTGTCCATAGTGCAGCGCGCTTTCCAGGTGAAACCACCGGGACGGCAGACCGGAAACCCTCCATTGTTCGGCTGGAAACCAGCCCTGATAGGCCAGGTTGTGAATCGTCAGTACCGTTTTCGGCGCAAAGCCCCAACCGCCCGCCACGCATCCATGCCGCACGATCATGGGGAGCAGACCCGCCTGCCAATCATGCGCGTGAACGATCTGCGGCGGCTCGGGAAGGTGTCGCGCCAGCAGGGCCGCGGCGCGGGAAAAGAAGGCGAACCGGGCGGCATTGTCGGGGTAATCCTGAGACTGGTCCTGGTAGAGCCCGACGCGATCGAAGAACCCCGGCTGATCCACGAACCACACGGTCAGTCGTGGTTGCGGATCGAGCCGCCAGAATTGCCCCGAGACCGGGCCGGTCCCCAGGTCGAGGTCGAAGCGCCAGTCGGCCGGACGAAGGCGGGGAAACCGTTCGCGAATGCCCCGATACAACGGCGTCACCACGTGGACTTGGTGTCCGGCCCGCGCGAGGGCCTGTCCCAAGGCGCCGACCATGTCCGCCAACCCGCCGGTCTTGGAATACGGATGCAGCTCACTCGCGGCGTGAAGGAGGCGTATGGGCGTCGTGTTCAAGTGGGGTGACGGCGGCAATCAAGCCGGGAAGAAGGGCCAATGGGTCAAGTCCAGTCGTAGTTGAAACTAATGCTGATCCGTTCGGCCTGAACGGGATTCGCCACGACTTCATGGCGCAACCAGCTTTCGAACAGGATCACCAACCCCGCCCGGGCCGGATAGGTAACGTAAATCTGGTTCGCGGGGCGGACCCGGGCCCGGCGGGGAGGGGCTGCCATGAAGCGGCTCAGGCGTGGATCCTCGAACTTCAATCCGGCGCAGCCCCGGGGGGTCGCCACATAGTAGGTACCGCTGACCACCGAGTTGGGATGCAGGTGCAGGCTGTGCGCGGTCCGGTGCGGCATGATGTTCAACCAACAGTCCGTCATCGCGAGGCGGCGACCGCCCGGGTCCCAGTCCAAGGCCCGGGCAAACGCCCGCACATGGCGATCCAAATCCTGTTCGAGTTCCCCAAACGTCGAAGAAAAGCGGTGAAGTTGGTCCAGCGATCCGTAGCTGGTGTAGCCTCCGGGATAGTTGGTTTCCGACCAGCGCCGGCCGGCGTCATCGAAATTCCGGACTTGGTGACACTCGTCCCGCAGCCCGCGATTGAAGGCCACCGCCCCGGTCCGCCGGAGCCGGTCGGTGTAGATGAAAGTGGGAAACCACGGCTGGACGCGTTTCATCGGCCGCGCCCATCACACCGACCAGATGGTCCTTAGAGCAAGGATAGACGCGGAAGCGAGGGACAATTCCGGCCGGCGGGAGGCGTTGACTCCGCTGCGCGGGTGGAGTTGCTGGGAGCCAAGGATAAGAACCTCGGTGTCGGCGGGAGTTCAAAAGGAGACTGGTTCAGA
>CAYYSX010000393.1:0-4695 GCA_964474315.1 uncultured Verrucomicrobiota bacterium | reverse complement strand
CGTCTATGAGCGCGTTCCGCACATCACCCTCAAATCCATCGCCAACAACGCGGAGATCGATGTCATCTGGGAGAAATGGCAGAAGACGCTGGAACCGCTGCGCGCGGAGCTGAACGCCGCCCTCGGCACGAACTGGCAGGAGTGGGAAGTCCCAAAGGAATTAACCGCGGATCGCACAGATGGGCGCGGATCGAAAGCAGCATCCGTGAAATCCGCGTCATCCGCGGTTCAAAAACTGCATTCCGACTGGTGGCAGGCCCGTATCGCGCGGCAAAAGGAGATCGACGCCAGCATCGCCGCCAAGGCGGAGTTTGAGCACCTCTACGACAAGCCTTACGAAAACAAAAAGAAGGTCCGCGTGGCCGGCCCCTTCACCGTCGAAAGCCTCTCCCCACACCGCATGCTCGGCGTCGATGAGAACGACGAGTTGATCGACGTCCTGAAGGACGACGCGTCCGAATACGGCGCGAAGCAGTCCTTCCCCCAGATGATTCTGGAGAACCTCCGCACCGCCGGCGTGCAGCAGGCACACAAGGAGGATCGCATCACGTTCACCGCGCTCACGCCCTGGCCCGGACACTTCATTTGCGGAGAAGGACGCTACCGCGAAGGCGACATCGACAAACGCGCGGGCATCTTCATCGGCCCGGAGTTTGGAACCGTCCAACGCGCCGACTTGGTTGATGCTGCCCGGGAATGCGGCGACGCGGGTTTCGACGTGTTGATCGCCTGCGCCTTCAACTACGACGCGCATTCCACCGATCTGCCGAAACTGGGAAGAATTTCGATTCTCAAGGCCCGTATGAACGCCGATCTCCATATGGCCGAGGACCTCAAAAACACGGGAAAAGGAAACCTCTTCGTGATTTTCGGCGAACCGGATATCGAGCTTCTCTCCGAACCCGATGGACGGCGGCGGGTGAAGGTGAAGGGCATCGACGTCTTCAGACCGCAGACCGGGGAAGTGGTCAGCTCGGGCACCGACGGTATCGCCTGTTGGTTCATCGACACGGACTACAACCGCGAGAGCTTCTTTGTCCGTCACGCCTACTTCCTGGGTCAAAACGATCCGTACACCGCGCTCAAGACCACGCTCAAAGCCGAAATCAACGCCGACGCGTGGGCGACTCTCCACCGCGACACGTCCCGCCCCTTCGACAAGCCGAAAAGCGGCCGCATCGCGGTGAAGGTGATCAATCACCTGGGGGATGAGGTGATGAAGGTGTTTCGGGTATGAATGCGTTCTCGACGGCTGCCATGGCCTCGGTAGCGTAAGCTGTGCGCGAATGAAGTCCGAGTTTGTCCAACCACGATTTGAAGGCACTCGTTTTGCCGAGCACACCCTGCCGCTGGATGTGGCCAGGGATCTGGTGGCGTACGAGACGCTACTCGTCGAATTGGCCAAGCACCTCTACTTGAAGGATCACCCGGACCGGCAGCGCGTTCCGAAAGGGTTTGCGGCGGACTTTCATCTGCATCTGGAGCGCGTGGACGACGGAAGCGCCCGGCCGATGCTGGCCTTGGTGACAGCGGGGGTTCTGGCACTCGGTGCCGGGGCCAATGTCTACTTTGAGCGAGCCCGCGAGCTGATTGTAGAGTGCATCGGCGCGTCCGAGGGGCAATTGCCGGCGGATTTTCCGCGCGAACTGCTCGTGCATTTCAATCAGGTCGGGAGATCGTTGCATGCCGATGAGCGGATGGAACTGACCGGGGCCAGCGGCCAGCCGGCGGTGCTCACCCCGGAAAGGCGAAAGAAACTGGTGCTGGCTGCCGACACCGTTTACGAGCGCCCTATTGAACTGGCAGGGACGATCATCGAAGCGCACTGGGAAAAGTCGTCGTTTCAACTGCGCCCCAAAGCGGGGCAACCCATCGTGGTACCCATGCCTGATAGCTTTCACGCCCAAGCCCGGGCGTATGGTGGCCGCCCGCGGCATCAGGTGGTGGTGAAAGGCATCGGCGCCTACGACTCATGGGAGAATCTAGTCAAAGTCGTGTCGGTGGATTCCCTCGAAATTCAGCCCGACTACCAGTTGGCCAATCGCTTCGACGAACTGCGCAATCTGCCGGATCGCTGGCACGATGGGCAGGGGAAGGTTCCCGACCGGGAGAAACTCGATGAGGTCGCAGCCAGGATGATCGGGCACTATCCGGAAAAGCTGCTGCTTCCAGCCATCGTCCCGACGCCGGAAGGCAACCTGTTGTTGGAGTGGAGTGCGCCGGGGGACCCATCGCTGGATATCGAACTTTCATCCTTGCGGGGGGAGTTCCATGCTTTCCAGCCTCAGAATAGCGATCTGGAACGGCAATTCGACTTATCCAGGGCCGAGGATTGGCCGGGGTTGTTTGCGTTCCTGATTCAATCCGCGGGGCTGGTGGCCGCATGAACGCTGAAACCCTGCTGCTGCGCCAGGCGCATCCCCATTTCATGGCTGGCGATCGGCCGACCAGCCAGGTGTTTTTGCCGTTCCCGAAGGATCAGGGGCTTTTGTCGGTTTACGACGGGGATCAAATCAATGCGGCGGAGGCTCACGGGCACTATACGCACGTGCTGGGAAACGAATCGCATTCTGTCTGGGCGGTGACGCAGGCCGAGGCGGCCGGGGAGAACGTTCCGGCGAGCCCCGATCCGCGGCCCGATTTCCCAGCGCATGCGACGATGGACTTCCGAGAGAAATCCGACAATGAATGCCGGAAGATTGCCAAGAAGCTGAAGGCCAGGGCCATAGCGCGAGGCTGCCAGTACCTTCCCGCATGATTCGTGGACTTCCGCATCACCGACGCCTGGGCCACGCTGTACGGCGACGTATCGCGTCCGTTCGAAAAGCCGAAGAACGGCCGCATCGCCGTCAAGGTGATCAATCACCTGGGGGGATGAGGTGATGAAGGTGTTCCGGGTGCCGTGAGTGATCCATCAAACGCACGCCCACGATGAGCGACGAGATGTTCCGGTTGCCCAACGCCCCGATTGTCGAGGCGGTACTTGATCTGGATTGTGATCTGCCTCCGGGAACCAAGCTGTCCGCGTTGGAACCCGCGGCGAGAGAGCGTTTCGGCACCCACTACCCCAAATTTCGGGCGCAACTGCTTCACGAGCACCTCATCGAAGCCAAGCCGGACGCACTTCCCTCGGTATCGTTGCGGCACCATGTTGGGGCGCTGCAGTTCCTCCAAGACGACGAAAGGCAGTTGGTTCAGCTCCGTCAGGCGGGCTTCTCCTTCAATCGGCTGGCTCCCTACACCTGCTTGGATGACTACCTGCCCGAGATCCAGCGGACCTGGAATGCGTTTGTTGAAATGGCGGCTCCCCTGCAACTGCGGGGGGTCCGCCTGCGTTACATCAACCGAATCCTACTCCCCGCGGAGGAGGGAAAGGTCCGGCTGGAGGATTACCTGAAGGTGGCGCCGACCTTCCCGGGTGATCAGGTGCTGAACTTCGTAGGATTTCTGAACCAGTACGCCGCCTTGGAGAAGGAGACCGGGCATCAGGTTAACCTCGTGCTCACCAGCCAGCCGTTGGAAGGCAGTGCCCTGCCGATCATTTTCGACAACTGCGTGGCGGCTCAGGCGGGCGAGGAAGTGCGGGACTGGGATTGGATTCTCGCGAAAATCCAGGCCTTGAGAGCCTTGAAGAACCGGATCTTTCGCAACATGATTACCAAGAAATGTTTGGAACTCTTCCAGTGACGCTAGGCGTCTGCCTGAGCCAGTTCAGCTTGTCCACCTATGTTCGTGGCGGGAGTGCCGTGTCGCCTGAGGCGGCAGACGTGCGCAAGGCGGCGGGCGCGGTCGTCGAGTCCGCAGAGAGGTCCTTGGCCCTTTTTGGCGAGAAAAGGGCAGCCCTATCGGCGCTGATCGCGCTGGCGGCGGAATGCAGTGAACCTGACTGGGACGGCCAGGACGCAGCGGCGATCAGCTTGGAAGCGGTCGATACGGCAGTGGACTTCGTCCGGGTGTTGCCCGCGGGGGTTCCGTTGCCCGAGTTCGCCGTGGAGCCTGACGGTTCAATCGCGCTTGATTGGACAGTCTCGCGTCATCGACGGTTTACCCTGAGCATCGGGGGAAGCAATCGGCTGGCGTACGCTTGGCTGGATGGCGGGGACAAAGGTCACGGCGTGGCGCGGTTCGACGGGGAGCTCGTGCCTCCGCGAATCCTCGACACGATTCACTCCATCACGGGCCATGCCGACGCTTCCCTCCGGGCTGCCTGAATACGTCGGCGACCTGGAACCACTCTCGCGGTTCCTGACCCAGAGCAATCAATTCAATACGCACGGCGCCAAGCCCGCTGCGTTCCTGCCGAATCCCAAATACCAGAACACGTCGGTGTTTCGGATTGGGAATCAGCCGGAACGGCTGCGGTTGACCTGGGCTGAGATCGCCAGACCGGATCGTTCGCTGAAAGGGGCGGCGATTCTTACGGCGGCCGCCGTTCGCGGCGCCGGCTTGGAGGTCTTGGCAAATGAACCACCCCCCGCACATGCTGACATTGCGGGATGGCCTTGGGTTGAATCGGACCCGGAATTGCAGAAGGCCAGGCAAATTGAGAAGGCGGCAGTGCTGGCAGGCCAATCGCAGATGATTACGCTATGACCCGCTAGCGCGAATGGACTTCCGCATCTCCGACACCTTCACGGACAGCCTAGTACCATGTAACGTTTAAAATTTCGGATAGAGTCTGAAGAGTTTGATGCG
>CAYYSX010000392.1:0-4774 GCA_964474315.1 uncultured Verrucomicrobiota bacterium | reverse complement strand
TGACGATCAGTTCGCGAATGGCGGCATCCTCGTCGGGCGCGAAGCCCAGCTTGTCCAGACCGAAGAAGATTTTGCCGCGGGTGAGCAGGCGCAGAGAGACCGATTCGCCCCAGACAGTCGGCACGGTCGAGACCCGAATGTCGATTTCCTCGCCTTTGATGCGGACGTTGATGCGGCCGTCCTGGGGCAGGCGTTTCTCGGCGATGTTCATTCCCGCCATGACCTTGATGCGGGAAATCAGGGCCGCCTGGTAACGCTTGATCTGGGGGGGCAGGGGAGTCTGGTGAAGGATACCGTCGATGCGGTAGCGGATGCGCAGTTCGTCTTCCGACGGCTCGAAATGGATGTCGGTCGCGCGCTCCTTGAACGCCTCCCAGACCACCTGGTTGACGAACTTGATGACGCTGGCGTCCTGGTCGTCGCCGGTGATTTCCCGGTCATCGCCGACGATCAGCTCCATCGGGTCGTCCTCGGCCATCTCGTCGAGGGTTTCGGCGCCGACGCCGTAGTATTTCTTGAGCGCCTTCTCGATGTCGGCCCGGGTGGCGAGGGCGTACTGGACGGGGCCTTTGGCGTCGTACTGGACGGCCGCCTGCATGGCCGGATCGAAGGGGTTGTGGGTGGCCACCTGGAGCACGCCGTTCTCGGCCTGAACCGGGATGACGGAGAACTGGAAGGCGACCTTGGTGGAGACTTGTTTGCGGATTTCGGGTTCGATGGTGTGTTTGCCCAGTTCCACAAACGGCCAGTCCAGGGCGGCGGAGAGACGGTGGAGAAACTGTTCTTCGGTCAGGCCGGATTCGCGGGCGAAGAAGGCGAGCTGGGATTCCGTGCTGCCGCCGTCCACCGCCGACCGCCACGCCGCCGTCCAGTCGCGGAACTGAGCGGGCGTGACCAGCGTTGCGCGTTCCAGAATTGTCTGAAGAGACCGGTAGGCCATGCCAATGATAGACTTGGGCAGATTCAACCGCTGCCCGCGGGAAAAGTTGCGGGCAGAGTAGAGAGAAACCCGGAGCTGAGCACAAGCATCCGCGCCGCCAACGGTTGGGTGTCTCCTGCGCGGTTCGGCGGGAAGCTCCAAAACCCAAGGTCCAAGCTCCAAAGAAGTTCCAAGGTTCAAGCCAACGACTGACCTGTCCCCTCCCTGCTTCTTTTTTTCCGCCGTAGTGTCCCCGGCCTGAGGGAAGCAAAGGAGGGACGCGAAGGATTGACCCTCAGGCGTGAAACGCTGATGTTGCACACCATGAGTGATGCAACCGCCAGCATTCGCGAGCTGCGGACCAATTTTCGGGCCGTGAAGCGCAAGGTGGACGAATTGGGCCGCATCACCATTACGGACAACGGCGAGCCCGCGTACATCCTGGAGCCCGTGAGGCCCCGATCCCCGACGTTCCGTGCGCTCCCGGATTACTTGGCGCGTCTGTTGGCTCAACGGCCGGAACCGATGTCGGAGGAGGCCGCCCGGTCTCTCGTCGAGGAAAACCGTGGCGACCGCTGACTCCATCTACGCGGACCCGAGTGCGCTGATCCCACTATATCTCCACCAGTCGCGATCCCGTGAGGTCGTGGCTTGGCGAGTGAGACTTGGGGGCGCGTTGCCGGTTACCCATCACGAGCGGGCCGAGATCACCAATGCCATCGCCCTTGCCGAGTTCCGCGGGGACATTCCCCCGGCCAAGTCCGCGGAGGCCTGGGCCGCCCTGGACCAGGACTTTGCCGATGGCCATCTCGTTCAACTGCCGGTGGCTTGGCGATCGGCCTTCACCCGGGCGATAAGACTGAGCCGCGAGCACTCCCCGCGAATCGGCGCCCGCGCTGCGGACGTATTGCACGTCGCCTGCGCTCTGGAACTCGGATTGCGACACTTCCTGACCTTCGACCAGCGGCAACGCGATCTGGCGGCGGCGGCCGGTTTGAAGCTGCTGCGACTGTAGGGGGCGGGGGATCGGCAACAGGGGCCAACGGATGGGTGTCCTCATGCTTGGCCCTGCGGGAAGCTCCAAAACCCAAGGTTCAAGCTCCAAGTCCCCGCCTGGACGACCTCATAAGCTGAACCCGCAGGCCACCCACCCGCTCCAATCGAGCGCTCGTTGCACCTGGGAATCTGGAGCTTCCGGCTCCCATTCCTCCCCGCCTCCACTCCACGCGGTAAAGCGGGCTCAGTGGTTCGATAAATGCTCTATCCCTTCCCCTCTACCGGGAGTTCCGCCGTGGGCGTGCCCGACGACGCCGTCCTTGCTCTCGCGGCAGGCTCAGGGAAGGCTTGGCCATGGTGCGACGGCTGATGATGGCTTGGATCGGGATCGGGATGGGGCTGCTGGCGACCGGTTGGTGCGGCGAGCTCACCACCAACCGCTTTGGGTTTGGTGGTCCGGAAGTTTTCCCGCTCGAGTACGGGATCGCCTTCCTCCATGTGACCGACCTCAACGGCGACGGATTGAATGACGTGGTGCTCGTCAACAACGCCCGTTCGAAGATCAGCCTGCTCTATAACCGTACCGGCAACACCAACGCGCCGGTCACCGCCGTCAAGGAGGGACGACGCGACATCAATGAGCTGCCGCCCGACGCCCGCTTTCGGATCGAATCCATCTCCTCGGAGAAGCGCATCACCTCGCTGTCGGTGGCCGATTTGAACGGGGACGGTCGGATGGACCTGGCTTACTTTGGCGAACCCAAGGAGCTGGTCGTTCAATTCAACCAGGGCACCAATGGCTGGTCCCAGCCGCGACGTTGGCCGTTGGACGACGGGGCGCTGGACTACAACGCGCTCACGACCGGCGACATCAACGGCGACGGACGAAGCGACCTGCTGTTGTTGGCGGAGAAACACCTGTATCTGCTCCGGCAGCAACCGGATGGCACCTTGGGCGAGCCGGATCGCTTGCCGTATTCCGGCGTGGTGAAGGCGGTGCAGGTGCTGGACCTGAACGGCGACGGCCGGCAGGACCTCCTGTTCGTGAACTGGGATAATGCGAATCCGTTCCGATTCCGCCTCCAGCAGCCCGACGGGCAGTTCGAACCAGAGGTTCACCTACCGTTGAACGCCATCCGCAGCTATTGGGCCGACGACCTGGATGGCTCTGGCAAGACCGAAGTGGTGTCCATCGCGGCCAAGTCCGGGCGGGCGGCGGTGTCCCATTTTTCGCGGAAACCGGCCGAGCCGCTGGTGGAAGGACTGGTCGATGGCCAGTTCTCGGTTCTGCCGCTGAGCCGTACCGACAAGGCGCGGCGGGGTGCTCTGTGGACGGATCTGGACGGCGACGGCCTCATGGACCTCGTGGTGGCCGATCCCGGCAGCGGACAGATTGCATGGTGGAGTCAGCGGCCGGATGGAACCCTGGCCGAGCCGCGCAACTTTCCGAGCCTGACCGGCGTGACCGACCTGACTTCAGCCGACTGGGACGGGGACGGCCGGCGCGAATTGTTCCTGCTCAGTTCCGACGAGAGGCAAATCGGTGTAGCGACGCTCGATGGCGGGGGACGCCTGCCGTTTCCTCAGTTGGTGTCCCTAACGGGGCGTCCGTTGGTGATGACGGTGGGAACGATCGAGGAGGGTGGCAAGCCGCTGCTCGCCCTCATTCAGGAACGGGAAGACAAGCGACCGGGCAAGGATGGCAAGGAGGAGTCGTTCACTGCGCGGGAGCTGGTGTTGCGCTCGGCCGACGGGACCAACCTGACGCAACGGTTGTCCGAAGAGTTCAAGGGCATGCCAGTACGGATGGCGTTCCATGACGCCAATCAGGACGGTCGGAAGGACCTGGTGATCCTGACCCCTTACGAGAAGGTGAAGATCCTGGTGCAACGCGCGGAACCCCAGGACGGAAAGCTCTTCGACGAGGCCGATGTCACCCCGCCGGGAGGAAGCTTGGAGACGCCCTGGATGTTGACCGCCGACGTGGACCGGGACGGCCAGGACGAACTGGTCCTGCCGCAGAAGAATTTCCTGCGCGCCGTGGTGCTCTCGGCGGAATCGGCGGAGTCGGGAGGCAAGCCGAACTGGAGTTTTACCGTGCGCGACCAGATCAATGGCGCGACCAGCAGCTCCCGCCTGGTGGGAGCCGCCGCATTGCCGCAACCGGAAGGCCAGGCCCCGCTGTTGTTCCTGCTCGATGCTGACCGCAAGTCGTTGTCGGTGGCCCGACGCGACACCAACGGCGTCTGGCAGACGGTACGCAATGCGCTGCTACCGGTGACCGATTTCAATAGCCTGGTTCCCCTGGCGTTGGGGGCGAAAGAACTCAATACGATCGGATTCATGGGCATCAACGCGGTCGCCTGGAAACGGTTTTCCGGTGAGGTCTGGGACCTAACCGAACTCGACGGCTACGAAACACCGATTCGCGACGGCTGGCTTCACGATGTGACCAGCGGTGATCTCAACAACGACGGTCGGAAAGATCTGGTGTTCCTGGAAACGGCGCGAAACTACGTGGACTTGGTGCTGTTCGAGCCTCCCCACAAACTGGTTCCGGGCAACCGCTGGCCGGTCTTTGAGGAACGAACGTTCCGGCAACGTCGCAACGGGCTTCCCGAACCCCGTGAGGTGGCCGTCGCCGACGTCACTGCGGATGGCAAGAATGACCTGCTCCTGATCGTGCATGACCGGCTGCTGGTGTATCCGCAGGAGTGAGGATCACGCTTCCCGGGACGTTTCGAGCGGAACCCAGGTGTTGGGAGCTTGGGTCTTTGGAACCCATGAACCGTCCCTTCCCACCTTGTCGTCTGTCCCCAGACGACAGTCGTCTCGGGAGAGACGACTCTACAGGGGAGA
>CAYYSX010000391.1:2881-4775 GCA_964474315.1 uncultured Verrucomicrobiota bacterium | reverse complement strand
GATCGTTGAGGTCGTAGCGATAGCGGGTGGGCCAGGTCCGGATGTTTTCGCTGGGCGTACCGTCGTCGTTCAGCCGGGCTAGCTCGTGGACTTGGATCAGGCGACCCAAGCCGTCGGTGAGTTGGACCATTGGCGTGCCGGCGTATGAGCCACCGACGTTGTTGTCCTCCTCGTCGTAAAGGCGCATTTCTAGCGGGAGAATCTGGGTGCTGGCGTGAGTGCGGGCGGAGTCGTCCCCGATTGCCGCCAGGGTTTCCGGTGGATTGATGGTGATAATTTCGCGCCCCAACGGATCGTAACGAATATCGGTTTTGACGGTCGCGTGACCGGACGAGTCGGTGAGGGGCGGACGGCCCGCAGGCCACAATTCACCGAACTGTGGCGGAGCGGAGTCGTCGCTGCCGGAGACGATTTCATAGGGCAGCCAGCAGGACTGCGCGCTCATGCGGCGGTTGTAGGCGCTGGCCGTGTTGACGACCCAACGCCCGGGAGTATCCCCTTCCTTGACCTCCGCGAGCTTGCGCCCGCCACCGTCGGTGTAGGAAACCGTGACGTGTGTGCCCGGCTCTCCGGATTCCTCGCGCAAGCGGGAAATCACCCGACTCGCGGGACGCGCGCCGCCGGATGTTTCGACCGTGAGAACGCCCCCTCGGTTGTAGCGATAGATGCGAAATCGGGTCGGATCGGCGGGAAGGTACTCGAACAGCGCGGTGGGGAATTGAGCGGTGTCGTAAAGCTTCACGATGGCCACCAGCCGGGCGAAGCTGTCGTATTCATAGCTCGTGACATTGCCATTGAAATCGGTGGAGCTGGTGAGGACGCCGAAGCCAAGGTCGTAGCCGGCGCTCATCATTAGATCTGGTTTGCCCTGGCCGACGAGGATGGTTTCGGAAACGGGATAAGTCTGGAAGGTCGAGTCGTAGGCAAGCTGGTGGGCGTGGCCGGCGGAGAGATCTCCCGGATTGCCGAGTGGATCAACGGTGGTGAGAAGATTTCCGTAGCGGTCGTAGCTGTTCCGAGCTTTCTGAATCAGCGTGCCGGCAACAACGCGGGGGTCGCCGGGGCGATCGGACTGCGCCGTAATGTCGGGGATCGGGGAGTCGCCGGTGATGATCTGCTCGACGCGATGAAGCAGGGCGCGTGCGCCCATCACATGAAGCGGCTGGCCGAGGAAGGACGAACCGTCGTAATAGTTGCGGGTTTCGGAAACAAAGACGCCGTTTTCGTCGGTCAGGCGGATGCGAGACGGCTGGTTGAGGATCCAGTGGTTGAGGGCTTCGCCATCCAGGGCGAAATCCGTAAGAGTGAAACGCTCGTCATCGTACCCAGCGTCATTCACCACACCGAAGTCACGCTGAACGGTTTCGTTGCCGTAGTCATCGTAGTCGCTGGATTGCGCGGTGATGAGGGGAGTCCGGGCCGGATAACCCAGGGCGGTCTGGAGCACCCCATTGGCCTCGATGACTTCGTTGGTGACAGAGGAAACAAACGCGAAGGATACCGAACGACCCGAACCCCCTAGCCCGTCCCGCACCCCAACTGAAGGCGAGGCGGCGCCGAAACACCCTGGAGGAGCAAGCCCCGGATCGTCCGGCCGGTAGAGCCGGCGCACAGTCCATTCCTGACGGATGCGCGAAAAGACATAGTCGTCGGGGGTCATGCGCGAGCGCTCTGCGGCATTGGTGGAGTTAAAGACCAGCCAGCAACCTCGGTCGAACAAACCCGCACCGCTGAGATCGTGGAGCGCCCAGGGATCGAGCTTTTCCTCCCAGACCTGCCGGCCCTTGAGGATCTCCTCCTCGCGTCCGCCCTGGGGCGTCACCTCGTCCACGAGCAGGGCGCCGTTCCAGCCATCCGGGTATTCGTCATTGTCCTGGCCATCCGCGGCACCGGT
>CAYYSX010000391.1:0-2781 GCA_964474315.1 uncultured Verrucomicrobiota bacterium | reverse complement strand
GGCAGGCCATCCAGATCCAAGCCGCACGTGGTCCGGATGCGGCGGACCACCTGCACGGGGAAAGGACACCACGTCTGCCAAGGGAACCCGGCTTCGCGGGCGCGGATCATGTCGTCCACCGCGTTGCCGTAAGTGATCTCCGTTCGTTTACCGAGGCTGTTGTCGATGCGAGTCAGCAGGTTGGGTTTTCCGCCCGGCATCAATTCGAGCCACTGAAACGAATCATCGCCAATGGCCCGGTTTCGCCAGATAAGGTCCGTGGAACCGTTGGCATTCAGATCCGCCTGCCGAAAGGTCGTGGGCGCCAACGGATCGCGCGGCAAATGACGGGGCAAGCCCGGCTTGATGAAGGGAGGAGTCCAGTGACGGCCAGCGACATTGACGCGCAGTTCCAAGGACGAACTCGGTCCCCCGTCGCTACGCAGAATCGCGAGATCCGCCAGGCCGTCGCCCGTCAGGTCTTGGACGATCACATCGCGCGGATCGAGGGCGCCCACTGGAAACGGATCGCCAGATGGAAGAGCCATCACGCGCATGTCCCCCCACTGGCCCAGGGCGCGATAGGGCCAATAGCGAACGGTGAGCGTGGCGCCAATGCCGCCGCCCTCGATGTCGAGATAGACCAGGTCCTGCAAACGGTCGCCGTTCATGTCCGCCAGATGGACCTGCGGATTGGGGGCGCCGTCGGTGGCGAAGGAGAGATGGAAACGGTTCATGTCCGGGTTCACCGGCACGGGGCCCAATTCCGTCCACACTCCGTCGTCTCGATGGCGAAAATAGTAATAAAAGGCGCTGACCAGGTCCGGTTGGAAGGAAAGGAAATCGCTCTGTTTATCGAAGTTCACGTCCATCTGGCGAAGGGCAGGATCACTGAAGGAAATGCGCCGGGGAGCGCCACGCTGAACGCGCGAGGCATTGGCAAAACCCAGGCTTCCCCGGCCATCCAGGCGCGAATTATTGGCAAAGATCTGCAGCGCCTTCCCGGTAAAGTCCCCTTCCTCAATCCGCACGAAATCCACCAGGCCATCGCCGTCCAGGTCGGTCAGAGTCGAATCCGGATCGGACAGACGAAAATTGGAAGAAAACGGCACGACGGTCGTCGCACGAGAGAAATGAAGCGCCTTTGCCACGCCGGGCGTGGCGGAAAACTCGCCCCGGTTCAGGCAGACGATCTGTTCGCCCGCAAAGCTCTCTCCGGTCTTGATGAGGTCCGGCAGGCTGTCGCCGTCCACGTCGGCGATCTGCACATTGCCGCTCGCTTCCCCGATATCCAGTTCCGGCGGCGGGATGCGATACAACTGGGCGGCCGCCAGATGGATGGATGAATACTCAAACAAAAGGGGTGGCAGAAAATTCTTAGGATCACCGCTGCGGTCCCTTTGGACGATGCGCTTGAGGGTGGAGACGCCCAGGTCCAGCGACCCGGGGGCGACCGCGATTCCGTCCTCGGGGCGATGGACGTACTCCAGATCATAAGCGCGCACCGGATGGGCTATCCCATCGTAGAACGAGAAAATCTCGATGCCGGCGAGGCGCTTGCCGATGACGACGGCCAACGTCGCGCGATAGTCTTCAAAGCGGTCCGGACGATCTTCATAACGAAAGCGCACTTCGTGATAGTTGCCATCGGAGTGCGAATAGGTGATGCGCGAGGGGTAAAGGACGCCCGAGGAATCCGGGTCGCCGGTCGGCGACAGATATTCGTATTCGATCCGGTTGCCGTGCAGATCAACGGTCGTGTTAAGTCCCCAGCAATACGTGCGATCGAAAGCCGTCAGCGAACCGGCTGGAGGAGCGGGATGGACGACGGCGCTCCAGCGGTTCCCCGGTCCGCGAAACTGTCCGAACACATGACGCGTCCCGTCCCGTTCCGTCCGTTCCCAAGCGTTGGTACCGAGTTGCCGGAAGCGTTGGAAGGCACTCTCGTTCTCGCAACGCCAGTCGCCTTCCGCGTTGGACAACGGCACCAGTTCCTCACCCTGGAAGACGAAGACATCGGCGGAGGTGTAGGAAGGAAATCCCTTGTCGGTCTGGCGCTTGATGCAGGGGATCTCCAGCGACCAGCCAAGGCCCACGAAGGAATTTCCCAAGCCCGAATTGTAAGTCAGCCTCAGCTTGGGCTGAAGTCCGGCCCGGCCTGGAGGCAGGGCGATGCCAACGCCGTAGCTGGAGGACCCGGTGTTCAACTGGGGTTCGAAGGATTCACCGAGTCCTTCAATGGAACCGGCGCCGGAAGGCAGGGAGATGACGGAAGGTTTAACGCCGGATTTGTCTGGGACGGCGGCCGGTAACAAACCCGCCAAAGCCAGGCCGCACCCGCTCATGAGCCAACCGAGCCATCGCCGCACACCGCCGTTTGCCAAGGGATGGCAGGCAGGCCGCACTGCGGGGGACTGGTAGCGTGGGGTCATGAGTTATCGAACTCTCGAAGTGGACTTTGAATGCCGGCTTGAATCGGATGGGGAGAGATTTCAAGATGGATTGATGCCAATCCCAGCCTTTGACGCGGACGGCCTGTTGCCCGAGGGAATACACGCCTGCAGTCTGCAAGAAGTAAGAGCACGGTTCGGCGGATTTCAGGAAACGGACCGCCGGCCCCGGTTGATGGGCCAGTTGGAGGTGTATTGGTCCGACGCGCAGGCTTCCGACCTGACTTCCACCTCACTTTTGTACACTAGGAATTGAGAAGCGACTTGTCGATCGTCTTGAGGATGAGTTCCTGCTTCCGCGTCAGAGCCACGACTCTGGATAAACGGAAGCGTTGCTTGGTGTCCCGGAGGT
>CAYYSX010000390.1:0-4786 GCA_964474315.1 uncultured Verrucomicrobiota bacterium | reverse complement strand
AAGGACAGACCACGCCTCACGCCTCCCTCATCACTTCTAGCGATAGCAGAGTCCTTACGCGGTGGTGTTGACTGGCCATCATGCCACCTCAACGGGCCGACACCGACAGCCCCTGGAAGGAGCTCTTGGAACGCTTCTTCCGTTCCTTCCTGGCTTTGTGCTTTCCCCTGATCGAAGCCACCATCGATTGGACCCGTGGAATTGTCTTCCTGGATAAAGAACTCCAAGCCCGTGTCCGCGACACTCACTCCGGTCGGCTCTACGTGGACAAGTTGGTCCAGGTCTGGCGCAAGGACGGCACGCCCCAACGGATTTTCATTCACCTGGAGATTCAGAGCCAACCGGACCTCCAACTGCCCCGACGCCTCTACCGATACTTTAGCCGCTTGAGCGATGCGTGTCCGGGGCCAGTGGTCAGCCTGGTGGTGTTGGCCGATGCCGATCCCCATTGGCGTCCGCAGCGGTACCAGTCGGCGATGTGGGGGTGTCAGGTCTGCTTTGAGTTTCCGGTGTGCAAGCTGTTGGACCTGCCGGAAGCGATGTTGAAAGCCGCGGTGGGCAATCCGGTGGCGCTGTTGGTTCTGGCGCATCGCGCCGCGCAACGGACGAGGCAGGATCCGCACGGGCGGAAGGGGAGGAAGTTGGAGCTGTTGCGGGAGTTGGGGCGGCAGGGTTGGGAGAAGCAAGAGATTCTGGAAGTGTACCGGCTCTTGGATTGGTTGATGCCGCTTCCGGAGCGGCACGAAAGAGAGTTGCAGGAAGAGCTGGAGACGATAGAGAAGGACAACGTTATGCCATACATCAGCAGCGCCGAGCGATTCGGCATCGAGAAAGGCTTGCAACAAGGGTTGGAGCAGGGCTTGCAGACTGGACGACAGGAAGGCCTGCAGGTTGGGCTCCAGAAAGGGTTGCTCACCGGCGCTCGCGAGGCGGTACTGGAAGTGCTGGAGTTGCGTTTTGGCGTGGTTCCACCTGAGGTTCGTGTCGCCGTGGAACAAGCCGACGAATTGGTGGCTCTTCGTCGTTGGCGTCGGCAGGCCATCACCAGCGCCAACCTGGACGCGTTTCAGGACGCGCTGGAGTCCTAGCCAGGGGAGAGTCCTTGGTCTGTCGTCCGTGGTGAGGGTGGAAACCTTTCCCCGCGGTGGCCCCTCCCCGGTTCCTGCTTCCGAGTTCCGACTTTCGTCGTCGGCAAATCACAACCTGCGGTACAGCAAACCTGGAGATCGGCGGTACGGGGAGCCGGGTGAACACCCCATGCTGCCTTCCCTGGTCACGAAAACTAACCCCATTGAAAGGCCGCTTGGCCCCATATCAAAACCATATTACCCCTCAGGCTGACCGAATCCTGAGTCCGGCGTGCTTGAATGTACTGCGGAGTTCTATTGGTAATGAATCCCCCGGCCCCATTCCTTATGCGAAACCCCGGATCCAGCCGTAGCGCATTTACCCTCATCGAGTTGCTCGTGGTCATCGCGATCATTGCGGTCCTGGCCGGGCTCCTTCTGCCCGCTTTAGCCGGAGCCAAGATGAAGGCGCAACGCGTCGCCTGCACCTCGAACTCCCGCCAGTTGGCCATCGCCATGACCTTGTATGTCAACGACCATGCCGGATGGTTTCCGCCGCGGTTTCCTGATCCAGAGGATGGACCGGCCTATCCGTGCAAGCCATGCCGCACCACCAATTGGCTCCCCTATGCGTTACCGTTTGTCGGTAATTCGACCAATGTGTTTCGCTGCCCCTCGGATTCCGGCATCCCCCAGGATATCGCCACCGATCCGATGAACCAGACCAGCACCAATCGTCCGAAGCGCATGGCGGATTTTTATGGAAGCAGTTACTGCCTCAACACCGTCGTGACCCGGTTGGGAAGGGAATCGGCCATTCCCGAACCGTCCAACACGTATTACGGAGCGGAGATCTGGTCCTGGCATCCTCCCAAGGCGTTTGCTTTGGATAACTTCCGCCAACGAACAGATAAGAGTGTTCGGGTCGCGTATTTCGTCGATGGGCACGCTGGACTGATTTCCGAGGCGGGATTGGTGGCCCAGTGTGTCCCTCCGGCGGCGCCGGGAATTGGACCGGTTCCATGAGTGGTCGGTGGCACGTGATCGGGGCGATGGTGGCCGGGGCGGTTCTAGCCTTCGGTTCCGGCTGTTCATCCGAGGGGGCCCACGTTCTCGGGCAGACTCCCAGCGACGAACCCATTAGCTTAGACTTGGCCCGGCAGGGAGTGGGAAAGCCGCTCGTCACCGTCCGCGGGGTCATGGTGGAGAAATGTCCCGAGGCCGGATGCTGGTTTGTGCTCAAGGACCACTCCGGCACGCTGAAGGTGGACACCAAGACGGCCGGCTTCGTGGTGGTCGAGGTTCCGTTGCAGCGGCGCTTGACCGTGGTGGGACAGATCGTGACCAACGGAACCGAGCGTCTTCTGGCGGCCACGGGCGTGCGCTACTGACCGGAGGGTCTAAGAACGATGGAGACCCGGTCCACCTTCGCGGCCTTGACCCTGGTCGGACTGGTCGTCTTCGCCGGTTGCGGAGAGGCGCCAGAGGAACATCCAGGAACACTTCATGACCATTCCGATTCCGTCCGCATCGAAGGCGAGCCCATGTGTCCGTGGCGAAATCCGGCGGCAGACCTGGCCGTCTGGTTTCCGGAAGCGACCCGCTGCGACACGGAGATTCGCATCCTGAGCGGATTGCGTCCGGAGCTGACTCAGCGTCTGGGGCGTGTTCCCACCGCCGCGGAAAACGCCCTGTATGTGCATCAGGTGTGGGGCGAAAACCGCCTCCTGGGCGAAGTGGTGGTGCGGCGGGTCAAAGGAGAATCAGGCGTGGTTGAACTGGCAGTGGGATTTGCGCCCGAGGGCTCGATTCGCGGCGTCCGCTTCCAACGCAGCCGGGAACCGGAGGCCGTTGCCGCCACGCTGAATGACGCGTGGCTGGACGGATTCCGGGGTAAACGCGGCACGGATATCCTCCAATCTGGCCCGGATCTTCCTCCGGTACCCGCCGTCGCTTCCGCTACCGCATGGGCCGTCGTGGAGGGGATTCGCGATCTGCTGATTCTCCGCGAAGTCGCGGCGGATCCCCGTGCGTTACGCCGGCCCGCGCCCGAGGTGGCGATCCCCTTCCCCTGACCATGTGGCGTCTGGCGTTCCGCAATCTGCTCCGGCGTCCGCTACGTCTCGCGCTAACCGCGAGCGGAGTGGCCCTGGGCGTGGCGGTGTGGCTGGGGTTGATGGGGATGGGCGACGGATACCGCCGCAGCCTCCAAACGGAACTCAATCGCGCCGGCGTGCAGTTGATGGTGGTTCCCTTGGGATGTCCGTATGATGCCGCGGCCCGGGTGTTGAAAGGGCGAACCATCGAGACCTCCCTCCCCGCGTCCGCCTTGGCGATCGTCCGCGACGATCCGTCCGTAGCCGTGGCCGCGCCTTTGCTCATCGCGGCCTTGCCCCGTCCCGCAGAAAAGCGCACAGATTTGTGGGTGGGCCTCGACGAATCAGCGCGGGCGCTCAAGCCATGGTGGCGGGCGGGAAGCGGTGGGGAATGGTTCAGCTCCAGCAACGGAGTCATTCTCGGATCCGAAGCGGGCGTCATCGAAATGCGCTCGCCCGGAGACGCCTTCCACAGTCCGGAGCTGGAGCACACCTTCCGAGTCGATGGCGTGCTGGAACGTAGTGGCACCAGTGATGATTCCCTCTTCTTCATTCCTTTGGCGACCGCCCAGAGATTGTTCTCACAGGAGGATCGGTTGACCGCCGTGGCAGTCCGGTTGCGGGACCCGGCCGAGCTGCGCGCCGCGGTGGAACGGTTGCAGCAGATCCCGGGAGCCCAGGTGGTCACCATGACGGAAATGCTGGGAACGTTTTTGCGCCTCCTGGGCACCGTGCGGACCCTCCTTCTGGCATTGGCCATGGTGGCCTGCGCAGTCGGTGTCCTGGGGGTATTGAATACGCTGCTGGCCGCGGTGGTGGAACGGACGCCCGAACTTTGCTTGCTCCGGGCGGTGGGCGCCTCGCGACTTCAAATCATGAGTCTGATCGCGTGGGAGGCGGCGCTGCTGGCCGCGGTCGGGACGGGGCTCGGGTTGATCCTGGCCTTTGGCGGAGGGCATGGATTGGAACATCTGGTGAAACCGTTCCTCCCACTCGCACCGCTGGATTCCCTGATGCAGATTAGCATCACGCGCTTGGGTCAATGCCTCGGGGCGGTGTTTCTGGGAGCCCTTCTCGCCGCCGCCTATCCGGCTTGGCGCGCCGGACGGCTCCCCCCAGCTCTGGCCGCGAAACTCGAATGAACTTGTCCTGGCATCGCCTGGCACTGAAGGAGGGACGCCGCCGGCCCGCGCGAACGCTGATCACGGTCGCCGGAGTGGCGGTGGCCGTCGCGGCACTGGCCAGCCTCCTGGCGTTTCAGCGCGGCTATCAACGCGGCTTGGAACTGGAGCTGGATCGGTTGGGCGCCCACGTGTTGGTGGTGCCCAAGGGGTGTCCCTTCGATGCCGCTTCCATTGCCCTGCACGGCGCGAATTGGCCCTGCTATCTGCGGGCTGCTTATCTCGAGGAAGTCCGAGCCGTGCCAGACGTAGCGACCGCCGCGCCGGCCTTGATGGCCGCGTTTCCCCAGCCGGATGGCACCCACACGGTAGTGGTCGGAGTCACCGAAGACCTGCTGGCGCTGAAGCCAGGTTGGCGACTAGACGGGCAGTTCCCACGCGCCGCCGAGGAAATCCTGCTCGGCGCGCAGATCGCTGAACACCAGGGATGGAAGGTTGGAGA
>CAYYSX010000389.1:0-4813 GCA_964474315.1 uncultured Verrucomicrobiota bacterium | reverse complement strand
TTAAAGCTGAAACTCGACGGTGGTCTTCGCCTGCCAGCGCTCTTCGGGGCAGCGCAGACCGGCGGGGAACCACTCACGAAGTTGTCGAATCCTCTGAATCATTTTCGCCAGAGAAACCTGGGGCGGGAGCGAGCGAAACCCTTCGCCGTCGGGCAACTTCAACTCGAGCTCTGCGAACACGGAGTCAGGAGTTTCGCAAGAGGCGAACGAAGGTGTCGTAGATGTCTCGGCTGCCATATTTCAGGAACAATTGTTCGTAATGCGGATCGCTTAGATTGATCCGATTTCGGCGGACCAGTATTTCCACATCTTCAGCATCCTTGGAAGTCCGATGCGGCAAGGACTGCTTGAGCGCATGAAGCTTCAGGGCGAGCAGGTGGTCCAGTGAGGGAACACGCGCCCGAGTCGCGCCGAAGTCACACTCTTCAGATTCCTGCCATAGCCGCTCAAAGGCGCCGTCGTCCACCAACATGAGATCGAGTCCATCACCGCCGTCCGGCGGGCTGAACTGGATGAACGTGTTCGATTGCCCGAAGAGCGTCGGGCCAGTGGGGATGACCCGCGCCATCCATGCCTCCCGGTCGGCGCGGCGGACCAGGAAATCAACGTCGAACGTGGCGCGGGTATGCCCATGTGCCGCTACCGCGTAGCCACCAATGACCAGAAACCGTAGTGCCGGCTCGCGGTTCCCAAGCTGGATGAAATCGGGCAATTCCATTTTGGAATGATTTCGTCACCGTTCTGGCAACACCAGACAAAACGCCGACAGGTCACCCGGCGACCCGGCGCGGACGCCTCCTGACCCTGTCCGACGGGGTCGGGGCGCTGAAGATGCCCATGGAAAGAGGAGGAGGATTGTGTAGGGTTCCAGCGCAGTTCAACCAACCTTGTCATCTACGGTCCCGCCGCGATCTGAATCTCGACAACGGCCCTGAGCGGCCCATTCTCCCATCTCATCATCCGCGTTCTCCCGTTTCCCAACGTCCCCTACCCCCTCCTCGGAAACTTCAACTCACTCCGGTTATTAACTCGATCCATCCCTCCCATCCGTCCGCCTCCGGCTGCCTGCCTGTCCGAAGGCGGTTCAACCTCCCGATCCACTGGTCCGTCCTGACCGCCGTCCTGATGGCGTTCCTACCGGGTGCGTCGCCCGCCCAGGCGCAGGCGCTGCCTCCGCGCGAGTTTCGCCTGGGCAGCCTGCGGCACTGGGAGGAGCTGCCGGACAGCCGGCTCCGGACCCAGATCCGGACCCTGTCCGGACCCGCACAGCGCCGGTCGGTCCAGTGGCTCCAGAGCTTCCATTTCACGGAGGAGGATCTGCGCTACCTGCACGCCGATGCCCAGGGCGGCATTTATTACGCGTGCCCCCCGGCGGACGATCCGGCCCCTGCCCGCCACCTCCAGCCCGGGGAACCTGCCGGTGGCGACGGTCCGGAACACGCCCACGAACCCATACCGGCCGTCGAAGCGGCGCGTCCGGCGGCACCGGAGGTGTCGGAAGCGCCGGTGCCGGTCGATCCCTTCCCCGACCACCTCAAGTTCCACAGCCGTCGGCTCGCGCCCAACGTCATCTACCTCAACTTCGCCGGGGAACGGGTGACGGGCACCGAATGGAACTCCGAGCTGGGCCGCTCGACCATCGTCGCACGGCCGTTCAGCACCGACGGCGACCCCTTGCAGTACAGCGATAGCGAGCAGGAGGCGATCAAGCGCATCTGGCAACGAGTGGCGGAGGACTACGCCCCGTTCAACGTCGATGTCACCACCGAGCGCCCGGCCTCCTTCGGGCGCCAGACCGCCCACGTGGTCATCACCCGGTCCACCGACGCCACGGGCAACTCCAATCCGGCCTCATCGGCCGGCGGCGTCGCCTATGTCAACGTGTTTGGGACCACCACCTTTACGCGCTTTCGCCCGGCCTGGGTCTATGCCAACAACCTCGCCAACGATGAATCGTACATCGCCGAGGCCGTTTCGCATGAGGTCGGGCACAACCTTGGGTTGAGCCACGACGGGACCCGGGAAGGGAGCGAATACTACGGCGGCCACGGATTCGGCGAAATCTCCTGGAACGCCATCATGGGGGCGGGTTACGACCGAAACGTCAGCCAATGGTCCAAAGGCGAGTACCGCTCGGCTAACAACACCCAGGACGACCTCGCCACCCTGGCCGGCAAACTCGCCTACCGCAGCGACGATCACGGCAACACCCCGGCCACCGCCACGCCGCTGGTGATCACCGACGCCAACCAGATTGTCTCCACCACCCCCGAGGACGACCCGGACAACGGCAGCCGCGGCAACAAAGGCGTCATCAACCGCGGGGACGACCTGGACGTCTTCTCCTTCGTCACCGGCGCCGGTCCGGTCCGGCTCGAGGTGAATCCCTGGGTGACGCCCGGCGGGGGGACCCGCGGGAACAACCTGGACGTGCTGATCGAGCTGAGCAATTCGGCCGGCACGGTGCTCGCCACCGACAATCCGCCCGACCGGACCGGAGCGCTCATCACGACCAACCTGGCTGCCGGCCGCTACTACCTCACGGTCCGCAACACCGGCACCGGCGACCCGTTTGCGCTGGTCCGCAGCGGCTACACGGCCTACGGCAGCCTCGGACAGTATTTCATCGAGGGCTCGATCGTGCGGGCCGATGGCGTGGTGATTCCGCCGCTGGCCGAAATGCAGCCGCTGGTTCTCGACTCGGCGGGACAGGCCGCCGTGACGGTGACCGTCACTTACGCCGACGACGGGGCGCTGGCGGTCTCCAGTTTCGACTCGCAGGACCTCCGGGTGATCGGTCCGAACGGCTTTGATCAGCCGCTCCAGTTCGTTTCCTCCGACCTTCCGGACGACGGCACCCCGCGGACGGTGACCTACTCGCTGGCGGCTCCCGACGGCGCGCAATGGCTGCCGGCGGACAACGGCCTCTACACCGTGTGGATCCAGGCCGACCAGGTGAAGGACACGCAGGGCGCGTCGCTGCCGGCCGGGGAGCTCGGGCAGTTTGAAGTCGCGGTGCCCCAGGCGTTGTACACCGCGACCATGGACGCCAGCCCGGGCTGGACCCTGGATGCGCAGTGGGCCTACGGCCAGCCCCGCTACACCAGCCGCGGGCCGACCAGCGGATTCACCGGAGACCGGGTGGTCGGGTATCGGTTGAGTTCCGATTACACTGCCAACCTTCCTCCACGCTACGCCACGACTCCGGTGATCGACTGCTCCTCCGTGCAGGGCGTCTCGCTGCGTTTCAAGCGCTGGTTGCGGGTGCATCCCAACGACCGGGTGGCGATCCAGGTCACCACCGACGGCCGGGCCTGGACCGACGTGTGGTCCACCACCCGCGGGGTGTTCGATACCAACTGGGTGTCGGTCCAGCACGTGCTGCCCGAGGAGGTGGCCGGTCATTCGCGGGTACGCCTCCGCTGGATGATGTCGTCCTCCAACGACCAGACCGTGGACATCGGCTGGCATCTGGACGACGTGGAGGTGCTGGGGAGCGGGGTGCTGGATTCGAAGGCGCCGGTGCCGGAACTCCTGGTGGCCGATCTCACCTCCAAGGGTTCGCCCACGCATTCCTGCGCCGTCACTTACCGGGATGAAACCGCGGTCCGGCTAAGCACGCTCGATTCCGCCGACCTCCGGGTGACCGGTCCGAACGGCTATTCACGCCTGATCGACTTCGAGGGCGCCGACCTGCCGGCGGACGGGACTCCCTGCACGGCGACCTATTCGATTCCCGCGCCCAACGTCACGTGGAGCGCCGCGGACAACGGGACGTACGTGATCACCTTGCAAGACGGCGCGGTCGAGGACACCTCCGGCAATGCCACGGCGGAAACCGTCCTCGGGGGCTTCGAGGTGGCGATCTCGCTGGTGGAGCCCGGGCAACTGGAGGTCACGCCGGATTCGACCTGGACGCTGGAAGGGCCGCAGGGCGGGCCGTTCAGCCCGTCCACGCGCGAGTACACCCTCGCCAACCGCGGCGAGGCACCGCTCAACTGGACTGCGGACAGCCTGTTCGACTGGCTGGGCTTCTCGACCACGCAGGGCACGCTGGAGCCGGGACAGAGCGTTCCGGTGACCGTGTCGCTCACCGCCGGGGCCACCCAGCTCGGGGCGGGACTCAATTCGGGTTGGGTCAACTTCGCCAACACCACCAGCGGATTGGGAACAACCCGGCGCAACGTGGACCTGACGGTGGTCGCCTCGGCGCACGTCCAACTGCAGGTGGACGTCAACGAGCCCACCTGGGGCCGCGTTGAACCGGGCAGCGGCTCCTATCCCACCGGGTCCTCGGTGCAACTGCAGGCCATTCCCGCCCAGTACTTCCGCTTCCAGAACTGGGGCGGTGACGCACCGGGAACAGACAACCCGCAGACCGTGATCCTGTCCCGGAACCTGATTGTGCTGGCCGTGTTCCAGGAGATTCTCACCACCGCGCATCCGACCCCGCACTGGTGGCTGGCCGAGCAGGGCCACACCCAAAACTTCGAGGCCGCGGTGGACGTGATCGGCGCCAACGGCCTGCCGCTCTGGCAGTCATACGTCGCCGGACTCAATCCCCAGGATCCCGCCAGCCAACTGCGGCTGGCCAGCTCGCCGGCGCCCTCGGGCACGGGAGTGAACCTCACCTGGAACCCGGTGGCCGGACGCACCTACACCGTCCGGGCGGCGTCCAGTCTGGACGGCCCGTTCGCCCCAGTGGCGGGCGCGGTGGACCTGCCGTCCACCGTGTCCAGCTTCACGGCGCCGCTGGGGGTGGGGACGACCACCTACTACCGGATCGACGTGGAGAAGCCGTAAGCCACGAGCC
>CAYYSX010000388.1:0-4905 GCA_964474315.1 uncultured Verrucomicrobiota bacterium | reverse complement strand
GGATCGCCTGATGGCGCTGCTCCAGCAGCGCCTCAGCGACGGGCGGCTCTTGGCCTGGATCGAAGCCTTCCTCCAGCAGGGAGTGAGGGAAACCGGAGCCGGGTGGAAACCGACGTCGCAGGGCACGCCCCAAGGGGCGGTCCTGAGTCCGTGGTTGGCCAACCTGTATCTGCATCCGCTGGACCTTCTGGCGCACAGCCGAGGCGGGCAGATGACCCGCTACGCGGATGAGTTCATCCTTCAGTGTTCCAGCCGAGCCGAAGCCGAAACGGCGCGGGCCGAGATCCAGACCTGGATGGAAGCAGCGGGTTTAACGTTGCCTCCGGAAAAGACCCGGATCGTGGACGCCACCACCCCGGGAGGGTTTGACTTCCTGGGCTGGCACTTTGAACGGGGCCTGAAATGGCCCCGGAAGAAGAGCCTGGATTGCTTCCAAGAAACCCTGCGGGAAGAAACCCTGCGGGAAGAAACGCCGCGCCACAGTGGCCGAAGCGTCGTCCCTCAGCCGCGCCGGCAGCCTGGTCGGATGGCTGCACCGGACCACTTGTCATCTCGCTTCGGAATCTCTCCGCGCCGAACGCCGTCGCCGGGCGCGCGAGACGGAAGCCTTCCACCTGAATCGCATGCCCGCCGAGCTGAGGGCTGCCGATCCGGAACTCCACGCCGTTTATGTACGAGCGCTGTGGGAAGCCAACCCCAGCTTGCGCGACAGCCTGACGGTCAATCCGTGAGGAAATAGGCGGAGAAAGAGTCTGTCCCTCCTGGGACCGATCCCCGTTGGCCCTGCGGGGCAGGGACAGCGCAGCGCGCCATCCCGACCCCGGCAGGGCGGCCGCACGGCGGCTAAAACTGAGATGCGCCCGCTTTCGGTCCGACCTATTGACCGTGGTCGCGGGAGGAGGAAGCCTCAAAAAAATGTTCACTCCCAGCGCCATCCGTGAGCGGCTCAAGGAACAGCCTTTTCGTCCGTTTGCGCTGCGCACCCGCGGTGGCGCCGAGTACCTCGTGCCTCATCCCGATTTCGCCATGGTGGGACTTTCCGGAGTGGAGATTGGACTCGATCCCAATGCGGAGGGAATTGTCGGACGGTTTGCCCATTGCTCTCTCGTGAACGTGACCGAATTGGTGGATCTACCGACCGGTGCAGCGCGGTGACAAACGCGCTGTCTGCGTTCAGAGTCCGACCCGGCATCGCGGGCTGGCGTGGGCTTACCCGCCGGAGTTTGCGATGGTTCCAAAGCTCACCGGGCGCATCTTGAATGGGTCCTTATCGAGACCGAGGCGAAAGCTCCAAAAGCCAAATCCCAAGCTCCAAAGAAGCTCCACGGACCAAACTCCAAGTGCCTTCCCCCAGTTCCCCGGTTGGGGCGCCTCTCGACGGGCAGGAGTACGACCGAAGCCGGGTCGGACAACGCCTCGTTTCAGGACGGTCCTGACGGGAACCGGAAGCTTGGAGCTTGGGATTTCTTTGGAGCTTCCCCTGGAGTTGTCCGGCGGGCGAGCCGCCCGCGCTCCTGCCGGTAAGCACAGATTCAAAATGCGCCCGAGCTCACCAAGCAGGAATCGCTGGAATTGAGGGTTGATCAAACCGCTGGCTGAATGTTGCTTTACGAAGTCCCGTCAACCGGGAAGCCAATACCATGGATAGTCGTCGTCGTTTCTTGAAGTCGCTGCTGGCCGCTCCGGTGGTGGGAGCCGGTTGTGCCCATCAGGCCAGTTCGCCTGCTCGGTCTGGGCCCTCCACCTCGGTTCTCGTGCCGTCCTACGTTCCGCCGGCCGGTAGTCCGCAGAAAGTCATCCACCTGGTCGCCGACGGGATGAGCTCGGGCACCCTCGCCTGCGCCGACCATTACTCCCAAATCGAGCGCGGACGCCGGTTGACCTGGTTCGAACTACTGCGGACCGACGGGGTGGCCGCCGGCGTGATGGATGTCCGCTCACAGAATTCCCTGGTCACCGATTCCTCCGCTTCCTCGTCCGCCTGGGGCAGCGGCGTGCGCATCCCGAACGGAAAAGTGAACCAATCCAGCAGCGGCCGTCCCTTGGTGACGTTGTTCGAACTATTGGGGGAAGCGGGTTGGAAGCGCGGGCTGGTGACCACGACCGAAATCACCCATGCCACCCCGGCTGGGTTCGCCGCCTGCGTCAAGAGCCGGGGAGATGCCGAGGACATTGCGGCCCAATATTATGAGCGTCGTGTCGATCTCGCCCTGGGTGGCGGGCGGAAATACTTCCTGGCCGACAAGCGCAAAGACAAACGAGATTTGCGAGTCGCCTTCCGCGAAGCGGGATATGCGGTGTTGGAGACACCGAAAGATTTGCGCCAGGCACCGCTGGGACAGCGGTGGATTGGCATTTTCGCCGATGGCCACATTCCCTTCCAGGTGGACCAACGCGGGGGGCTGACGAAGGTCGAGGAAGCTCCGGCGTTGGCGGATATGACCCGGGCTGCACTCCGGCACTTCGCCGGAACCGAGCGGTTCATCCTGCAAGTCGAAGGAGGCCGGGTGGACCACGGTGCTCACAACAACGACGCCGCGGCGGCCATCCGGGAACTGATTGCCTTCGATGAGGCGCTGGATGTCTGTCTCGAATTCCAGCGGGAACATCCCGAGACGCTGTTGGTGATGACCACGGACCACGGAACCGGGAACCCGGCGCTGAACGGAATGGGCGACGGTTACGGGCAGAGTTCGAAACTGTTTCGGAACGTGGCGCGGATGCGGCAATCGCTGCCGGAGATCGTCAAGCGCCTGCAGTTAGCGGAGACCGCCGATCAAAAGCTGGCCATCCTGAAGGAATCCACCGGCTACGTCCCCTCCAACCGCCGGATGGAGCTGTTGCAACCGTTCTTGCAGAAGAAGGGATACGCGTTGTTCGACGGGCAGAATTCCGAGAATGCGGCGCTCGGCCAGGTGCTGGGGAACCATCTGGGTATTACGTTCACCAGCACAGCCCATACCTCGGACCATGTGCCGGTGCTGGCGGTGGGACCGGGTTCCGACCGCTTCCGTGGGTTCGTGGAGAACACGGAGTTGTTCGACCACTATGTCGAGTTCGCCGGCATCCAGTTCCGCAACCCACAGGAGACCTTGCTGGCGGCGGGTGAAGTCTCGGTGAGTCTGGAGGGTGCCGTGGCTCACCATGTCTGATTCGGCTGAACGTTTCGGATAAGATCGGAGCTCGTGGGACTTGTAGATCAGGCCGGGTGGTAACGTAGCCCGGCCTCGGGGTAGAACGTTAGTCCACGATCCCCAACGCCGCCTTCACCTGCCGCACCCCGGCCACCAGGTTCGTCAGCTTTTGCCGGGCCGCCCACCGGGCGGTCTGGCTTAGGCCACAATCGGGAGCCAGCACCAGCCGGTCGGCCGGCGCGAAGTCCAGACAACGTTTCACCCGGCGGGCGATGTCCTCCGGCGTCTCAAGGTAATAACTTTTCACGTCCACCACCCCAACCGCCACGTCACAGCGTTGGGCAATGTGGCTGATCAGCTCCAGTTCGGCGAACTCCCGACTGGCCATTTCGACATGCATCTCTTCGCACTTGAAGTCGAGGAACGCGGGAAACATCGGCGCAATCTGCCGCGGACCTACCGCGCGCGCCTTGTAGTTGCCAAAACAGAGATGGGTGCAGACGCGCGTTCGGCCGGCGATGGTTTCCACGGTGCGGTTGAAGATGTCCACGAACCGGCGCGGATCCTCCCGATACGCGTAGCAGCTCATGCTGGGCTCATCGACGCTGATTTCCGTACAGCCGGCGGCAACCAGATCCTCCAGCTCCTTCCGCACCAGCGGCAGCAAGGCTTCCGTTAGCGCCCAACGATCCGGATATCCCAATGCCGCGTTGGGGAGCAGGCGGCCCGACAGCGTGTACGGTCCCGGAACCGACGCCTTGAGAGTCGGAGAGGGCGGGCGGTGCTGGATCAGCGGCGCGGCCAGACTCCGCAGCCGCTGGAACTCCTCGACGGCTCCCAGTCCACGCGGCGCCTGCAACGGCGCCACGACCCGATGTTTACCGCGTTGATCGTGCGCGGGCGGACCGAACCGTCGGGGCGGAGCGGATTCGAGGTCGATGCCTTGAAGGTAACCGTAGAAGGAAAGATTGAAGTCCAGACGGGTTTGTTCGCCATCGGTCACCACATCCAAGCCGGCCGCCAACTGGTCATGCAGCGCGGCTACCACGGCATCGCGTTGGAGTTCGGCCCGATCGTCCGGACCCAATTGTTCGAGCTGACTGGAGGCCAGTTCCAACCAACCGGGAAAGGGCAAACTGCCGATGACCGAGGTGCGAAGGGGACAGGATTGCATGGGCCGACGCTAATCCGATGAGGCTCAGCGGATCGCGCAAAAATTGTGGATTGGGTGGGATCGGATGGCGCGACGCTGCGGTCCGATGGCTGGACAACAGTGAGCCTAATTCGGCTGGTGAACTGGCCGCTTACCATCAGTCTGTCGGATTTTGTTCAGCGTTGGAGCTGTTTTAGGCCCATAGAAGGCTTAACCGGTCGTTGGCATCATCTATGCATCCCGATGTTTTGTGGAAAGAGCACTGACCAACGTTCTGCGAAGGAAAGTGTTCCCCTCCGTCCCGGTCATCATGGTTGGGACAAGACTCCCTCCTTCCACCCCGAACACGGTCGGCGAACAGGCTGGCCGTGCCACCTCGTGACAAACCTGGCCCGGCGGTCTCTCCTTCCCACGGGGCCGCCGGGTTTTCTCCGCCGATAGACCGTAGGCAGAAGCCCATCCGCCGTTTAAGGTTCGGTGTTCGGAGTACCGCCTTTAGGCGGCGGAGCGGCAGGCTACTCCAGCGGCTTGATCATCGTCAGACGCGGCGTCTCGGGGAACGTCTCCGCCGCCTAAAGGCGGTACTCCGAACTTTCCGCGGGTCGCCCATCCTGCGGT
>CAYYSX010000387.1:0-4955 GCA_964474315.1 uncultured Verrucomicrobiota bacterium | reverse complement strand
CCTGCCCTCAGCGTACTTGATAGATTCTTGAATCTCCGAAGTCGATCGTCTCGCCGATAGGAGATCGTCCTGCAAAGTAGGCCTTTGCCGTGGCCTCGTTGATCACCGCGACCTTGGGTGCGCCTTTCGCATCGCTGGCTGTGAAGGCGCGCCCGGCGAGAAGTTGGATTCCGAACGCCCGAAAGTAGTCTTCCGAGACGTGATTCAGATGAGTGACCCGGTCCATATCGTCGCGGGGTTGGAAGCCAGGGACGGTGACGAGTTTGCCGACATCGCGGCCTGACAGTGGCGTCAGCACCGAGAGACTGGCGGCGCGAACTCTGGGCAACTCGCGGATTCGCTCCAAGACCCGTGTCCAGAACCGTTCTCGCGCCACCTCCTCACCGTCTGTTAGAAAGGCTGGATTCAGAGAGAGGGTAAGGACGCGGCTACCCTGAAATCCGAGATCGATAGCCCGGAGGTTTGCCATCGACTTTGCGAACATCGCCGCTGGCAGCCACGGTTTCGGGATCGTCGGTGCTATCAAACGTTGCGAAAGTACGTTCACACTACTTGATGCTGGCTCGCCGATGGTGCGGTGAGGACACCGCACGCTACACACACGTAGTTCGCAACGATTGATAAGTGAACCTGTATGAAAATTCAACGGGTGCCACCGCTAAAACCCCTCGCCGCAGGACCCTTTCAATTCTCAAACAGGCTTTCAAGTGGTCCACCCCCGGCGGAACCGGCGGCGCACCAACCGGTTGGCTTCCGGATCGTTCGGAACCCGCAGGGACAGCCGGTCCCAAGTCAGAGGGCGACCAGTCCGAATGGCCACATTACCCAGCAAGACCACCTCGGTCATAGGACCGGCCACGGCGAAGTCGGAGCTCGCGGCCGGGCCGCCTTTACAGGCCTGAATCCATTCCTCGTAATGGCAACGGTCCCAGTTCGAATACTTGGGAAGGGATTCCGGAACCTCGGCGAAATCCTTCACCGTTCGTCCCGACCGAAATTGAGCGCCACCGTTGTAGTTGGTCAGCATCACATCCTGGTTTCCGACAAAGATAACTCCGTTCTCGGCATAGGTGGCGCTGGGAAAGAGCGCGGCTGGAGGCAGTTTGCCGCCGTCATACCACCAGAGCGTGAAGGCCGGGCGGCCGGATTCGGCCGGAATGTCCCATTTGACGATCGACCATTTCGGCCCGGAAGCGGTGGTCTGCCCTTCGCTCCAAGCTTCCACCCGGGTCGCGTCGCGAATACCGAGCGCCAGGTCGGGAAGGTTGAAGAGATGACACCCCATGTCTCCGAGTGCGCCAGTGCCAAAATCCCAAAACCCGCGCCACGCGAACGGGATGTACGCCGGATGGTAGGGCCGCTCCTCGGCCACCCCCAGCCACAGGTCCCAAGCCAGTCCAGACGGAACGGCGGGCTTTCCCGCCGGCACCTCCACGCCTTGAGGCCACCAGCGACCCGGGCGGTCAGTCCAGCAATGAACCTCATGAACCGGTCCCAAGACGCCAGCCCGGACCAGCTCCACCTCGCGGCGCAACTCGGGATGAGAGCGCCCCTGATTGCCCATCTGGGTCGCCACCTGGTGTTTTCGGGCAAACTCGGTCAGTTGCCGCGCCTCCCAAATCGTGTGGGTTAGCGGTTTCTGACAATACACCCCAAATCGCCTCTCGATCGCCCACCACGCCGGAAGGAAATGCATGTGATCGGGCGTGGATACGGTCACGGCATCCACCCCCCGTCCCAGCCGGTCCAGCATCACTCGGAAATCCTTGAACCGCTCCGCCTTGGGGAACCGTTTTAGGGCTTCCGCCGACCGCTGGTCATCCACGTCGCACAGGGCCACGATGTTTTCGGTATCACACTGGGAGATATCGGTCAGGCCCTTACCTCCTACGCCGATCCCGGCGATATTGAGGCGGTCGTTGGCGCCCAAGACGGGCAGGCGGCTGATCAACGGAAAGGACAGGATAGCGGTGGTCCGGCGCAGGAAGGACCGACGGTTTACGGGGGGATTCATGAAATGCGTCCACCTGCCTACCGGGAAAGGAATACCCTGACCATGGCGAAGTCGGTCAGGAGTCATTTTCCCGCCCCGTTTTCCGCCGACCGCCTTGAATGCACTGATTGTGACAACCCGAACAGTTTTGCCTTGCCGGAATTCCTCCCATCTGCGTAGCTTGCTTTTGGCCATCGGAATGTGCCCGGCATTATTGAACTACATGGTTAACTTTAAAATGGAGAGGGTCGCTTGAGCCGTCCCTTCATCCACCGTCACGGTCCCCCCCAACCTCAGTACCGCACCAACGGTAAGATTCGTGCGCGTGAAGTGCGCGTGATCAATGCCGATGGATCCCAGGCTGGAATCATGGACCTGGGCGCGGCGATCGGCCTCGCCCGTTCCCAGGGATTCGACCTGGTGGAAATCGCGGCCGCCGCCAATCCCCCCGTCTGTCGCGTGGTCGATTTTGGCAAGTTCAAGTACGAACAAGCCAAGCGGGAACGCGATTCAAAAAAGAGCCAGCACGCTCACTCGGTCAAGGAGGTGCAGCTTTCTCCCCGCATCGACCCGCACGATCTCGGCATCAAGCTGGATCATGCCGTGGGTTTCCTCTGCGACGACCACAAGGTGAAAGTCTCGCTGCGGTTCCGG
Organism: uncultured Verrucomicrobiota bacterium; assembly: GCA_964474315.1. GTDB lineage: Bacteria > Verrucomicrobiota > Verrucomicrobiia > Limisphaerales > UBA9464 > UBA9464. Next base: position 2,308 of record CAYYSX010000387.1, on the reverse strand, counting down.
GCTCGCGAAATGTCGCGCACCGAGATCGGAAAAGCGGTCGTAGTGAAATTCCTCAAGGACCTGTCGCCCTGGGGTCACGAGGATTTTCCGCCCAAATTGATCGGGCGCTCCATCAACGTCATGGTCAGTCCGCTCGCCAAGAACAAACGGGCCAAGAACCCCAAAGAAACCGGCGAAGCGGCATCCCAATTGCACGCCCACGACACCCCGGCCCAGGTCACCGCCGTGGTGTCCGCGCAAACCCGGGAGCGGGTGCCTACCGATGCGGCGGAGAATCCTACCAACTTTGGCAACAACGCCTTCAGCAACCTGGCCCTACCCCCCACCTGAATCCATAGCCTGACCAGGCGACGAGTCGGTGGAAGGTGGCAATCCCCCGCGCCGCCGTAGCATCTCTTCCATAACCCGGTCCAGGGCGTGTTCCGCCAAGGGCCGGGTCGCCTCGTCCAACCGTGCGTTGGCGGCCTTGAGAGACACCGGATCCCCCGTCCGGCTCTTCGGATCTTCCTGTTCCAGTATGGTTTCCACGTCGGTCAGCGCCTGGAGCAACTGCTGGCGGTACGCCGGATCCAGCTCCGCATCATACTCCGACATGGTTTTGCGCGTCGCGGTCAGGTTCGCCCCGGCTTTGACCTTCTCCTCGATCCACTGTCGGGAGCGCAGATCGTCGAGGGCGTTCTCCACCGATTCCTCGATCATCCGATTGACCTCGGCGTCGCTGACATCGACCGCCGACTTCATGGCCACGATTTTCTGGTTTCCGGTCTTCACGTCGCGAGCCAGGACGTGCAGGACGCCATTGGCATCGATCTCGAACTGCACGCCCACTCGCGGTACCGCCTTCGGGGCCGGTTCGAACTCCAGCTCGAACCGACCGAGTGACCAGTTGTCTCGTGCCAGCTCGCGTTCCCCTTGCAGCACGTGAATCAGCATGGAGCGCTGGCGGTCCACGGCGGTGGTGAAGAGTTCGCCGGCCTTCGTGGGAATGGTGGTGTTGCGGGGAATGATCACGTTCATCAACCCGCCGAAGGTCTCAATGCCAAGCGACAACGGCGTGACATCCAGGAGGAGAAGATTACGGAAACCGCCCGCCAGAATCTCCGCCTGGATCGCCGCCCCCAGGGCCACTGCTTCGTCGGGATGGACGGTGGTGTTGAGCTGGGGTCCGTCCGCGAGGTGATGTTCCCGGCCCAAACGCACGTCACCGCGGGCCTCGAAAAACTCGACGCAGCCGAACCATTCAGCCACCCGGCGACGCACCAAAGGCATGCGTGTCTGCCCGCCCACGAGGACGACTTGATCCAGTTGGTTCGCCTCGACCTTGGCGTCCGCCAACGCTCGCAGGCAATGCGCCCGGGTGCGATCGATCAGGTCCCGGGTCAGCCGCTCCAGCTCGTCCCGGGTGAGCCGATACTGGAAGCTGAAGTCGGACCGGAAGAACGGCAGCGCCACTTCGGCTTCGGTTTCGGTGCTCAACCGGATCTTCGCCTGCTCGGCCGCTTCACGGAGGCGGGACAAGAGGGTAAAATCCCCGGTCACGTCCGGACCGCCCGCCGCACGAATTCGTTCCGCCAGAAAGTCGGTCACTCGTTTGTCGAGGTCGTCGCCGCCCAAGCGGGTGTCACCCTGCGTGCTCAGCACCTGGAAGACCCCCTGATTCAATTCCAGGATGGAAAGGTCGAACGTGCCGCCACCCAGATCATAAACCGCAATCCGTGCGTGGTCCTGGAGCTTGTCCAGGCCGTAAGCGAGCGCCGCGGCGGTGGGTTCGTTGACGATGCGTTCCACCGCCAGCCCGGCCAGTTCACCGGCCTTGATGGTGGCATTGCGCTGGGCGTCGTTGAAATACGCCGGCACGGTGATCACCGCTCGCGTCACCGGTTCGCCCAAGGCGGCTTCGGCGTCGCACTTCAGTTTCTTAAGGATCTCGGCCGACACTTCCTCCGGCGTCCAAGCCCGCCCGGCCAGTTCGATGGTCACGGGACCGGTTCCTTCGCCCTTCACCGGATAGGTCACGAGCATGTCCTCTCGCGGTATTTCCGCCCCACGCCGGCCCATAAAGCGTTTGACCGAATAGGCGGTATCTTGCGGTTTGAGGATCCGGATCCGGTTGGCCGGGTGTCCTACCGACGGCTCCTGACCCGGTCCCGGAACGTGAACCACGGAGGGCGTCAACCGCTGTCCGCTGGCGTCGGCGATGACGTATGGGATCCCGCTATCCACCACCGCCACGAGTGAATTGGTTGTTCCGAGGTCGATCCCGACGATTTTTCCCATGAGCGAGTGAGAGGTTGGGGCGAGAAGCCTG
>CAYYSX010000386.1:0-4970 GCA_964474315.1 uncultured Verrucomicrobiota bacterium | reverse complement strand
CCGGGTCGCCACCCTCACGGTTTTGCGCCCCGCCAGTTTCTCTCGCGAGCCCTCTTCGGTGGTCGCCGTCCAGGGGGCGCGAGCGGCCTTGAACTCTCTGGGCGTTGGAACGGCGCCCGTTCGCTACCAATGGTTCCTCGAAGGGCAGCCGATTCCCGGAAGGACCAATGCTACCCTCAGCTATTCCCGGGTTTCGCGAACGAACGAAGGCGACTACTCCTTGGTGGTTTCAAATGCCTTCGGGACCGCAACCAGCCGCGTTGCGCGTCTTCGGGTGACCCCGCCTCCCACTTCACTCACGGCGCGGCTGCAACCGGGCAATCAGCCGTTCCAGCTCCGGTACCGACTGTTCGTTCCGCCGGCCGCGTCCAATTCGCCCGCCGAGCGCCTTCCCTTGGTCATGTCGCTCCACGGCTCCGGCGAGCGCGGTGTTGACAATCTCTCGCAGCTTAGCAGTTGGCCGCAATCGCTGGTGTTCGTCTCTTATACCAACCAAACCCGTTTTCCGGCATTCTTCGTCGCTCCACAGTGTCCCCCAGGTTGGGATTGGAATCAGCCGGATATGATCGAGAAACTCTTTTCTCTCCTAGACCAATTGCTGCTCGAATTTCCCGTCGATCCGGATCGCCTCTACGTCACGGGGCTTTCCATGGGCGGCTTCGGGAGTTGGGAACTCCCTCGCCGCCGCCGTCCCTTTTTCGCGGCGGCCATTCCCATTGCGGGCGGCGGATCGACGTTCAACGCCGCCGACCTCAAAGATCTCGCGATTTGGAATTTTCACTCAGCGACCGATGCCAATGTGCCGGTGGTTTTCTCAAGAGACCTGGTGCAGGCAGTCCGCGAGGCCAGCGGGCGTCCGATTTACACCGAGTACGCCGGCGGCGGACACGAGATTTGGGCCAATGCGTGGGCCACCCCTGGCTTGGTGGAATGGACTTTCGAACAGCGAAGGGGCCAGCCGTCCCAGGTGGCTCCTGACCTTCAGATCACCAGCCTTCCTCATAATGAGGCGGTTTCGATCGTGGGAGTCGACGCCCTGTCCGTATCCGGCTTCGCGCGGCTCTGGGGCGAGCCGCTCGCGCAGTTGAGCTGGACCAATATCACAACGACGGAGAGTGGCCTCGGCGAAGGCGCTGCCGCATGGAGCCTGAGCAACCTTCTTCTCATCCCGTATCTGACGAATGACATTGTCTTCGTCGGGACCACTCACAGTTTTGCCCCGGGGCTGGGAGGCATAACAACCGTGAGTGAGACGCGAAGGATTGTTTACCAACCTCCGGCGCAAGTCACCGTCGCCGCAAGCGGCGAAATGCTTCGGATCTCTTGGAGCGGCGGAATGGCGCCGCACGTCCTCCAATCAGCGTCGGCGATGGATCAAAGTGTATGGAGCAATGTCGCGACCAACGCGGTGCTGCCGCTTTGGCTACCCTTACCCCTTGGCAACGCCTATTTCCGAGTGATCTCTGGCTTGGCGTCGCCCTAGAGCCGACGCTGCGATTGACTGACGCTTCATTAACTTCATTGCGGCCCTGGAACTCGGGGGGCGGCTTGCGCTGGACGATCGGCAGAAGGCCTGCCTCCAGATTCGACGCGCGCCCTGGTTGGCGATGATTCAAACTGCCCCACCCAGGTCATGGTCCCAATTTACGCCCGGGTTTTGGAGATCCAGCTTACCGATGATTCCCAGTTCCGCCGCAACCTCGTATCGGAGGGCGGAAAGCGATGTCGCCCGGAGCGCCTACCTACTGCGGCTCCACGTGGAAGAACGCCTGGCCTTGGGCCAATGCTGTGAACGTTTCGTAGGCCATCCAAACATAGCCGGCGTTGGTGCGTTCCGCGTTGGGCGGACTGCCGTCGATTGTGCCGCCCCAATTCGACCCTTCGCTGTTCTGGATCAAAATGGCGCCTTGGGTGTCGTCGTAACCGATGATCAACATGCAATGACCGACGGGCTTTCCGTTGGGCTGTTTTGCAATGACGCCGGTTCCCACATACGGCATGACTTCGCCCTGATACGCACCCCACCTTGTGTAAAGCCGAGTCCCGTAGGCGAGGACCCGATTGGAAGCGATGATCCGCTTGATCGCCGTGAGATTGGTGATCGCCACGGCCGCAATGTTCGTAACCCCAAAGACCGAATCCGAAGGGATGGTTTGCCCGCCGTAATCACTCCATAAATTGGTGCAGCTCGCGACATAAGGAGCGGTTTGCATCGAGGGCGCGCCGCCTTGCGCGAGTCGATGGAAGTAAGACGCCAACTGGGATCCGCTGCACGCATTGGAGGCGAGCCCGTTTTGCTCCAAGACCTTGATATAGAAATAAGCGGGGCTCGCCCATTGAGATGAGTTGGTGGACGAGTAGTTCCCTCGTTTCGCCGCCGTGAAAGTCGCCAGGCCGTACGTCGAAGCCCAAGCCGCGCAGCTTCCCGGCGAACCGGGAGCGTTGGTCGTCCCCTGTCGTCCGACCGGCGGCAGAAAGTTCGTGCTGACGATCGCGGAAATCGGGGGAGCGGAGGAGTCGGTCAGAATAGCCAAAGGAATGTCTTCTGGCGCCGTCGGATCGTACCCGTAATCGCCAGCCGTCGGATCGCCGATGCCGGTCGGCTGTTGCAGACGAAAGAGCCGCTCGGTTCCGCTGAGGGGAACTCGATGCGGGCTGGTGGCTTCCGGAATGGCAGTCCACTCGCCGACCAATGTTTCGGCCGTTGCCAACGTGGCGGGGCCATTCCAGGTCAGCACTAATTCGCCGCCCTCAACTGCGAAGCCCAGATTCAATGGAACGACGACCGTCACCGGGATCGGAGCCGAGATCGTTACCGCGCCCTGATTATCCGTAGCGCGAGCGGATAGGATCAGTTCACCCGCGGGCAAATTCGTCGTCGTGAGACGAAACGGCGTGTGACCGACGACGCCGAGTGAGCGGTCGTCCGCAAAAAACTCCACGAGCGTCACCCCGCCGTCGCCATCGCTGGCTGACGCAAACAAAGTCGCGGGTTGCCGAAACAGCAACTCCACGCCGCTGGCCGGGGCGCCCAAAGCAACTGTGGGCGGTTGATTGGTGATCACGAGCGCTGCGATTTTATACCGATCCGCCAGGTAAGCAGTGACCGCTTCCCGCTCCGTCCCGTCGAGCGTTCGGTTGAAGATGATGAGCTCAGCCAAATCCATGGCCGCGCTTCGATCATTGGCGCCGCTGAAGTCGCGCCCAAGATGAATCGGGCCCGTTGGATGCACCGGCCCGGCCGGCATTGCGGTCGCCCATACCGCATCGGAGCTCCCATTGAAAAAGAATCGCGTCGTTTGCGTTCCGCGATCTTCCTCAATCTGCCAGATTTGCAGGGCGTCCGCCAACGCCGAAGAAGCCGACTGAGCCTGGGAAAAGCCGTGGCCGGCTGCGCCGTCGGCAAAATGGCTAGTCAGGCGATTCGAATTCGCCAACGCCACGGCCCAACCTTCGTCCGCTTCGCCGTCGCCGAGTCTCGACCCAATAATCGGCGCCCAATCGCCCGTCGTTGTTAGGTTCTGCCCCACCCAAAAAATCGTCCAGTTGTCGAGACCGGGTCGGAGACTCGGATCGTTGGCGATTTCCAAAGCGTCATCCTCGCCATCAAAACGGATCCGAGGCTGACCATCGCCCCCATCGAAAATATACTCGGCAGCTTCGGTTCCGTCGGGTTGGTAAGGGGCGCTCAGCGGGCCGGCATGATTGCCTCGGTCACTCTGATCCTGCCAAGCGGTCACGCCTGCGCTCAAGTTGGTGGCCACGCCGGCGTCCGCCCGCAACCAAAGTTGCAGCCCCGATTTGATGGGCAGATCTGTTGGGACCGAACCCCCGGCTCCGCCCGTGGCGATCGGATACGGGCTGCTCCGGGCGCCGAGATTGTCCACCGCGACCATGGTAAAGTTCAGGCTGATCGGAGCGGTGTTCAGCGGGCGAAGCGTTAGATTATAGGGCGGCGTGTGAATCGAACCCAGAAGCCGGGAGTCGTGGAAGTACTCCACGCGTTCAATCGTGCCGTCTTGGTCGCTGGGAAACGCCATCAACGTTATCCGGGAGGGCATACTGATCATCCCCCCAGACACGGACGGTGGCTGGTTTTCGACGCTTTGCGCGTGAGCGGCGATCCCCAGGGAGGAAATCGCGGTCAGGACCAGAACCGCACGGAGCGGGCGGATCCACGGGCGAGACCCCCGTTCAGGGAGCCGCTTCACGGAGAAGGCTGCGACTAGTTGATCGAGACGGCTCACGCCGCTTTTTGTTCACTAATGTAAACCGTTATGTCAAACCCAATGATTGGAGGAGGCGTCATTCGGGTCAGGTGTGCCGTCGGGAACGTCGGCCGCCACCCTGCGGCCTGATGGGAAGATTGGCCTTGTCTGTCTGTCAAACTGGCTGAACAGCCTGCCGGATTACGCCTGCGCCGCCCAGTTCGCCACCGCTGCCGCCACCCTCGCCTCCCTGAAACGCCAACCAGTGGATCTCGTGCTGTTCAACCGACAGTTGCCCGGCCTCGCCACCGGCCGATCTCAAAAATCGCTGCAAGACGTCCTTCCGCACTCACCCATTGTCAGCTACCGGATTTACAACAGTAGCGACGACCTCTTTTACACGCAGCCGGCAGTCTCCGGCGGTTACTATTTTCGACGGCGGCCGCCGGAAAGCTTGCTGGAGCCTATCCGCGGAGCGTGGCGTAAAGGACCGCCACCGCCCGCCGAGTGGCAGGCACGAATTTGCGGATACGTCCAGCGGCTCTTCCTATTTCCCCCCGAAGGCGATGGCACACAGGACTCCTCGACCCTCACCTCCCGCGAGCAGGACATCCTCGGCTGCCTCTGCACCGGCAGTACGGACAAGGAGATCGCCCGCGTGCTGGGCATCAGCGCCTGGACAGTCCACACCCACCTGAAGAAAGTTTACGAGAAGCTCGGCGCGCGGTCCCGCACGGAGGCTATCATCAAATACCTTCAAAA
>CAYYSX010000385.1:0-4972 GCA_964474315.1 uncultured Verrucomicrobiota bacterium | reverse complement strand
TCCTGACTGCCTTGACTCCACACGGTGAAGCGGGCTGAAGCCCGTGGTCTGGTGCAGTGTTCTCATCGCGCCACCGGCGTGCCATCATCAAGTAGTGTGAAGGTACTTTCGCAACGATTGAGACCCGGCTGTTATACGTCTCCGAACACCCGGCGGCGCAGGAGCCGCAAATCGAGTGGCACTAGCAGCAGCAAAAGCATGCCGCACAGACCTGTCGCTGCGGCGAGATGCCAGGTGGGAGTCCCGGCCAACAGAAGCCAGCGGAGTCCCTCGGCGAGATGGTAGAGCGGATTGACTTGAACCAATGCCGTCAACCAAGGGACGTCGGGCAGCGGGAAATAAGTATTGCTGGCAAATCCGATCGGCATAATGACTAAAAAGAACGGGAGTCCGATGTGATCGATGCTCGGCAGGAGGGCTGTGAACAGCAGCCCCACCGCGGAAAATGCCAGCGCGCCGAGGAACAACAGCGGTATCGCCGGACCCAGCCACACCCAGTGAAGCGTTAGTACCCCAGCCAGACCAAATCCCCCCAGCACGAAGCAAACAATCACCGCATAAACGGTCGCCAGCGTCGCGGCCCACAGGGCTTCACCCCAGACGACGTGTTCGAGCCGCACTTGCGTCGTCAACTGACCTTCCCATGATTTCTGGTAACGCATCCGCATGAACGCGGAGAACAACGACTGGAAGAAGGACGTCATGAAGGCGGTGTAGGCCAGGATGCCCGGAGCGAGATAAGTCAGATAGTCGGTCGTCTCACCCGCCCAACGCAGTTCGCCGATCTGCCGGCCCAGTCCCACCCCAAAGGCGAGCAGCAGCACCAGCGGTTCACACACCGGTGGCAACGCCGCCGTATGCCAGTTCCGGATATGCACCCGCACATGCCGGCCCAGCACCGCACGGCTTTGCCAGTGGAAGGCCGGTCGGAAGACATTCCCGTTCATGATCTCCGTTCCTCCCGGGCCAGCGCGAGAAACAGATCGTCCAACGTCGGGGGACGCACCTCGTAGCGCAGTTCGGAAAAAACGGCGACGAAGGCGGCCAACCCTTCGCCATCCAGGGCAAAGTGCCATTCGGCCAACACCACGGACGGACGGGAGCCCCGTTCGCGCAGCCACGCCATCACCCGATCGGCGCCGGGAGTGGCGGAGGGCAGGATGACGACATGCTCGCCGACCACGTCGCCCAACAACTCTCGGGTGGTACCGGCAGCCCGAACCTTGCCTCCCTGCAGCACGACCAACCGGTCGGACAAGCGTTCCGCCTCCTCCATATAATGAGTGGTCAGCACCACCGCCAAGCCCGCCGCCCGCAACCGGGCCACCAGCTCCCACACCCCCACCCGCGCTTCCGGATCGAGCCCGGTCGTGGGCTCGTCCAGAAACACCACCTGAGGCCCATGCACCACCGCCCGTGCAATCATCAGCCGGCGCTTGTATCCCCCCGAAAGCGTGTCCGGTTTGTAGTCGGCGTATTCGGCCAGGCCGAACTGCTCCAATAACTCGTCGATCCGCGCGGCGAGGTCGGTGATGCCCGGCCGATAGTAGCGGGCCGTCTGTTGCAGATTCCCGCGTACGGTGAAATCGCCGTCGAACGTGTCGTCCTGCGTGCAGACGCCCAACGCCCGCCGGGCCTCGTCTCCGGCAGTGGTCAGGTCGTGGCCGGCAATGCGGACCCGGCCCGCATCGGGACGGAGGAATCCGTAGCACATGCGCAGCGTGGTCGTCTTACCCGCGCCGTTGGGTCCGAGCAGCCCGACCACTTCGCCGGCGTGGCAGACCAGATCAACGCCATCCACGACGCGCTGGCCGCCGAGCTGTTTGACCAGACCACGGGCTTCAATCAACGGGGTGTCCCGTGGTGCGGGAAGGACGGCTTCGTCAGCGCGAAGGGGCTTGGTCATCGGGCGTGGTTCAAAGGGGTGTCGGCGGAAAGTATTCCCCGCGCTGGCGTCCGCGGGCGGTCCGTTTCACCCAAGGGGCTGGTAGGTACTGAACGGCCCGGAAGGCTGTCAACGTATCATGGAACCCTCTTCCAGGCTCCCGACGACCCAGGCTCGGCGGTTCAATTGCCTTTCCCTGCGGCTCCGGACGCCGCACGATCACCGGCATGGTTCGGTGTTTTCTTCCCGTCCTGCTTGCCCTGGCCGCCTCTGGAGGTGTCGTGGCCAATCACTGGCCCCAGTTCCGCGGGCCGGAGGGGGATGGACAGACGACCTCGCGGCAGCTTCCGCTGACCTGGACCGAAGCGGAGAACGTAGCGTGGCAGGTGGACATTCCCGGCACCGGATGGTCCTCGCCAGTGATTTGGGATGAGAGCATCTGGATGGCCACCGCGACGGACGAAGGCCGTTCGCTCCGCGCCGTGAGCGTGGATCGGCGGTCCGGGACGTTGCTTCATGACGTGGAGCTATTCCAAGTCGAGGCGCCCGAGCCGATTCATATGCTGAACAGTCATGCCTCGCCGACGCCGGTGATCGAAGACGGGCGGGTGTACTTCTTCTTTGGCATGTATGGCGCCGCCGCGCTGGACAGCCGGACCGGCAAGATTTTGTGGAAAAACACCGACCTGCCGCATGACCACGGGGGCAACGGGCCGGGCAGTTCGCCCATCCTTCATGGCGACCAACTCATTCTGAACTGTGACGGCACGGTGCATCGCTATGTGACCGCCTTGGACCGGCGCACCGGCCGGCCGTTGTGGCGTACCGAGCGGAGCAACGGCGCCGACCTCGAAGGCAAGGTGGGCGACCTGAAGAAGGCGTACCACACGCCCACGGTCGTCCGAGTCAACGGACGCGACGAACTGATCAGCATGGGCGCGTTCCGCCTCAGTGGATTCGATCCCGCCACGGGAAAGGAGTTGTGGTGGGTCGATGTGCCGGGCTTCTCCAACGTGACGCGTCCGGTGTACGGCCACGGCCTCCTGTTTCTTGCCACCGGCTTCATGAAGCCCGAACTCTGGGCCATTCGCCCTGGCGGGAACGGCAACGTCTCCGACACACATGTCGCTTGGAAAGTTGCTCGCCAGGCACCGCAAAAGCCGTCCCCGGTCCTGGTGGGCGACGAAGTCTATATGGTGGCTGACAATGGCATCCTGACTTGCATGGACGCGCTCAGCGGGAAAATCCATTATAGCGAACGGCTGGGCGGCGAATTTTCCGCTTCCCCATTGGTGGCGGGGGACCGGATCTACTTCTTCGACCAATCCGGCAAGACCACCGTGCTGGCCGCGGGACGGGAGTTTCGGGTCCTCGGCACCAGCGCCTTGGGCGACGGCTTCATGGCCTCACCCGCCGTGGCCGAGAACAGTTTGTTCCTGCGTTCGAAGACGAAGTTGTATCGGGTGGAAACGAAGCATACGGGAACGCGGTGAGGGACGGCGTGAAGCGTAGAGCGTGATGAATAACAACTTGGCCGGCTGAACCGAGGACGCGTTTCTTTCCTTCAACTTCCGTACTTCACTGCCACTTGACCTACGACCCAATCGCAAATCGCCAATCCAAAATCGCAAATCCCCAACCTGCTCCGCCATGCCCGAATCCAAACCCCACTCCGTCTCGCGCCGACGCGCATTGCAGGTGGCCACCGCGGCCGGTGTCGCCGGATCGCTGCTCCCCCAGAAAACCCTGGCTCAACTCCCCCGCGCGGAGGCCGATCCTCACTTCCAAATCCGCCAAGGACGCATCCGCCAGTCCATCATGGGCTGGACGTTCAACCCCATGCCGACTCCGGAGTTGGCGCGCCTGTGTAAGGACATTGGCTTGGTGGCGATGGAAGGGGTGGGTCGGGAGCATTATCCAATGATTCGCGAACTGGGCCTGGAGATTTCGCTGGTCGGAAGCCATGGCTTCACCAAAGGACCCTGCAATCGGGCGTATCATGAGGAGGTCATCCGCTCCCTCCGCGAAGGCATCGACGTCGCGGTGACCTTCGGCTGCTCCCGGGTCATTACTTTCACCGGCATGCGGGAGCCCGGTCTCAGTACCGAGGAAGGGGCGAAGAACTGCGTGGAGGCCTGGAAGCAGGTCATCGGGTACGCCGAGCAAAAACGGGTCACGCTCTGCCTCGAACATCTCAACAGCCGCGATGACACCCATCCCATGAAGGGGCACCCGGGCTACTTGGGAGATCATGTGGATTTCTGCGCGGACCTCGTCCGGCAGGTGGGTTCTCCCCAGTTCAAGCTGCTCTTCGATATCTATCACGTCGCCATTATGGATGGCGACGTGATCCGCCGGCTGCGGCAACACCGGGATGTGATCGGACACATTCACACCGCGGGTGTTCCCGGGCGGGGCGAACTGGATGAAACCCAGGAAGTGAACTACCCGGCCGTGATGCGAGCGCTGTTGGACCTGGGCTATTCCGGATACGTCGCGCAGGAATTCATTCCCACCTGGCCGGACAAGGCGCTGGCGCTACGTCATGCCGCGAAGGTGTGTGACGTTTGATGGGGCCGCGGTCCTTGCTCCATGGTCAGCTATCCGACTTATGGGGGCCGGCTTTCGCCTCCATCGGCAATCGCAAATCGCAAATCCCTTCTGTGCATGGGCATTGCGCCTGTTCGTGCTTCCTGATTTCTTGGTCCAGTGAACTGGCACCAACTCATCGACGAGCGGTCCTACGAGATGCATCAGGTCATCTCGGAGGTTCTGCAGCGGGAGCCCGGTGCGCTCAACCGTGTTGTGCTCTGGATTGAGCAGCGGCTGGCGGATCCGGATTACTCGGTCCATTCCAAGGATGCCCTCGCCGAATGGTTGGATCTGATCCAGGCTCGGGGGCTGGCCGGGGTTCTTGACGTGCTAGCGGACCGTGGCGAGGACGCGGTCCGCCTGCGGCATAGCAGTCCATTTGCAATTCTCATGCCGCAGGACGAACGCCTGAAGATTCTCCTGCGCTATGAAACGCTCCGACCTCGAACACATCCTGCGGGCGTCTAAAGGCGTTACCGGCGAGATGGAGTTCAT
>CAYYSX010000384.1:0-4997 GCA_964474315.1 uncultured Verrucomicrobiota bacterium | reverse complement strand
GTCAGACCCCACCGACCGGAGAGCCGGATGCGGGAGATCCGCACGTCCGGTTCGGAGGGGTGAGGTTCTATCCCTCATCCCTCTATCAGCTTTGTCCCACCCGCTCTCAAAGACGCAGCCGGAAGAAACGAGGGGCGGCGTCGAGCGGCAGGGTGACGCTGCTTTGCCCACCTGGTGCGCCGCCTGCCGGAATCCGGTGGATTCGCCACCTTCTCCCCGGATGGCGGACACAACTGGCGACCGGGTCCTGGCGCGACACCGTCAAACTGTGGCATTCCGCCAACGGAACGTTGCTGCACACGTTGACCCATCTTCAGTTGGTTGGTGACCGCCTCGCCGACCGGAATGGTCACTTGCCTCGAGTGGCCTGGCCTCCTTCGGGCGGGTGGACCCACGCGCGCCCATTTTCCACTCGGCTTTCTGCCTGACACCAATCTGCTGCTGACCCTTCAGTTTGATTCCCAGGGTCCATTGGAAGCCCAATACTGGAGCGTTCCAGAACTTCAGATGACCCGCCGGCTTCCGTTGCCGGATCGGATTTGCGGACCAGGGAGGCGGTCGCCGTCTTGAAAGGAAGCCGCGAGGGCATCAACGCGCTGGAGGTGTCACCGGACGGGCGAACCATCGCCTCCGCCTCGGAGGACCGTTTCGTGAGATTGTGGAACGTGGCCACCGGGCGCGAAGTCGCACGACTGCCCGTGGAACGCACCGTCAATTCCCTGGCGTTTTCTCCGGATGGCAACGCGCTGCTGGTCACGATGGGCTACGGGCACCAGCCCGAAACCCGCACGTTGGTCTGGCGCGCGCCGGACTCCGCCATGACGGACGCCACCCATCACCGCCGCGAGAACCGGTGAAGCCGTTCGTGGCATCCGCGCGTTCACGGATCGCTGTACCGGTGAACTCAGTCTCCATGATTCGGTGTTTGGAATTCTGCAACGGGAAGAGATGACTGCGGGAGACATCAGGCGCAACGCGCGCGCTGCAGCCTGTCGGCGACTCGAACTGACACGCCATGGTCAGCTACGGATTCTAAAGGTGAGCCGTGTTGCCTCAGATGTTTCAGGGCGGCTTCCGAGTACGGACAGACTGATGCCGAACGAAATCAGAGGAGCCTCCAGTGTGGCCGCCCGAAAAGCCCTCATCCTCCGGTAGCCTTCCGCAGGACGGGGTGAAGACCATTGTCTTCGAAGGCCAGGCTTGGGCCAATGAGGTCAATCTGGTGGCCGTCGGGACCCTCTCGCTGCCGGGGCGCGGCCCGTATGAAGGGGCGAAACTCGAGCTCGCCGTCGAGGAAATCGGCCCTGGCACAGCGACACCTTCCGCTTAATCGGCTACCTCACTCCTGGGTCGGGTCGTGATTGCCGGTGAGTCGATCCAGATCGGCTTGGGAAAGAATAAAGTGGACCCCCAAGACTGGATCAGTTCTTGGGTCCACTTCGCCTTGGAGTTCAAAGGCCGGAAGCAGCGTTGCTCAAACCGTGGCGCTCACCCAAACACTCCATCACCCTGCCGGGCGACGTCTTCAGCGCCATGAATGCTACGATCCCGTCGGCGGCAATCGGGTCCGGGGTGGCAGGCGATCCCGTCCGGGCGCCGGCGGCGTCGGCCCAGTCTTCGAACCCGGCTCTGGTCGCCGCGGGCGGCGCCGTGACTGGGCGGCTGACCGCGCTCGCTCCGCTTTCGTTTGCGTCTGTTTGGCCACGAACGCCATGACTTGATCGCGTGAGGGCTTTTGAAATTCGGTCCCGAGGAAGAAGGGTGTCCGTTTTCCGGTCGCCAGGAGCAGAGAGTATTCCCAGATCCGATCTTTGCCGGATCCGCTGCGGACCTTTGATCGAGCAATCCCGACCGAATCAGACGGCAGATGATGCATCAGCTTCCCATGAAAAGGTCCCATCGCGATGAGGTACATGGACGGAATCTACACCCGATGCGCGCTCGTCTTCAACTACGGGAAGTTGGGCGTGGGGGATAGGGCATCTGTCGCACCCCCAAGTTCCCCGGTTGGAGCTCCTCGAGGCTGAAACCGAGAAAAGGGGAGTCAGGACGCCTCGGTAGCTACGAGTCCGGTTCCAACAGCGGCTACGGTGACCTTCATCGAATTGAGTTTGAACGGGGCAAAGGCAGTGGCGAGGGCCACGTCCGTGGCGTCACGTCCGTAGGCAACGACGATGCGGTTGCCGCGGGGTTGGTTCTGCGTGGCGTCGAAGGTGAACCATCGGCCGTTGAGATAGGCTTCGAACCAGGCATGCAAATCCATCGGGTCGAGTTCATGCAGGAATCCCACGACCATGCGGGCGGGAATATTGAGACTGCGACACAAGGCAATGCCCAGGTGGGCAAAGTCACGGCAGACACCCTGTCGGCTCTTAGCCGTGTCGAGCGCGGAGGTGGAGGCATCGCTGGTGCCGTATTGATATTTGATGTGGCGATGGATCCAAGCCCGGATCGCTTCCACGCTTCGGTAGTCCTGGGTTTCCGTCCCCCGGATCGGCCCAAGCGCTCCGTGGATCTGATCGGATTGGCAATAGCGGCTGGGCAGCAGGTAATGCAGCACATCGGTCGGAAGCGCCGGAACCGGCAGCACCGGCGCTTCCCAGTCCACATCCACCTCGTCCGGCACGTCGGCGCGGACCTGGATGGACACCTCGAAGTCCCCGGGCGGCATGACGAGCCTTTGGCAGAGATTGCCGTACAGATCGGTGAATTCCACCATCTGCACCCGGGGGGCGACCTGGTAGATTTCTTCCATGATCCATTGCGCCCAGCCGCTGCGCGGGCGGAGCATGAAAATAACCGGAACCTCGGCGTCGTTGGTGTAAGAGAGGTGACAGGTGGCATTCAGGATCATGGCAGAAGTGGTTACCAGTTCTACGATCGCGTGGTGGTCATGCCATCGTCTTGGAACACGGGAAGGGATGCGGTCCGGACCTCGGCGCTATCTCCAGCCCTGATCAGGAGTTGATCAAGGCAATGATCAGCACGACCACGGCGCAGAGGACCACGGCGAGAGTCACCAAATTGGTCGCCAACGAGGTGAGGCACGTCAAAATCAGAAGCCGTTCCATCCACGGGCTCCGCTCTTCGTGTGACTGGATCCAAGGACGCGGAGGGGAACTCGGTCGGGACGAGCTCTTGGGAGGAGAATGGAGCAGGTGGGAAAACGGCGGAGACGATCGGGGAGAGGGAGCCCAATTCCGGGCGGACGTCTCACTTTCCTCCACCGAGGACGGACCGCCGAAGTGCGGCGCAGAATAAGGAGGAGAGGAACGTCGGGAAGAAGAAGGGGCCGTTGGGGAGGCATCAGAATTCACCGGCAACTTGTCCCGCTGCGGGCTTGGGTTCTGCAACAGAAAAATCAGAACACGAACGAGAAGGGGCGTACCTCAGTTTCTGGATGGAGGCACCGCCGCGTTCCTGCGCGACGCGTGGAGCACGGGACCGCCGCGGCGCGGCAGGCCTCCCTCAGGCACCGGTCCCATTCAGGCGGCGGTGTGGTGGCGACCCCGAGGAGATCAAACCAAAGGACCGGCAGCACAGCGCCTCGGTCAATAATCCTGGGCCCGGTTCATCAACGGCGACTGCCAGGCTCCCTTGGCCCCCGGGGTATTCACTTTCGGCGGCGCATCCATCGGCGGTCCCATCGGTCCTTGGGGCTGCTGCGCCATCTGCGGCTGCTGCCCGCCAGGAAAGGGCATGGGTTGCTTCCCTTGCTCGGCCAGTTTCTGCCGGACCCCGTCCAACTGTTCCCCGACTTGCTGCAGTTTCCCCTCGGTGCCCTCCGACGGCTCGAGTCCTTGCAATTGGCTCAGGGCCTGTTCCGCCCCTTCCAGCCGCGCGGCCTGTTGCTCCAGGGACTCCCGACGAGGTTGTTGCATCAAGCGGTCCGCCAATTTTTCGAGCGCCTCTTCCAGCCGGTCCTGGGTCTGATCGGCTTTCTGTTGCAGTTGCGCCTGCTCGGGCTGCAGCTCGCCGGCCTGCTGATAAAAGTCCAGCGCGTGGCTCAACATCTGGGTCTTCTGCTCCAGGCTGTGATGCTCCGCTTGGTCCGCCAGTTGGTCGGCCTGGTCTTCCATGACCTGGGCCAGCCGGCGATTGACCGCTTCCAGCGTTTCCTGGGCCGGCTGGTGCTCGGGGACTTTGTCCAGCGCCTTCTCCACCTGTTCCTTGGCCATGCGCAGCACCGCCAGCTTCTCCTTCGGCCAGGGCATTTGCAGTTCCTGGGCCATGAGAATGCGCGCGTTGAAGGTCAGGGCGTCGGCCAGACGCTGCCGGCTCTGCTCCAAGGCCTCCTGGATGTCGGGATCCTCCGGCCGGAGTTGTGCCGCATCCTCGATCATGGCCACGCCTTCCTCGATCTCTTTGAAGTCCGGCCGGGGAATGGGCGCCTCGTTGGGACGCGGCTGGACCAGGCGGGTGGTCTGCGATTTACGCGTGCCTTCCTTCATCAGGGCGTCGGCCAGTTGGTTACGGGACTCCTGCTCGCCGGCTTGCGCCTCAGAATTGGAAGGGTCGGTCTCCTGGGCGGCGGTGTACCGCTCGAACGCATTGCGTAATTTCTCCAGCTTCTGCGGCAGCGGGGCGTTGGGACGGTTCGCTTCGTCCAGGTTCCGCTTCGCGTCGCTCAATAAGACGGTCATCAGCCGGTGCCGGACGTATTTGAAATTCGCCTCGGGCTCCGGATCGTTGGATTCGCGGATCAACGTGGCGAACTGCCGCAACGATTCCCGCCAACGCGCGATGGTTTCCTCCAGGTTGGTCTTCTGTGTGGCTTCACCCAGTTTGAACTCGGCGTTGCCTTTCTGGAACCGGGCTTTGCGCGCCACGCGGGAACGGCCCAACGCCTCGGCCCGATCCAGCGAAACCAGGGCCTCCTCATACTGCCCGGCGGCATAAGCGGTCACGCCGTGGTCGTACAGCAGGCGGGCGTTGTGGGGATCCCGCTCCAGCGCCGCGGCCAGCTTCTCCAGCACGACGGGCGCCTGTCCGTTGGT
>CAYYSX010000383.1:0-5075 GCA_964474315.1 uncultured Verrucomicrobiota bacterium | reverse complement strand
TTGGAGCTTGGAGCTTGGAGCTTCCCTTGGAGGTGTTCGGCGGGCGAGCCGCCCGCGCTCCTGCCGGTCAGCACAGATTCAAGAGGGGCTCCGGATCCCCAGGCGCCTTCTTAGCTTCCGGCCGCGCCACGGCGGCCGTGGGCGAGGCAGCGTGCCATCCCTTGCCAGCGAATCGCGAATCGGAATTCCGTTGGCCCCACTCCTCCGGCAGTCTCCTTCCATGCTCGCTGATCTGACGACCCGCCTAAAAGAGTCTGCCCACCTCGACGCCCAGGCCGTGGCCAAAGCCGTGCGGGCCCTGACCGACCCTTCAGTCGGCGTGGAGGAGAAGGCCGAATTTCTGGCCGCGCTGGCCACCAAAGGAGAAACTTCCGAAGAAATCACCTATTTCGTTCGGGAATTGCGGGCCTTGTCCGAGCCCGTTCCGCTCAGTGCCCCGTTGCGCGCGGGCGAAATCCTCGATGTCTGCGGGACGGGCGGCGACCGGCTGAACACGTTCAACATCTCCACCACCGTGGCGCTGATCTGTGCGGCCGCCGGATGTGTGGTGGCCAAGCACGGAAACCGCGCCATTACCTCGCAGGCCGGCAGCGCCGACGTGTTACAAGCGCTGGGGGTCCCCATCGAGCAAAGCCCGGACGAGGTGGCGGAGTCACTGGCGCGGCATGGCTTTGCCTTCCTCTTCGCCCCCCGGTTTCACCCGGCCTTCAAACACATCGCCCCGGCGCGCCAGTTATGCGCCCAACGCGGACAACGGACCCTGTTCAATTTTCTGGGACCGCTGATGAATCCCGCCCGCCCCACCGCTCAGTTGGTCGGCGTGCCGCGTCCGGCCGTGTGTGAGCCCGTGGCGAAAACGCTCCAGTCGCTGGGCCTGCGCCGGGCCCTGGTGGTCTGCGGAGAAGTTCCTTCCACCGCCGTGGAAGGGCACGCGTACCTCGACGAATTCAGCACGCTCGGTGACAACACCCTGGCCGAGTTTCATCAGGACCGCGGGTTCAGCCAGTCCCGGTGGTCCGCGGCCGATTTTCCCCTGCAATCCGCCACCTTGTCCGATCTGGTCGGGGGCGATGCGGCGACCAATGCCCACATCGTGAAGCAGGTGTTATCTGGAGCCGAGCGAGGACCCAAGCGGGACGCCGTGTTGCTCAATGCCGGCGCCGCGCTGTTGACGGCCGGGCAAGCCGGGAGCATCACCGAAGGATGGGAGCTCGCCGGCGAAGTGATCGATTCCGGCCGGGCGTCGCAGAAACTCCGCGATTTGACCGGGGAATGAGGTGGCGGCGGCGGCGAGACCACGGCCGGAGTTCCGGGCTCACTCCCAGGCGCACCGGCTCTCGACATACGCCGCCGAACCGTCGCGCAGCCAGCCGTCCAACTGGGCTTGATCTTTCAACTGCTGACCCCGCAGCCGGGGCACCACCACAAAACGGGAGTCCACTTCGGGCAACGCGGTCAGGTCACTCCAGAGCTTTTCAAACTGGACCACGGGGAAGACGTCCTCCTGGCCGTGTCCCCAGCGCTTCTTCACTTCCTTGAGCGTGACGTAGGTGGGGAGTTTGGCCGCCAGGTTGCGAATGGCCGTCGTGATCTTGCTCTGCGCCGGGGTGGGGGCGGCCGAGGGATTCGCCGGACCGGACCGGTCGATCCCTTGACCTCCGGCCAGCACGTCCGCTCGGGTGAGCCCCAGTGCTTCAAGAAAACGGTCGAGATGGATCCAGGTGCTCATGGAGTTGTAGTAACTCAGGCGGAACTCGTCCTCTTCGCGGGGCATGGCCAGACCTTCCACCAACCGCGGCCGTCCGTTGACCCGCGCCAGGCCACCTCCGCGGTCCTCGACCCGTCGCGTGATCACTTCGAAGGTCAGGCAGGCACCGCTTTCCAGATGCAGCCCCAGCACTTCGGGATCGGCGTCGGCTCCCAGCGTGTCGATGTTGTGAAGGAGGAGATGTTGCAACTGCGGGCGTTCCGTCAGCAGCCGGGCGAGGACGCCGTTGCGCAGCAGGTTGGGAATCTCGAAAAAGTGACCGACCGGATGAAGGCATTGTAGTGGGACGTTGTCGGTGTAATCGCTGGCTTCCCCGGCCTGACGCGCCCAGTCGATCAGGGCGGTGTGCAGATGATCCCGCAACTTCTGCTGCTGAACATCGAGAACCTGCTGCGGCATTTCCTCCCACTGGAAGCGTAGATCCCGTTCCGTCGGAATCAGCCGGAGACCCACACTTCGTCCGGGAGAGAGCAACAGCGGCCCCTGGTAATGATAGTTATCCGCGCATTGAAGGAATTCGGCGATGGGCTGATGCGTCGCATAGCTGGTGGTCACGAGGTGCGGCAGAGGTTGGTCGAACCGGCGGGAGACACGGCGGGATTTGGCGATGTGGGTTTCGACAAACGTGCGGTGTCGGCCGGCCAGCTTGGCATAGGGATGAAGCGCCTTGCAGGTACCGGCGCCTCCCGTCCAGCGCGAACCCGCGCCTGCGGCCAAGGTAACGATCGCCACTTCGCCCTGACGCAAGGCGGCCTCGCCGCGTTCGCGCGGCAGGAGGGCCGGCTTCCCGCCTGCCCGGCCACGCTTGCTGGAGGCCTGCCCGCATACCACATCGTCCGGCAGGACATCCTCGATCTGCGTATCGGGGCGCAGACGGTTTTGCGCGAGTCCAATGCGCCCTTCCTTCAGGTCGGCCCGGATTTGCTCATGTTGGGCTCGGTCGAAACCATTTCGCTCCAGCAGCGCGTGAAGCGTGTCCCCGCCGGAGCGCTCGGAACGGTTTCGTGGCAGGAGGACATCGAAGAGCGTCTGCACCATCGCTCCTAGCTCCGGCCGGTTCCTCGCCGCTGCGCCGAACTTGTCGAGTTCCAGCCTCCGTACGGGTGGCAGCTTCTTCGGATCCATCCGCAGCAGACTCGGAATCGTCAGGGCGTAATAGCCAGGCGGCAGGAGTGCCTCCGGACCAGTCAGCAGATCGGCGCAGGTACCTTGCTCGTTGATGGCGTAGTCGAACACCACCGGATCCATCGCGAACGGCAACGCGTGCTGCAGTTCCCGCTTGGTCTCGATCATGATCGCCTGCAACCAGTCCTGCGCTTCGCGTTTGCGGCTGGGCGCGAAGATGAACCCCATGCCGCCGCCCGACATTCCGCCCAACATCCAGAACCCCCAGAAGTCCGCGCCAAACTCCTCCTCACAGCGGACGATCAACCGCTCGGTGAACGCCGTCGAAGCCCACGGAATGATGGCCTGAATCGGTCCGCGGAAGTTGCGGGTCGTAGCGGCGCCCAGAGCCCGGATGTCGCCGCGCTGCAACGCCGAGATCACTTCGTCGAGCACGCCCAGCGCCTCCTGTCGTCCCCGCCATTCCGCCGCGCTACGCAGGAGGTATTTCTCCGTCACCATTTCCAGAATAGGCCCCACGTTTTGCGCCATGCCGCCATGCACCACGACCAGCGAATCCATCAGGGCCTGACGGGCCGATTCGGGAATGACCTCCCGCGAGAACACCTGGTGAGCGGGCATCAAGCGCCCACGGGACACCGAGAACTCCGGATCGCCCTCGGACGCCGCGACGCCGGTGATGAGCTTGATGCCCGGCCAGACGCCGCCGGAATCCTGCCAGCCGCCGCCGGATCCGCCCAACCATTCTCCGAGCAGCGCCCGCGCGAGCACGATCCGGCGGTCCTCCTCGGACAACGGGCCGGTCAAGCCAGCCTGGCTCGACGGGCCGGACCGGCTGGAAGCCGGCCCTCCTCCTCCTTCTCCGCTGGTCTGTCCGGTGGCCCGCATGCAGACGGCGATCAACGACCCCAACAGGTTCGTGCTCACGGCCAGCCGGGAACCCTTCGGAATGTCGTTCACACAAGAAACCACCTCCAAGCCCAACCCCGGCCCGACCACCTGCGCCAGCAGGTCCGCCAACGACTGCCCGGAACCCTCGATCCCCGGTGGCACCAATCCCGCCGCAATGACCGCAGCCTTGAGCAGTCCCAGGTAATCCTTCGCAAAATCGAACACATCGGCCAGCGCGTGCAGGTCCGCCGTGCATCCCAAATCCACCGAAGTCAGCCGCAACACCGGCTCTTCAATGACCCGTAGCCAGGCGCTCACGGGCGGCCGGGGCGCCGCATCCCGACCATGCACGCCGAGATCCACCGAGATGTTCAGCACCTTCGCGCCCTCCGGATAGTCCATCCCCAGAAAGAAAATATCTGACCAGGCAGAATGGGTGAGATCCATGCGTACCGGCGTCAGCTCGCGAAGAATCGGATAGGTGTCGTCGGCCGCCTTCTGCCGCAACTCAGGACGGAGGCGCAGGGGCTGGTCAGCCGGATGCCCCATGCGAAACATCCATTGATTGCCGCGCACGGTTCGAACGCTACGCCGAACCTGGTCGGCCAGGGTCTGAAACGCCAGCCGATGATAAGCGGACGCCAGGGCCGAGCAGAGCCCGTCGCTCGGTCCCTGGGCGGACTGGAGGGATAGAAACGCGTCGATGGCCTCCTCGAAACGACGGTTCAACAAGTGTTCAAAACCGTGGAACGGGACCAGCGAACCGCCCGACTCCAGTGTGCGCGGCAGATGGAACCGGTGAATGGCGTAGAGAAAAAACA
Source organism: uncultured Verrucomicrobiota bacterium (assembly GCA_964474315.1). Taxonomy (GTDB): domain Bacteria; phylum Verrucomicrobiota; class Verrucomicrobiia; order Limisphaerales; family UBA9464; genus UBA9464. The sequence goes on along the minus strand of CAYYSX010000383.1, from coordinate 470 downwards.
GCGTCCGAACCTGGTCATAGAGGTTAGCGGCACGGCGGCGAAAGGCATCCAGTTCCGCCGTGGCGGCGAGCAACTCCTCCCGGCTGGCCGTCGCACAACGCGCGTCCAGCGACTGGTTACGAAGGTCGGGATCGTCGGTGGTGATCAGGTTCAGCAAGCTCTCCATAATGCGGCCCGCAAATCAGGCCGCATCCGCGGCGGACCCGTCAACGTTCGGAGTCTGGGGTTCCTGGCTGCCGTTGCCGCCGGGGAACGAAAGTTCAAAGCTCAAACTCCAGCCTCCGGACTCAGCCCCTCTGTCTCCTCCTCTTCTCGGGGCTGAATTCTTTCCCGGTTCTCTTCTCCGTACTCGCCGCTCCTCCGTGGTCCAGTTTCCTCGCGGCCCACGCGAATCTGGCGGAGCGCGAGTCTGTGACGGGCGCATCTCAGTTTATTGCAGTCCCGGAGGGAGGACCGGAAATAGCCCACCG
>CAYYSX010000382.1:0-5088 GCA_964474315.1 uncultured Verrucomicrobiota bacterium | reverse complement strand
TCGTTTTGTTGCGGGGTTGCTCGTCGTAATGTCCGGAGACTCGTTTTGTCAGACTCACGCTGCATGCCCCGGGGCCTGATCTCCCCTCAAGGGCTTATCCGGCGAACGTGCTGAAGTAAAAAAACAAAAAAAAGGGGGGGCGAGCCAAAGGCTGCCCCCCCTCACCCAAGACTGTCCTTTTATTGGGACAGTCGGTAGTACCCCTGAGTAGTCTCTGTTGGCGTAACGACAACCGTGTTGACACCGTCAACCGGGTTGACCGGCAGGCCCGATGGCCCGAAGGTGCCATTCAACGAAGTGGCTGACTGCAACGACCAACCCGTGCCGGTCCAGGTCAAAACCACGGTGCCGCCCTCGCCTAACTCCACGTTCAAGGTTGGCGGAGTGATGGGAAATGCCGTGGCAAAATCACCGAAGTGAGTGGTTCGCAGCACACCGTAATTGGAACTGTTTTGGGTCCATACCCGATTGCCGTCATCGTCCGTAATGAACGTCCCGTTGCCTGCATAGGTTGTGCCGTAGCCGGTATCATTCTGGAACCCAAAGCCGACCAGCACCGTGGCCGGAAGGGTCGGAACGGGCGTATCTTCCCCTCTTGTTTGCTCATGCCAGTTGACGCCGTCGTACGAGTAGGACGCCGTAAACGTGTCGCCCACCCGGGTCATCCGCAACCACCGGGCCACGGTGGGCGAGGCATTGACGATGGGATTGCCCGCGGCGTCGCCGCCGATTAAGCTACCGAAGTAGCCTACTACCCCGTCCAGCTCGTTGTTGATGTTCAAGTCGGTCTGGCCGAGGCCGTAATTGCCACCGTCCTCATTCCGGAAGAGCTCAATCGCGGGGCGCCCGGCCGGCGAAGCCTCGTAGTAGGTCACGTTGACATAATTTTTAACCTTGGTGCGATCGGCGTCCGTGACCGCATCTTCGAAATAGAGCGCAGAGCGGACATGGATACCACCGTTGGCATAACCGCCGGCAATACCTCGCCGGTCAAACCGTTCCACCGCCACCACGACGTCGAAATCGCCAGTATAGGATCGATAGAGGTAATGCAGAAAATCTCCCGGATCATAACCGTTGGATCCACCGCCCACATGCTCGATTTCTGGGTTCGTGTCCGACGAAATGGCCACCGACTGACCGATCACGTAGGGATCATCCCCCACGGTGGGACGTGCCGCTGGATTCTGGATGATGCCAATGTCGGTGATGGTCCAGGCCGACGTTTTGACGGTCACTGTGGAGCCCGGGACGACCGGATTGCCTACCAGATCCACGACCCCGCCGGTTACGGTGACCGTGAAACTGTCGGCGGTCAGGCCGAACACTTTCAGATAAACCGTGTTCGGACTGATGCCCGTTTGGGCGCTGGTGATCGTCCCGTCGCTGATGCTGTAATTCGCGACGTTACCGGCACTGATCGAATTGATGGGTTCCGAGAACTTCAGGCCCACCCACTGCCCATCGAGCGTGCCTCCCGAAATAAGGATCGGCGCCGTGGTATCTTCCGGGAGCACATCGCCATAATCGGCAAATTCAGCCACGGCATAGCTGAAACCGCTCGCATCATCTGGGGAGGCAAATGCGCCGAACAGCACGGTGGAGGGAAGGGATTGGTATTGCTCGGCGATCAGGGTCCAGGCGGTGCCGTTGGTTCCGACATAGAACGAGAAGGTATTACCAACCCGGCGAACTCTCAGCCATTGATTGGGAAGATTATCTAGGACGCCCGGGTAATTTCGGCTGAGCGTTTGCGAATAGACTTGGTTCACCAGAGCGCGGCCCGCCACCCGTACGAGGTTGCCCGAAGCGGACGTCGGGTTGGCCGCAAAGATCTCCAGGGTCGGCGTGTTGGCGTTGGCACTTTCACGCAACATCAGCCCGGCGCGAGCAAAGAGATTGATCTCTTCGCTGACCGGATCGGTGGTCAGACTGACCAGTCGGACCCGCTTGTCAAAGTCACCGGCGACCTGCTCATACCGGTAAAACGAAGTATCGCCCCAGGTATAGCCGGTCTCTTCATTCAACGTATCGAATGCCTGTAAGCCGCCTGCCTTGAGGGTAAACGAGGCCGCATTGGTGATGATTTCTCCCGGCAAGGGAATGGGGTCGATGTTGGGAGGAAAAATGTCCGTCGCCGCCGTCCAACGCGTATAGGTGTCGGTAACGGTCAAGGTGGCGGGGACGGTTTCACCGGCACCGCTGATCGGATTGGTCCACTTCAGTTGATACGAACCGGCATCCGCCGGTGTCACACCCACGATCGTGAGGATGGCCTTGTTGTAGCCAAGGAAATAGGAGGCGGCGGGCAGAGGCACTCCGTCGCGATACCAGCGGAAACTGTTCGGACTTCCGGTGACGTTGGCTTCGATGGTGACGGTGGAACCGGCAACGGCGGTCTGATCCGCCGGGCTGGAAACGAGCGTTGCGGCAACATTCTGGACGGTGAACACGCCAAAGCCGCCGTTGGCATAGGCGGCAAAGACCAAGGATTTACCCTGGTTCGCCGGTGCGGTGGTATCCGGGACAACATCCACCCACGACTCCGTCGAATCAAAGTCCGGCTCAACTCCGCCGTCAAGATTACTGTAGTCCACCTCCACATCATCCTCCCTAAAAGGTAATTTGTAAGAGGAGTTCCCACTGGCGATGCTTCCATCGAGCCGGTGAATGGCCATCCATCCATAGGTCATGAAAGAGACGTCGAGGGACGACCCGGAGACGGCAACCAGATAGTCCAGACTGTTGTTCGCATCGAGGGACATGTTCCAGTTTCCATCATAACGATCCACTCCGTCCACGTCGTGATCAATAGGCCAGCCATCCTTGCCCGCGGCTTCCCAAACAAATGCCGGCACGCTTCCGGCCGCCGCTTCATTCTGATCGAACAGCCTCACGTTGGGCTGCTGGTTGTACTCCGGGCTGGGAATCGGACGGTCGGGATCGGAAAGGTAACGATTGGGCCGCGCCTCCCAACCGGTTCCAGGATAATGGCCGTGGTACACAATCTGGAGGTTGGGCCTCCACGGATCCTTCGCATCGGTCACAATGCTGCTTGAGCAACCGCCGAGGGAGAACGCATTGCGTCGAGCCCCGTCGCGATCGTTGACCCTGGCAATAGGGCTGAACGTAAGGCCATCGGTGGTCGCCAACACCTGCGGGTGCGATCCGATGCGCCAAGTGCCGCCGCCAGCGTAGATTACGGTGTTGGTATCGAAGCCGGAGACTCGGATATTGCGCCAACGGAATGCCCGCCAACTCCCGGGCTCGCCGCCTTCCGACGCAGTACCCGTCAACCCATCGCCAATTCCGGCTTCCGGGGTGATGCTGCCGTCGTTATCCAGACCGGAAACGGGTTCCTCCCAAGCGATGGTGGGGGTCGTTTCCCAGCCGGTTCCGTCCGCTTTGGGGGCATATCGAAGGATCAGATGCTTATAGCCGCTGTAGATGGCCCTCTTGGCCGGGTCGGGATCTTGGTCCAACGCGGGGCGCCACAGCTGATTCAACTTGTTGGCTTGATAACCGGTGTGCGCCGCGGTCACGTCGTAAGGGATGAGGTCCGCCGCGCGCAGATCCTCCTTCCAGGCCACACCCAGCGTTTTTCCGGTTTCCAGCTCCAGCCAGATCAGCGAACGATCGGGATATTGAGCCGCCAGATCCTTCTGAGCCTGAGGCAAACTCGGGTCCTGTTCATCGATGCCATTCTCTCGGATGGCTAGCAAGGCACGTTGCGAATCGAAGGGTATCAGCCGGGTAAAGTGAGCGATCGGTTCCCGGCCGTCCAAGAGATCGCCCCCGGGTGCGGCCAGAACGGGGCCCGTGGGTTTCACCAAGATGGGGATCTTGTCCGCTGGGGACACATTAACCACACCGTTGATATGCTGGACCCATTTGGGGGTGATCTCCTGGGCCTGTGTCAATTGCGCTGCCAGGGCGGCCGCCAGGGCAGGCAATAATATCTGGTTTCGTTTCATGTAATATTCAAACACGTTTACTAAGTCAATTGGAGGCGCTCAAGCGAGCGCCCAGCCCATCACGGCGCTTTCCCCATCCAAGTTTCCGAGTGGTTCGCGGCAAGCCAACCCATCGCCCGGAATATCCCCGGAGGTCGTCGCGCAGAGACGTACTTGATGACAACAGTGCTCGTAAGCGGCGCAGATTGTCCAGAAGTCATCCTAAAAGCGGCGGTTGAAACAGGCGGGTTGGGATGCGTTGGGCTCGCGCGGGACGGGGGCGGCGGGCCCAATTCAACCACTGGGACCGGGCACGGCCGCGCACGGACGAAACCAGGGAGCCCCACGCCGATCCCAGATCCGTGGCCAGCACTGGCGGAGGTCAACTGCGCCGCAATATTCCTCGGCCCGCTCAAAACAGGCTCAACTCGCTTCCAAAGCGCCTGCGCCTCAGCGGCCTGTCCCTGGGTGCTGGTCATCGTCGCCGACTATCCCGTTACCGTCGGTTCCGACAAACACTTTCCGCCCCAAGGTGGCGAAGCTGATGATACGGCCTGAAGACATCGCCACGCCCGTGGCCGGTTGCCAACTAAGCGCTTCATCTTGCGAGGTGAAGATGCCAGCGTCCGTTCCGGCGAACAGAGCCTCGTCCGCGGATCCGAACGCGTTGATGCGAGATGGTCCAGGCAGCCCGGAATCGGAGCGAATCCATGATTGGCCTCGATCGCTGGACTTGAACACGGCAAACCTTTCTGCCGCCGTCGCGAAGCTGATGAGCGTCGCCGTTACGAGGAGGTTCACACTCCACACGCGGCTGGACGCAAATGGGGCCTTCATATGCCTTGGTTAATAGTTGACCGACCGACACGACCTTCGGTGGGCGACGCATTCGTAACGCAAGTCTCGGTTCTCGTAAACGGCGTTCCCGCCCGAGGGTGCCGAACGCTCCTTCGCACCGCAGGAGACCGATGGCCAAAGCGGTTGAGATCGGGCGAGATGTCCGCTGAGCCGGTCGGGCGATTTTCCCCTCGTACGACCACTGGATAGAATCGATGCCCTGCCCTCCTCCACGCGCTATCCCCCCTTGTCCCTTCCACAGTTTCAGTGTTCGAGCGGGCGAGCCGCCCGCGCTCCC
>CAYYSX010000381.1:0-5101 GCA_964474315.1 uncultured Verrucomicrobiota bacterium | reverse complement strand
CTCAAAAATCGATGTCGGAAACGGGCCTATCAATCGTTGCGAACGTACGTGCGTGGAGCGTGCGGTGTCCTCACCGCACCACCTGCGTGCCTGCATCAAGCAGTGTGAAGGTACCTTCGCAACGATCGATAGGATCTGGCATCTGCTTTCAATTGGGCAACAACTGCACCCATTGGATAATGAATTAGGGAACCACTTGCAACCGGGCTCGAAAACTAACTTCCTATGTCTGCCACCACCCTGACGGCACCGCCTGCCACCCCCGAACGTCCCGGCCTTTCCGCCGCGACCATTCGCGAACTCACGATGCCGGCCATGCTGGTGGCGACCTGGATTCTGTTTGCCTTGCTCTCACCGGCCTTCCTCAGCCCGCGGAACCTGTCGATGCTGATGATCGAGTTGTCGGTCACGGCGACCCTGGCGGTGGGAGTGCTGCTGGTGTTGCTGCCGGGGCATACCGACCTGTCGGTGGGGGCGGGCGCTGGATTGCTGGGCGGCATTGCCAGCGTGTTGGTGTTCAAACACGGCTGGCCGGCGCCCGGCGCGCTGGCGCTGAGCCTCGTCGCCGGCGTGGTGCTCTACTGCGGCATGGGATGGTTCATCGTGAAGAACCGCATCCAGGCTTTCATCATCACCCTGGGCGGCATGCTGGTGTTCCGTGGGGCGTTCTGGTTGGTCATCGGAAGTGCCACGACTCCGGTGGTCCGGGGCGGCGAGCAGAATCTGTATTCGGCACTGACCACCTTTTACCTGCCGCCGACACTGGGACTCGCCTTGGCCCTGGCGGTGATTCTCGTTCTGATCACGCTGACGGTTCGGGGCCGGTGGCGGCGAAAGCAGGTCGGTGCCTCGGTACCGCCGTTTGAACTCACCTACCTGAAGACCTTTGTGGCCGGCCAGGCGATCCTGCTGATGGTGCTGGTTTGCAACCAATATCAGGGAGTTCCGCTGGCCTTCCTGATCCTCTGTGCGGTGGCGACGATCGTGCATGTGCTCACCCGCCACACCCCATTCGGACGCTATCTGTACGCGATCGGGGGCAACGAGGAGGCGGCGGTGGTTTCCGGTGTACCGACCCGCCGGGTGGTGATCACTGCCTTTGTCCTGCTCGGCGCCATCGTGGCCATTACCGGTTTCATGGCTACCGCTTATGCCGGAGCCTCGACCACGACGGTCGGCGACCTCATGGAACTCGATGCCATTGCGGCCTGCGTGATCGGTGGAACGAGCCTGAAGGGAGGGCGGGGGACGGTGCTGGGGGCGTTGTTCGGCGCGTTGATCATGGCCAGCCTCCTCAATGGGATGAGTCTGATGGCGGTGTCACCCGAGTTGAAATTCATCGTGCGCGGGCTCGTGCTGGCCTTGGCGGTGTGGATGGATGTGAGGTTGGGCCGGCACTGAGCCTTGAAAGGCCTGGCTTGAATTGGTCCTTAAAACCAAGGTCGAGCCCCAAGGAGAGTCCAATCCCCTTCCTCAAGCTCCAAAACCCAAGCTCCAAGCTCCAAAGAAATTCCCAACTCCAAATTTCCGCCCGGTTTCCTCCCGAACCGCCCCGGAAGCGGGGCGCCGGGGGAAAGAGCCTCGGCGGCACCACGAACCCGCGCGGCCGGAGCGCGGGTCTGTGACCCGCAGCAACGTCCCGCCCCCGAGGGCTCCGATTCATTCTCTTCTCCCTCGGGTTGCGGCTCCGGAGAAACGACCCAGTCGCCATGGACGCCTGGACGTTGGCCCTTGGATCTTCTTTGGAGCTTGGGTTTTGGGATTTGGAGCTTTCGAGTCCCCTATCTCCATGGCAGTCGTGGTAAAGACCAATTCATCAAGATGCGTCCGCTTGGTGGTAGCACCGGTTTTTAACCCATTCGTCCGCCTTTCGGATTGCGACCGTGTCGGCTGATTCTGCACCGTCATCTCATGTACTCCATCGCCAGCTTGTTGGATCTGTCCCAGACCGAGCACACCGTCCTGTTTGAAGGTTGCCAGTATCCGTGGGAGATCCTGAAGAAACTCGGGGACTATTGCCGTTCACGTGAACGCTACGAGCATCTCCATCGGGCTCTGGGGGTGTGCCACATCGGGGAGCATGTGCAGATCGGCGAAGGCACGGTATTGGAACCGGGAGTGACGATCCTGGGACCCGCCATCATCGGCCGGAACTGCGTTCTCCGACACACCGCGTATCTCCGCGAGAACTGCGTTATCGGCGACGGCTGTACCATCGGCAATTCGTGCGAGGTGAAGAATTCCCTGTTCTTCAACCGAGCCTCGGCGCCCCACTTCAACTACGTTGGAGACTGCATTCTGGGCCACCACGCGCATCTCGGCGCCGGTGCGGCGCTGTCGAACCTCAAATTGGACGGCAAAAACGTCTGGGTGGAAGGCGAGGCCGGCGTGCCAATGGACACTGGCCTGCGTAAGTTCGGTGCCATTCTCGGCGATCACACCGACATCGGATGTAGCGCGGTTTTGAATCCGGGCTCGGTCATCGGCCGGAACTCGATGGTGTATCCCGCCCTGTCCTGGCGTGGCTATCTACCGGCCAACATGATCGCCAAGCAGAAGACCCGGCCGGACGTGGTGATCCGCCGTCCGCGCGATATCTGAAAGGCTGACACCTCCAAAGGGCCGGTCCAGGGGCTGGTCACGACGCCGTCTTCAGCGCCTGGATCTTGGCCCGGACCTTCTTGAAGGCCGGGTGCCTGCGGGCGTCGGCCAAGTCGGGATCGCGTTGGAGCGAACGGAAGTCGCGGAACCCCAACTCGAGCGCCGTCTCCAGTTCCCGGCAGGCACGCTCTACCTGGCCGCTGAGGGAAAGGCTGCAGGCCAGGTTGAATCGCACATGGGGATCGGTTGGACGGAGCGCCCGCAGTTGTTCATCCACGGTCAGGCTGTCCCGAGCCCGGCCGCGCAGGCTATAGTGATCACCCAGCAGTTCCAGGGCCTCCACATAACCAGGATCACGCCGCACCAAGCCCTCCAGAAAGTTGATCTCAATGTCCAGATCGCGCGCTTCGCGCCGGCTCAGTTTCGGTTCCTGCGGTTCAGCCATAGGCGGACCCAATCTTCGAAGGCATCCCCCTTCCGTCAAGACACCACGGCAAGCGGACAGGTCCCGGGGCGCATCTTGCTTTTGTCCTTCTGGTTGGAGATAGGGGACGGAGTATCGGCCCTGGGGGCGAAAGCTCAAAGTTCATTCAAAATCGCAAATAGTTTGCATTGACTTCGTCTCGTCCGATTCGTCACCTTTCGACCACGTCATTCGGAGATGATAGCTGGTCGTCAACGAAATCTGGGATACTGCGGTTCCGCAGTACTCCAATTCCTGCTGCTGCTGCTGTTGATGTGGCTGTCGGCCGATGTCGAGGCGCATCACAAGCTGCATGGAGGCCGGCAAGAAGCCGTTCATTCCGGAATGCACGCGAGCTGCTCCCATCACCACTATCCGGACGCGGAATCGTCCGGAGCGGAGCACGATCACGGGGGTTGCATCATCAGTCTGTTCCAACAGGGCAAGATGGATCCGCCCTCCCTGCCCATCCCGGTGGTGGTCGATCTCCGTGGTCCGGTGCCGGTCATCACCAGCACGATGGAGCGGCCTCCGGCCCGGAGGTCCAGTTGGCTCCCTTACTCCTGTGGTCCACCCGCGTGAGGTAGGGCGACCCGGGAAGGTCTTCCCGGAGCCCTAATGGGTGATTCAAACCAGCCGCCGGAATGGCCCGGCCGGCCGGGTTCCATATAAATCTCCCGGGCGGGATCGGCGGCGGGTTCATCCCTCCCGGTCTCCACCGCAAGTCTCCTGTCATCCGTTCTAACTTGGTGCAGCGCCGGAGGGCCTGGGAGACGAGGGGCGGCGGGTTGGGCGCTGCATTCTGGTGTCGTTTTCTCGGTTTCCACTGTCCGTCTGATCCCGTTTTCATGATGAATAGTCTTAGCCTGGCGATGACGGGGTATTTGAACCCGGTCCTGGCGGCTCTCCTTCACAACGCCGGTTCTCTGCTCGTAGTGTCCAATAGCGCCCCCTTGGTAGGCCAGGGCGAAAACTTAGCTTCGTCCTCACGGGCTGAATCCAGCGCCATCAATCACCGCCCAACTTACCTCCAGCCGGGTCTTTCTTCCCTTTCCGCTCCCCTGAATCCGGTCCCGGCCTTGGGCCCCGCCGGTGGGAGCTGAAATCCGCGGCGCGGACGGCGGGTTCCCGCGGTCCGAACACCACGGGAAACAAACCAAGAAACATAAGAACAAACCATGAATCGATACCTGATTCCTTCCCTCACGGTGTGGGCGCTGTCGGCTTGGCCGGCCACCCATGCCCAGAGCCTCATCACCAACTCCCACGTGGATATCGGCTTCGCTTATGAAGACGGCGCCTGGGATCTCCACTTACACGACGAGACCTACGACGTCGAATACAGCCCGCCCAGCGACGCGGTGCTTTTCGTTAGCGATGCGGGGAAAACCACGGTTCCTGCCAGCCCGCAGTTCAGTTTCCTCGGCCCCGCCGGCTCTCCGGTCTGGATTCTTCCGCGGAATCAGAATCCTGCGCTCCCGTTCCTCGGCGTGGGCACCGAGGAATTGGCGGCGGCCGACTGGGTCGGAGGCATCGTGTCCTTGACATTGAAAGGCATCACCGGACCGGGCGACTTTGCGGCGTGGGACACCGACTCGTTCGGCCAGCCTTTCGTGAAATTCAACATCCGCGACGGAATCGACGCCTCCGACCACCTGAGTGTCCTGGCGGAAAGCCACGCGCATTTTGATTGGTCGTTCAGCGCCGCGGGCCGTTACGTGCTGACCTTCGAAGGTTCCGGAACGCACGTCGTGGACGGATTCGTGACCAGCGGCCCGGTGGATTACCTGGTGGATGTATCCTTCACCGCCGTGCCCGAACCCCAGCACTACGCCGTGGCCTTGGGGCTCGGCTTGGTGGGGTTTGCGGCGTGGCGTCGTCAGGCGCATCGCTGAGACGGCGAACAGCCTGACCCAGGAGGGCGAACCTCGGTCTGCCCTTGCGGATGAAGATCCGGGTGGAGGGCGTGGCGCTGACCCAGTGTCGGCCCCCCTCCACCCATTGGCTCAACGCCGGGACAGTGAACTCAAATAAACA
>CAYYSX010000380.1:2928-5113 GCA_964474315.1 uncultured Verrucomicrobiota bacterium | reverse complement strand
GTGGGTAGTGGGTAGTGGGTAGTGATGTGAAGCAACGGAATATGAAAACAAACGATGATCACAACCGAGTAAGGAGTTTTCGAGACCTGCTGGTTTGGCAAAAGGGCATTGACCTGACGAAAGCCATCTATTCGTTGACCCGGCAGTTTCCAGCGGAGGAGAAATTTGGACTGGTTTCCCAACTGCGACGGGCAGCGGTTTCCGTCCCCTCCAACATCGCCGAAGGGCAAGTCCGCCGAAGCAGTGCTGAATTCGCGCAGTTTCTCTCGGTGAGTTTGGGATCGCTGGCGGAGTTGGAGACGCAACTGATCATTGCCAGTGAACTGACCTTCACCACCCTGGACCAGGCCCAAGCCGTCATTGAGCGAATCCACGAATTGCAGAAAATGCTCCACGCCCTGCGCTCCAAACTAACCACCAATCACTAACCACTACCCACTCGCTCTATGACCGACCTTAAATTCGCCTTCCGCCAACTCCTCAAAAACCCCGGCTTCACCGCCGTGGCGGTGCTCACCCTCGCCTTCGGCATCGGGGTGAACACCTCCATGTTCAGCGCGTTGCAGATGCTGCTTTCGCGGCGGTTGCCCTATCCCGAGCCGGAAGCGCTGGTGCAGTTGTTTCAAGCGCCGTCGAGGTCGCAACCGGAGGTCCACCACTCGGTTCCGAATGTCCTGGATTATCAGCGCAGCGGCGCCTTCGACTACGTCGCCGCGTTTACCGACAAGCCCTTCAACCTGTCCGAGCCGGGCGAGGCGCCGGAGCAGATTCGCGGCCTTCAGGTCTCGACCGACTTTTTCCCTTTGCTCGGAGTGCAGCCGTTGCTCGGCCGCTGGTTCACCCCGGAGGAAGAGCAACCAGGTAAGAACAACGTGGTGATCTTGGAGCACGGCTTCTGGCAGCGCCGGTTTTCCGGGGATCCCGGCATTGTCGGGCGCGTGATCCGTCTCGATGGAGAGCCCTCGATTGTGGTCGGTGTCATGCCGGCGCGGTTTCGTGACACCCTGCTGTCGGGTCCACGTTATCTCTGGAAGCCGCTGGTATTTTCCGAGAGCGACCAACGCGAACGCGGTCACGATTTTTTGAAGTGCATTGCGAGGTTGAAAGACGGGCAATCGCTGGCCCAAGGGCAGGCGGCGGCTTCGGTGCTGGCCACCCGGCAATTGCAGGCGCATCCGCAGAATTCTCCCGACAACCTGCAAATCGTCTCCCTGGCTGAATCCAGCCTCCCGCGTCAGGCGCGGACCATCGTCTGGCTGGTGATGAGTCTCGCCCTGTTCGTGCTGCTCATCGCCTGTGCCAATCTGGCGAATCTGCAATTTGCCCGCACGTCCGCTCGGGGACGCGAACTCGCCATCCGCGGGGCCTTGGGGGCGCCACGTCGGAGGCTGCTGGGGCAACTGCTTTTGGAAAGTCTGCTCCTCGCCTTCATCGGCGGCGCCTTGGGCCTGATTCTGGCCCATGGGTGCAATGCCGCGCTCAGTCGTCAGTTCATGGCCGAAGGACGCCCGATCTTGGACTTCGCCCTCGATTCGCGGGCCTTGCTTTTCAGCCTGCTGGCGTCCGCGGGCAGCGGCATGGCCTTTGGTCTGATCCCCGCCTGGCTGGGCTCCCGTAAGAACGCGAACGAAGCGCTCAAGCAGGGATCCCGCGGCGCCACGGGCGACCGCGCCCAGAACCGGCTCCAGCATTCGCTGATCGTCGCGGAAGTGGCCCTCGCCATGATGCTGCTCGGAGGAGCCGGGATCATGCTGAACGGCCTTCGCGCCTTTTCCCTGATCGATCCCGGTTGGAAGGCGGACGGCATGACGTTGGGATATCTGACGCTGCCCGAAGCCAAATATCCGGATGACAATTCCCTGCGAAACTTCGCCGACCGAACGCTCGAAAAACTCCGCGCGCTCCCCGGCGTGGAGGAGGCGGCGATCTGTGGGAACCTCCCGGTCCGGCAATTCAATGTGACTTCCAGTTTCGCCGTCGAGGGTCGTGAGGAACTTCCTCCGGGCGTGAAGCAGACCTGTTCGGTGAACGCAATCACTCCCGGCTACTTTGATGTCCTCGGAATGCGCATTCTCGCGGGTCGCAACTTCACCGAGATGGACGGCGCCAACCGGCCGGACGTCGTGATCATTAACCAACGCATGGCCCGCGCCTTGCGGCCCGACGGCTCGCCGCTCGGGCAACG
>CAYYSX010000380.1:0-2918 GCA_964474315.1 uncultured Verrucomicrobiota bacterium | reverse complement strand
AACGGCGCCGAAATCGTTGGGATCGTCGGCGACGTCCGTTTTCCGGCAAATCCCTCGGAAATGCGAACGCCGTTCCAGACCTATCGCCCGTTCGCCCAGGGGCCCCGGCGGTTCTTGAATGTCGCGTTGCGAGGCAACGTATCAGGCGACCTGCTGCGGAAGTCGCTCCTGGAGGTGGATCCGGATCAACCGGTCGGCGAAGCGGGTCCGGCTCAGGCCGATATCCGGAAATCGTTGGAAAACTGGGGCGTGGGCGGCAGTTTGCTCACCAGCTTTGCCGTGCTGGGCCTGATGCTGGCCGCGTTGGGAATCTACGGAGTCATTTCCGGCTTCGTGGTGAAACACACCGGAGAAATCGGTGTGCGAATGGCGCTCGGCGCCCGAATGGGCGATGTGTTCTGGCTCGTTATCGGGAAAGGCCTGCGACTGACCCTGATCGGCGCCGGAATTGGTCTGCTCGGGGCGTTCGGACTCGTTCGGGTTGCGGGAGCGATTTTTCCCGAAATGCCCGCAAACAACCCGCTCGTGATGCCGGCTGTCGCCGCCATCCTGTTTGCCGTCTCCTTCATCGCCTGCTGGCTTCCCGCGCGCCGCGCGGCGCGAGTGGATCCGATGGAGGCGCTGAGGAATGAGGGGTGAGTGTGAAACGATGAATGGTGAAGTGTGAATGTTGAATGTAAGACAATGAAGCGGCGAACGACCACGAACGACGGACTATTGACCTCTGACAAAGGACCAATCCCTCTCCCCTCTATGCAAAGCTCCAAATTCACTATTCGCCAATCGCTCAAGAACTCCGCCTTTACTTTCCGCGCCAGCGGGCTGGGGCTGCTGCCCAGTCCGTTTCGTCGCCGACAGATCGCAAGTTTCATCGCGGCGGCACTGCTGATTTTTGCGATGACTGGTTGCAGAGAAGCGCGGAGCATCGCCATCAACGCCGCCGGGCATCCCATCACACTGGAGGTTGTCGGCGAGCATTTCATCGAAGGCCACGCCGAACGGGGAACGATCCAGAGCCGCCACGGTACCGTCGTGATCGAATCCACCCGGATGCGTTTGGAAGATGGGAAATGGACCGCCATCGAAGCGGGCATTCCAGTCAAAGTCCAAATGGCACCGGGAAGGGTGATTCTGGTGGCTGGACGGGTGAGCGTGGAGCGGACCGTGAACTGAACTGGCGGAGCAGCCCCCCGACCCGAAGCTCCTATGAACGACCTTAAATTCGCCTTCCGCCAACTCCTCAAAAACCCCGGCTTCACCGCCGTCGCCGTCCTCACCCTCGCCCTCGGCATCGGGGCCAACACCGTCGTGTTTTCGTGGATTCGCGCGACGCTGCTCGACGCCATCCCCGGCGCGGCGCGGCCCGAGCGGCTCGTGGTGCTCGCGCCGCAGCACAAGTCCGCCGGCCTGGACGACACCATGTCGCTGGCCGACATCGAGACGCTGCGCGAGGCGACGAACGTCTTCAGCGGCGTCGCCGGATCGCAGACGGACGCGTTCCCCGTCCGCATCGGCCGCGAGATCGAATGGGTCTGGGGCCAGCCGGTGCAGGCGAACTTCTTCGATGTGCTGGGCGTCCGTCCGGTGATCGGCCGGACGTTTCAAACGGGGGAAGACCTGCCGGGCGCGGTCGAGAATGTCGCGGTCATCAGCCACTCGCTCTGGCAGCGGCGGTTTGGCGGATCAGCGGATGTGATCGGGCGCGTGATCGAGGTTCACGAGCGTCCGGTCACGATCGTCGGCGTGGCGTCCGCCGGTTTTCGGGGAACGATGGGCGGCCTCGGCCTCGATCTTTGGATTCCGCTGTCCGTTCACAACATCAGCGCGGACAGCCTTCGGGAACGCGCGGAGTCGCGGAGCTGGCGCTGGCTGCACACCGTGGCGCGCTTGCGCGACGGCGTGAGTCCCGGCAAGGCGCAGTCGGCCGCCGCCGCCATCGGCCAGCGCCTCGCGCGGGACTTTCCCGACGCGAGCCGCGACACGACCTTCGCCGTGCTGCCGGTCTGGAAGTCCCCGTGGGGCGGGCAGGAAATTTTTCTGCCGCTGCTGCGGGTGCTGGCGATGGTGGCGGTGGTGGCGGTGCTGCTGCTGGCGCTCGTCACCGCGAACATCGCCAACCTGCTTCTCGCGCGGGCGCAGTCGCGCGAGTCGGAAGTGGCGGTGCGGATCGCGCTGGGCGCCGCGCCGGGCCGGGTCATCCGGCAGTTCCTGACCGAGAGCCTGCTGCTCGCCGCGCTCGGCGGAATCGCAGGCGTGACGCTGGCCATCGCCGGCAAAAATCTGTTGCTCCAGTTGAGGGGACAGAGCCGTGGAGGGACAGGGCTTCTATCGGAGATTCATAGGAGGCCTGGAAACTGGAGATCTAAAGATTGCGGGAGACAGAGGAGACAAGGTCAGGACCTCGATTGCACCGCTCACCGTCCGGTAACTTCTGCCAGCGCGCTGGATTGCAGATCCTTCCGCGCTGCGGGAAGATCGCCCCGCGCCCGGCATACAAGGTGGACCCAATGACTCCGCGCCAACGGACCTCCGAATCGAGCTTCAGGGGGGCGTCGCCATCTTCCTGGCGGTGGCCTACATCGCGGTGGTGGAGCCGGCCGTGCTGTCGGGCGCGGCGCTCGTGATCCCCCACCGGCATTCCGGTAGGCGCGGCGTTCACCGCCACCTGCCTGGCGACCGCAGTCGCCTGCTTCCTGATGGGCTGGATCGGACGCCTCCCCGTCGCCGCCGCTCCCTACATGGGCGAGAACTTCTTCTTCGTCACCGCCCTGATTCCCGCCGCCGCGGCCGCCGGATACCCGGAACCATGGCGGGCCGCGCTCGCGACGACGCTGGTGGCCGCCTTTTGCTCCTGCTGCTGGTCAGCGCCACCGGGCTGCGTTCGGTGCTCGCCGACGGCATTCCGAAGTCGCTGGTGC
>CAYYSX010000379.1:0-5127 GCA_964474315.1 uncultured Verrucomicrobiota bacterium | reverse complement strand
CGGGGCGAATGGGTCACTGGGCTTGCCCCGGCCCCAGTGACTCCCCACTCTCCACGCGCTCGATGATCGCTGCCTTCGCTGACGTCTTCCCGTCTGCCGTTCCAACCGATCCCTTGGTTTCCTCGGTACGGATCACCGATCGGATCGGTGACGCGATCCTGCGCCCTGGCTTCCGACGCACGGACTCTTCCCGATGAAAAATTGGTTCAAGCTGTTGGGGGAGCTGTCACGAAATCTCAATCAACTCCGACCTTACATCCGGCCCAACCGCTGGCTGGTCATCAGCGCCCTGATCACCGCCACGGCGTCCGCCGGGTTCGAAGGCATTGGCATCGGATTGCTGCTCCCTTTGATCAACATGCTGGGCGGGGATCCCGAAGTGGTCCTCGGTGAGGTGATGAAGCAGATCTTCAAGACGCCGTTGCCGGAGTCATTGAAGGGATTTAGCAGCCTCCAGTACGTTGCGGCGTTCTGCGGCCTGGTGTTTGTCATGGTCGCGCTCAAAAATGCTCTCCTTTACCTGAATCAGCGGTTGATGGCTGCCATCAGCCGACGGGTCGCACAGAATCTTCGGGCCTCGTTGTTCGAGCATTTGCACCGCGCCTCGCTGGCGGTGTTCGAACAGCGCAAGAGCGGAGAGATTGGGAATGCTTATTCCAATGAAGCGCTCCGGGCGCAGATGTCGGTGGAGAACCTCCTGTTCATCGTTCAGCGTTCCTTTCTGGCCATCTTCTACCTCAGCGTGATCACCCTCCTCAGTTGGCAGTTCACTGTCGGAATTCTGATCCTGTCCGTGATGTTGGCCCTCGTCGGGTCGCGGGTGCATCTGCGTCTCCGTGGACGCGGTGAGCAGAAGCGGAGGAATCAGCGCGAACTATTTGCCTTTGTCACGAGCTCCTTTAACGGCGTCCGGGTGGTCCGCGCCAACAACGCGCTGCCCGGACTCCGCCAGACCTTCGACCAGATGAATTGGGAAGTGGCGGAGGCCGACCGCAAGGGAACGCTCTTAAGCAACGCCCTGACGCCGATCAATGAGACGATCGCCCTGGCCGGGGCCATGGTCCTACTCATTACCGCTTATGCTCTGCTGATCCAAACCGAGCAGTTGGGATCCACCCAACTGCTGTTGATTGGTTTCGTTCTGATTCGGACCCTGCCGTTGATGAATCAGATCTCCGGCATGTTCGGCCAGTTGAGTTTCAATTCCTCGGGCGTTCGCGAGTCGTTGCGGTGGCTGCAGACGCCCCAATTCCCGGAGCGTCCGTTTGGGCGGCAGCCGTTCACCGGCCTGACCCGTTCCGTGAAGTTCGAGGATCTCGGATTCACCTTTCCCAATGGCAAGGTCGCGCTCGAACACATCAACCTGGAGATTCCGGCGGGCCGGATGGTGGCGCTGGTGGGAGCTTCGGGATCCGGAAAAACCACCCTGGCCAGCCTGCTGCTGCGTTTGCGCGAACCGACCTCCGGCCGCATCACCGTGGACGGGGTGGATTATTGGGAATTTTCCCCGGACGCCTGGCACGCCCGCATTGGAATGGTCGAACAGGAGGCCTTCCTGTTCAACGACACCATCGAGAACAACATCCGGTTCGGACGTCCCAGCGCCACCAAGGAACACCTGCAGAAGGCCATCCGGATTGCGCATTTGGAGGAGGTGATCCAACAGTTCCCGGAGGGGATCAAAACCACGGTCGGCGAACGGGGAACGATGATCTCCGGCGGCCAGAAACAACGGGTGGCCATCGCGCGGGCGTTGCTCCCGGATCCACTGCTGCTGGTCCTCGATGAGGCAACCTCGGCCCTCGACAACGAATCCGAACGCCAGGTGCAGGCGGCCCTCGACGAGGCGCGCTCAGGACGAACGTCCGTGGTGATTGCTCATCGCCTGACCACGGTGCGCAATGCCGACCTGATCGTGGTGCTGGACAAAGGGCGGTTGGTGGAGCAGGGGACGTGGGATGAGCTGGCCCCCGCCGGCGGGTACTTCAGCCGACTGCTGGCCGCGGCGCAGAAGGGACGGCTGCAGGACTAATCATAGACCCGAGAATCGATGACAGGTGCATCTTGATTCTGTCTCTAAACAAAGAATTGACTTAAGAGACCGATATAGGCCATCATGTTGCGTCGTCGCTATCCCCGGGGCGACCCAGCCCGGTCAACGGTGTCCTTTATGAAACTTCAAAAAGTACCTGGTTTGACCGCTGCGACTGGAGACCACTCCAGCCCACCGCCAGCGCCGGCTCCCTTCGAAACGAAATCCGCTCTCACACTCTACCTGCGCGACGCGGTCGAAGTACCACTGCTGACGGTGGACGAGGAGAACCAACTCGCGGCGCGCATCCGGCGCGGAGACGCGGAGGCGCGGGAGCATATGATCCGGGCCAATCTTCGTCTCGTGGTGAAGATCGCTCGCGACTATGAGGGTTTCGGCCTTCCCCTTTTGGATCTGATCAATGAGGGGAACATCGGTCTGATGAGAGGAGTCGAACGGTTCGACCCGGCCAAGGGGGGCAAGTTGTCCACCTACGCCTCGTGGTGGATCAAACAATCCATCAAGCGAGCCCTGGCCAACCAGTCGAAGACGATCCGTTTGCCGGTGCATCTGGTGGATAAGGTCACCCGGATGAAGCGCGCGGCTCACCAGTTGCAGGAACTGCTGGGACGCGAGGCGACCGACGAAGAACTGGCCGAAGATCTGCAAGTATCGGTGAGAAAGGTGCGCTTTTGGCAACGCGCCTCGCAGAGAACCACGTCGCTGGATGCTCCGCTGGCCGCCGAAGATTCCAGCCGCCTGGCCGACGTGGTTCCGGATCTGGCCAACCGCGGTCCTTATGACGCGTTGGAGGAGAAGACCACCCACCAGATGCTCCACGAGTTCCTCGGGATTCTGGATGCCCGGGAGCTAACCATCCTGCGTGAGCGGTTTGGACTGGAGGGCGAGCCGGAGAAGACGCTCGACGAAATCGGCCGACGCTTTGGCGTTACCCGGGAACGCATCCGGCAGTTGCAGAACATTGCGCTGGCCAAACTGCGGCGGAAAATTGAGCAGTTCGAGGCCATCACCGAAGCCCGTGCTGAATCGGCGGAGTGAATTCCGTCTGCTACGGAGCGGAAGGTTCGCGACCTTCCAAGATGACGACTGCCGTTGCCAGTTTGAGCGTATGGGTCAGCGACAAGTGGATGCGTTCCACCCCGCGAGCTTCGCGCAGGATTTGACCCTGCCCGTGCAACCGGATGGCGGGTGCTCCACTGGCTAGGCGACACACTTCGATGTCCTGCCAGCCGAGCGGGAAGCCGATCCCCGTACCGAAGGCTTTGCCGACTGCCTCTTTCGCGGCAAAACGGGCAGCGACATGCGGTCCCGGGCGAGCGTGGGCCAGACAGTAGGCCAGTTCATCCGAACCGAGGATACGGCGCAGGAAACGGTCACCGAAGCGGGCCATCGAGTCCTCGATCCGATCCACTTCCGCCAGGTCGATCCCGATTCCCAGAATCATGATTCCTGATCCGTTAGCTTAGCAGCCACGGTATCCTTCCATCACTTTCAGCATTTCACGGATGGCTGTCGCCAGTCCGACTACGACGGCGCGGCTGATCAGTGTGTGGCCGATGTTCAGCTCCTCCAGATGCGGGACGCCATGCAAGAGAGGAACATTCTGAGTCGTCAGGCCATGACCGGCGTTGACGGCCAACCCCATTCCGTGGGCGTGTCGGGCGGCGGTGATCAGCCGGTTCAGCTCGGTATCCCGGGCTTCCGGTTGGTTAAAGTGATCGGCATAGCGGCCGGTGTGGAGCTCGACAGCCTGGGCTCCCACCCGGGCCGCCGCCTCGATTTGCGCCGGATCCGGATCGAGGAAGAGACTTACCCGGATGCCCGCCTCGTTGAGTTGCCGGCAGGTGGTCCGCAGCGAGGACTCTGAAGCCGCCACATTCAGCCCTCCCTCGGTCGTCACTTCCGTTCGTTTCTCCGGAACCAGACAGACGATCTCGGGCTTCACGGAAATCGCGATGCCGATCATCTCGGGGACATCGGCCAGTTCCAAATTCATCGGGGTCCGGAGGGTGGCGCGCAGACGGTAGAGGTCGCGGTCCACAATATGCCGACGGTCTTCGCGGAGATGGACGGTAATCCCATGGCAACCGGCTTCCTCAGCCACGCGGGCGGCCTCCACGGGATCCGGCTCCGCCCGCCATCCCGCCGGATCGTCACGGTAACGGGCCTGCCGCAGGGTGGCCACGTGGTCGATGTTGACGCCGAGCCGGAGCATAGCGGCTAGTTTGATTTGGGAGCCGGGTGGTTCGTCGAGGTCAACACGCGTCGCATGGGGGGCTTCGGATCCAAGGCTCGTACTAGGGCCGTCAGTTCGAGTCCCGTCAGGCCGACTGGTGACTTACGTTGGATTTGGATTTCCCGTTCACCGGCGATGGTCGCCTCGGTGACGCATTCGCCCATCAAGGGGCCGGCGGCCAGCAGCCAACGCGTGCCGGGGTAACTCAGGATGCCCTGCCGTCCTTCGAACAGGTCGGGTAACTGGAGGAGGGCGTTCCATTGCCGGACGGCATCCGAAGTGAACTCGAAGTCATACAGGAGAACGTTGGGCCGACTCATGCGGTCGATCATCTCCGGTGCGGGCGGATTGGTGGAGCGGAGCAAGGGGACGACCCCGAAGGTGACAAAGGGTTTTTCCTCCTGTTCGGTAACTTGCAGGACGGGCGCCACCGGGAAGCCACCAGCGATGATCAGCCGTGACGGATTGGTTTCTTGGAAAAGTTGGCCCTGATAGAGTGGCGCCGGGCTGACGGGAGCGAACTGGGGGGCCAAGCGCCGGTGCCAGTGGTCGATCAGCGCTTGAGGGTCAGCCGTCCGGGCCGCCAGGAACGGAAAGCGGAAAGCGGTAGGACCGGCAGCGGGTTGCCCCCAAATGAACACCTGTTGCGGCCACGGGCCACCCGTCCACGGCTGGGCATCCAGCCATCCCGCGGTGATCTCATTCAGGCCGCGGAGTGCGGTAAATTGGATGAGCGGTTCACGGATGAAGCTGGGAAGACTCCAATCTGGCAGTGTGGTCGGCAGTGCCGTTAGCGAGCGAACGACCGCCGCCAGGCGCACGGACCCGTTGGTGGCGG
>CAYYSX010000378.1:0-5138 GCA_964474315.1 uncultured Verrucomicrobiota bacterium | reverse complement strand
GAGAGGGATCAGGTCGCGGAACATGTGGCTGGCGCTCGGAAAGCCGTGCAAAAGGAGAATCGTCGGCGCGTCATGTGGCCCAGCCTCGCGGTAGAAAACATTAACTTCGCCGACTTGTTGAAATCCGTAGCGGGCGGTCATCGCGAAATCCTTTCGTCTTTGGCCGAGCCAATCGCCAAGGCACTGATCGCCCTGCCTCCACCGGTTACCTCTAAGATCAGCCGGTTAAGGCTCGGAGTTCGCAGAAGCTCCACGATGGTCGCGGCAACATCGACGCGGGTGGTCGCCTTGTCGCTCTCTTTCCCGCCCGCGCCGGCGCGGGCGGCCTTCATTGATCCGTTGTGCAGGTCTGTCATGATGAGGAAGCTTCCCCTTAATTACCCACGGAGCAAAGTGCGCATCGGATGGAGAATTTCCTCCATCGAAAGAAGGAGAACTCGCTCTCCACCAAAATCAGAGAACGGTCAAAGCCGGATTAACCCGGAACGCGACGCCGCGGCAATCGCCTCCGTGCGACTGAGGACATTCAACTTCAAAAACAAAGCGCGGACGTGGCTCTTAACCGTCACTTCCGAGATATCGAGGGCCATTGCGATGAGTTTGTTGGGCTTACCCTCGGCCAGGTGCTGAAGGACATCCATTTCACGCGAAGTCGGCTCTGCGGCCGATTGCCGACTGGCGAGTTTGGCCGCTACCGCAGGCGGGATGAAATATTTCCCCCTGTGGACCTCCCTGATGCACTGCAAGAGTTCCTGACGACTCACATCCTTGAGCAGATAGGCGCGCGCCCCGGCACGGATCGCGCGATAAATGTCCTCGTCTCCGTCGAAGGTCGTAAGAACGATGATCCGCACATTGCGATCGATCTCGTGCAGTTCGTAGATCGCATTCGCACCGCTCAATCCCGGCATGCGCAGATCCATCAACGTCACATCCGGGCCATGGCTCTTCCACTGTTGCACGGCATCGCAACCATCCCCTGCCTGCGCCACAACTTCCATGTCATCCTGCTGATTGATGATCGCCGCCAGACCGTCACGGACGATGACATGATCCTCGGCGAGGAGAATGCGAATCGCAGTCGCCTCCGGTTTCGGTGGAGTGTTCGGTGTTTTCGACTTTGACCGATTTAGCATGACGGCAAGAGGCTTATGGTGGGGATCTCAGCTCGATCAAAATCTCGGCACCGTGGCGGAAGAATGCGGCTCGTTGAACACGGCGTCTTCGGCATAGAGCTCGCGGATCGCCTTGAGGCATTTGCCCGCGTCGGCTTCGCCGAACACACGGGCAAGGTTCGCCTGCATCAACCCATCATAGTCGATGGGGTTAGACTTCGGTTGGCCGCTCATCGGATTCGATTTACTTCTGTGTTTGCTGTGCGCTCGCCAAGAGCTGCATTTCCCAGGCAAGGCTGACCCCGCTGGCGCCACCATGCTCGAGCACGACACTGGAAAGTTCGACGGCGGTCTTCTCGCGCGCCCAATCACGCTGCCATTCGGAGGCCACGGCCATCCACGTGATCGGCACCGCGCCAGCTTGGACCAGGCGGCGCACGGCCATGTCGTGGGCCTCCGCGCTGACGCCACCCGAGGCGTCGGTGACAATGAAAACGTCGTAGCCTTCGCCGAGCGCCTGAATCGCCGGCATCGCGAGGCAGATTTCCGTCCAGAGCGCGGCGAGAATGAGCTGCTTGCGCCCGCTCTTCTTCACGAGATCGGTGACCTTAGGATCTTCCCAGGTGTTGATGAAGGTGCGGTCGATCGGCTTTTGCTCGGGGAAGACATCCTGCAGTCCCTTGATGAGATAGCCGCCGCGCTCCTCGATCACCGTGGTGAGAATGGTGGGGACATCGAAAACCTTCGCGGACTTGGCGAGGCCAACGACATTGTTGATGATCATTGTCGGCTCGTGGCTGTTCAGGTTGGCGAACTGGTAGGGCTGATGGTCAATCAGCACGAGGATGCTGTCTTCGGGGCGGAGAAGGGCCTTGAGGCCGGTCTTTTTGTCGTTCATGGCAGTTTTTCTTTTTTGGATGGGTGATTGTGATTCGGATGCCGCCGGAGAGTGGAGCACTCAGGCTCGTTGGAAGTCCCGGAGCACGCGTTAAGAATATGGCCGACGCGAAAAACAGCCCAATGCTTTGTTTCTTGGCTGGCTCATCCTTTTAGGTTGGGCTACCTTTTGCTCATGGAGCTTCGTCACCTCCGCTATTTCGTCGCCGTCGCCTCTCACGGATCGTTCAATCGCGCGGCGGAGATTTTGCACCTCACCCAGCCACCGCTTAGCAGGCAGGTGAAGGACCTCGAAGAAGAACTGGGAGAGACCCTCCTCGTGCGTGGATCCAACTCGGTGAAGCTCACGGAAGCGGGTGAGCTATTTTATGAAGAAGCGCGCGAAGTGCTCGCGCGCGCGGACGATGCGGTTCGCCGTGTGCGTGGGGAAACGGGAAAAGAGGTTTTGCGTGTGGGCTACACCTCTTCGACGAGCACTGGCATCATCGCCACTGTGCTGGCAAAGTTCCAAGCAGCCGCGCCACGCGTGCGGATCGAGTTGGTTGATCTTTCATCCCGGGAGATGATTGAGATGGCCGGCGAGGGACGGCTCGACTTCGTGATCTGTCCTAAAGTTTCCGTCCCGAACGGGATTCTGGGATTTCAATGGACCGAGCTACGCCGCTCACAGCCTGTGCTGGTTCTACCGGCGAGGCACCCGTTGGCGAAGCTGAAGCGCATACCAGTCGCGCGACTTAATGAATTGCGGCTGGTTGGTCTGGCAAAGGACAACTATCCCGAATATGTGACGAGTGCGCGCGAGCTGCTTAAACCCTTTGGCATCTCGCCACGTTTCATTTCACTGGTGAACGATAACTTCTCCTCTCTATTCGTGGAACTAGAAGCCCAGAATGCCGCAGCCATTCTAATCGAGGGGATCGCGGGTATCTTGCCGCAGACATTGGTCGCCAGGCCGTTTGTGCCGAAGTTACCCAGTGTCCCGATTGTGATTGGTCTCCCTGCCTTGCGTCCCAAGCCCCATGCCGAGACGTTCGCACATTTGCTGATTGAAGAAGCGCGAAGCCGGTAGAACATCGTTCGAAACTCCCCGCTTTCGGGAAACTCGACCGCCGCGGGCTTCAGCTCGGCACTTTTCCCGTTCAGTCGGCTGTCGTCGGCACCGAGATCAGGATGCGGGTGCCTGCCTCTGGTGAACTCTCTATGATCAATCGACCGCGCAGGAAGTCGACACGCTCGCGCATTCCAACCAGTCCAAAGCCCTCATGCTTCTCTTGAATGCAGAACCCGCAACCGTCATCCGAAAGCTCGACCTCGACCTGATCGGCGGTGAATTCGACGCGGACATCAAACCGAGTCGCCTTCGCATGACGGAGCGAATTCGTGAGCGCTTCCTGTCCAATCCGAAGCAGGTGCTCTTCCAAGTCTGCGGGCAGGCGTCGAGGATTCCCCTTGGCGGAAAAGCTGCTCGCCACTCCCGTTCCCGATGTCATCCGAGCGATCATCGCAGGCAGGGCGGCCGTAAGTAGATTCTCGGCGGAAGGAGGACGCAATGCGCACACCGATTGCCGCGCCTCGCGTAAGCCCATCCGAGCCAGCTCGAGCGCACGCCCCATATTGGGGCGTGCGTCGTTTCCTCGCGCAGAGGATTCCTCAGCGGCTTCGAGCTGGACAACAATCCCGGTGAGAGTCTGTGCGACCGTATCGTGAATGTCCCGCGCCATGCGATTTCGTTCGGCGATTACGGCCGTCTCCCGGTTGAGCGTCGAAAGACGCGTGACCTGGATCGCCAGCATCGCTTGATTCGCCAGCGCCTGGGCCAGATCGATTTCTCCCGCGCTAAATGTGCGCTTCGTCCTAAAGCGAATGCCAATGACACCCTCGACCTCACCGCCGATCAGCATTGGAACAATGAGTATCGTGACGACCCCCAGAGCCAGCACATGTTCGCGCCCGGGGAAAAGCGGGCCTTCCCGAATGTCGTCGAGCACATAGGGCTTCCCGTGCCGAAAATCCTCAGGCCATGGCCAGACGTCATCGATGGCCGATGTCGGGACAATGGTGGCAATTCCGGCGTCCGCTTTTGTCAGGAATTGCCCTTCTTCCATAGAAAACTCGAATTCGACCCTATCCGTCCCCTTGACACGACGCCACACACTGCCGCCGTGCGCGCCCAATTCATCGGCGACCGTTCGCAGGAAGTGTTCGAGCAATCTCTCGGGATCGGACTCCCTGGCAAGCACCTCCAACGCACGGGCGAGAGCATTGAATTGCCCTCGCGCGAGGATTTCCGAAGCACGCAAGGATTCCTCGTTCTCCACCCGCTCCGTCACATCCATGACCGTGCCCATCAGCATGAGCTTACCCGTGGCATCCCGAATCGGCTGCGAGATGGTTTCGATGTTCTTGGCCGTGCCGTCCGGCAGCACGAACACGTATTTGAGCGGCCGTGGCTCTTCCGTCTCGAAACTTTCCTCCAGTCCGCGATTCACCGCGTCGCGGTCTTCCGGACGCACTCGTTCCAAAAACTCCTGGTAGTGAGGGGAAGGCGGCGGATCAGGGAACCCAAAGATGCGGCAGGTCTCCACGGACCAATCGGTATTCCCGGTCGGCAGATCGAGAACCCAACTCCCCGTCTTGGTCAGCCGCTGTCCCTCGGCGAGGTTCCGCTCACTGCGTTGCAGCCGCTCCTCCGCCTGCTTCTGGTCCTCAATGTCGAGGCTCGAGCTATACCACCTAGTCAGCTTCCCATGTTCGTCCAGCAATGGCTCCATGCGGAAGACGAACCATCGAAATACGCCATCCGAGCGGCGTAACCTCGCCTCGATCTCTCCCGGTCGGGCAGAAGCCTCCAGCATTTTTAGTTCTTCAATCACCCGCGAAAGATCGTCGGGATGTATTGCCGCCTGCCACCCCCAACCGAGAGTATTCTCGGCCGGAAGCCCCGTAAATTCACTCCAACGTTGGCTGAAGAATTCGGTCGAGCCATCCGGCAGTCCACACCAAACGAATGTGGGGATATTCTCGATAATCGTGCGCAGGCGGGCTTCCGAAGCCGTCACTTCTTCCAGCTTTCGGACTAGCTCGGCCATCTCAGCCCGATATTGCCCATCAAATTCCATCACAGCC
>CAYYSX010000377.1:3261-5139 GCA_964474315.1 uncultured Verrucomicrobiota bacterium | reverse complement strand
GGTTCGGGTTACACGAACCTTTCCGACGGCTCGGTGCTGGCGATCGAAATGAATCCCATTTACGACACCATCACCTTCGAGGCCGACACCGATCTTACCGGCATCACCGCGGTCCTGCTCGAGGTGTTGCCCGATCCGAGCCTGCCCAAGAACGGACCGGGACGCTGGGGGCAGACGGGCAACTTCATCCTCGACGAGTTCGCCATGAGCGCCGCGCCGTTGGCCGGGAACGGAGAACCGGAGGTGACGAACCTTTTCTTCGCTGCGGCCGTGGCGGACTGGGAGCAGCAATATTACCGGGCCGAACACGCGGTGGACCGCAACCCGAAAACGGGTTGGGCCATCGGCCCGAAGTTCGGCGAACGCCACTTCCTGATTGCCGAACTGGAGGCCCCGGCCGGTTTCGGCGGGGGCAGTCGGCTGGAGTTCAAGTTCGAGCATTACCACGGCAACAGCCACACCATCGGACGATTCCGGGTGTCCGTGACTCAGGAGACCGATCCCCTGGCCCGCTGGCCTGTGCCGCCCGCCGTGGCGGCAGCACTGGAGGTGCCACGCGAACGTCGGAATGCGGAACAGCAGACCGCCCTGTCCGCCCACTTCCGCACGGTGTCCCCCGATATTCGGCATTGGGAGCGGGAGCTCTTCCGGCTCAACCAGCGCGAAGCGGAACTGGCCGCGCGCAACTACACCACCCCCGTGATGCAGGAACGCGCTGAGCCCCGGGAGACCTATGTCCATGTGCGCGGGAACTTTCTGGAGAAGGGCAACGACGTCACTCCGGGCGTACCGGACGTGCTGCCCGCGCTTCCGGCCGATCAACCCGTGAATCGCCTGGCCCTCGCACGCTGGTTGGTGGATCCCGCCCATCCGCTGACCGCCCGCGTCACCGTCAACCGCTATTGGGAACGCCTCTTTGGAACCGGGCTCGTGAAAACGAGCGACGATTTCGGGCGTCAAGGCGAAGCCCCCTCCCATCCGGCCCTGCTGGACTGGCTGGCCACCGAGTTCATCCGCTCCGGTTGGGACGTGAAAGCCATGCAGAAGCTCCTGGTGATGTCGGCCACTTACCGGCAGGACGCCGCCACCGATGCCGGCCGGCAGGAGAAGGATTTCTACAACCGTCTGCTCTCGCACGGGCCGCGGTTCCGGCTGGATGCCGAAATGATCCGCGACCAAGCCTTGTTGGTGAGTGGCCTGCTGAATCCCGAGGTCGGCGGCCCCAGTGTTTATCCCGTCCAGATTCCGAACCTATGGAAGGAGATCGGATTCCTGCGCCCGGAAATCGGTATGGACGAATGGCCGGTCAGCGAGGGTTCCGATCTGTACCGGCGCTCGGTGTACACGTTCTGGCGGCGGGTTTGCACCTATCCGACCCTGGCCGTCTTCGACGCGCCGAGTCGGGACGTCTGCGTGGCGCGGCGTCCGCGGACCAACACGCCGTTGCAGGCCCTGGCCGGACTCAACGAGCCGACGTTGCTGGAAGCGGCCCGGGTGTTTGCCCAACGCATCCTCACCGAAGGCGGATCGACGCCGGCGGAGCAGTTGGACTTTGCCTTCCGGACCTGCCTGGGCCGGGCGCCCACTTCCGCGGAGCGCGATCGTCTGCTGACGTTCGCCCAGCAACAATTAGACGGCTTCCGGCATGATCCGGCGGGCGCGGCCTTGTTCATTCAGGTAGGCTCCGCTCCTTCCGCCCCTGGTCTCGACCCGTGCCAACTCGCCGCCTGGATGATGGTCGCCAACGTCCTGTTCAACCTGGACGAAACGCTGACCAAGGGATGAAGGGGGAAGAAAAACTCCAAATTCAAAGCTCAAAGCTCAAAAGAATACGGACGATGAAGAATAAACCACTGATCACTGATTACTGATCACTGA
>CAYYSX010000377.1:0-3161 GCA_964474315.1 uncultured Verrucomicrobiota bacterium | reverse complement strand
ATTACCGATCACCGACCAATGACTAATGACTTCTTAACTCCCCTCCGCGCCACCACTCGCCGCCGCTTCCTCCAACAATGCGGCACCGGCATGGGGACGTTGGCTTTGGCTTCGTTGCTGGATCAGCGGCTACTCGGGGCCACCTCGGGTTCCTCCGATCCCCAGGTCGGGTTCCACTTCGCGCCGAAAGCGAAGAACATCATTTACCTGTTCCAGTCCGGCGGGCCGTCGCATCTGGATCTCTTCGATTACAAGCCGGAGCTGAACAAACGCGACGGAGAACCGGTGCCCGAAGAATTGGTGAAGAATATCCGGCTCGCCCAAATCGGCAAAAAGGCGGCGTTGCTCGGCACCCGCTACCAGTTTGCTCAGTACGGACAGTCCGGCATCTGGCTCTCCGAATTGCTCCCGCATTTGCAGACCATCGTGGACGACGTGTGTTTCGTGCAGGGATTTTACTCCGAAGCGTTTAACCACGATCCGGCGACGATCTTCATGAACACCGGGGCGCAGTTGTCGGGACGTCCAGCCATGGGCTCCTGGTTCAGCTACGGACTCGGTAGTGAGAATCAGGATTTACCGGCGTTCGTGGTGTTGATGACCGGGGTCGGCCAGCCGCTAACGAATGCCGCCTGGGGCAGCGGCTTTCTGCCGACCTTGCACCAGGGCGTCCAATTGCGGTCACAAGGCGATCCGGTGCTGTTTGTCAGCAATCCACCCGGCATGGGCGCCGAACGACGGCGCCAGTCGCTCGACGCGTTGCGCGATCTGAACCAGATGCGCCACGACGTGCTCCAGGATCCGGAGATCGCGACCCGCATCGCGGCTTATGAAATGGCGTACCGGATGCAAACCAGCGTCCCCGAGGTCATGGACATCTCGAAGGAACCGGCGCATCTGCACGAGCGCTATGGCACGACTCCCGGGCGAGCCTCCTTCGCCAACAACTGCCTTTTGGCGCGCCGGCTGGTGGAACGCGGAGTCCGGTTCGTGCAGTTGTATCACCGGGGTTGGGATCATCACGGCGGTCCCGACGGCAACCTGGTCTATGACCTGAGGAAGCGCTGTCTGGAGACCGATCAACCGACCGTGGCGCTCATCCGCGACCTGAAGGATCGCGGCTTGCTCGATTCGACCCTGGTCATCTGGGGTGGCGAGTTTGGTCGGACGCCCATGATGCAAGGGGCGATGAAGCCGGACCAAATTGGCCGGGATCACCATCCGCACGGTTACACGCTGTGGATGGCGGGTGGCGGGATCAAGCCGGGCTTCGTCTATGGAAAGACCGACGAGTTCGGTTTCTACGCGGTGGAGAACAAGGTTCACGTGCATGACCTGCACGCCACGATCCTGCATCTGTTCGGCCTCGATCACACCCGGCTGACCTACCGCTTCCAAGGCCGTGACTTCCGCCTGACGGATGTGCATGGCGAAGTGGTGCAGCCTCTCCTGGCGTGACGTGGCCAGAGCATGGTGAATTTCGGATACCACCCCTACTGTTCCGCGGCGCCTTGGGTGATGGGGTAGCTGGTTCCCGGCCCCGGCCCGTTCTCATTCATTCTTCTCGGATCCCGGCCGGCGGCGCGTTGGTCGTCAGCAAATCTCGAATCCTCACGAACGACTCCACGGGCATCCCCAAGGCCTGTTTGAGACGAAGATCGCGCAGGAACAGATTCTTCTCCGCCGCCAGTCCCACCACGGAGAACGGATGCATCCGATGCCAGTGAACCAGGGCATTGGCTGGAAACGGCCAGTCGCTGGCATGAATCATCCGCGGGAGCGTCGCGGGCGTTCGCACGATTCCCGGCACACACCGCCAGCGGAACTGGGATCCCAGCACCGCCGTGTCGGCCAGCAGTCGCGGATAAGTAGCCATCATCTCCACCACCACCGGGAAGTGGTCCTCCGCAGGCGGGTCGAAAAACGACTTGGTGCCCGCATGGGCGGCGATCACCACACAGCCTTCGTCGAGCGCCAGCTCCAGGAAACGCGGATCTCCCAAACTCGCGCTGGCGATCGGGGCCGAATGTTCCGCGCCCGTATGCACCATGATACGCATCCCCCGCTCCGCACACCGACGGTAGAAGGCGCGAAATCGCGGATCGCCGGGATTCACCGCCTGGGTCGGGGGATGAATCTTCAGCACGCGGGCGCCCTGGCTCAGGCAAAAGTCCAGTTCCGCTTCCCAATCCTGGCGTTGCGGGTTGAGCGACGGACAGGGAATGAACAAATCGGGATACCGACTCACCACCCGAAACAGATGCTCGTTGGGCACGTACACCGAAGTGTTTTCCCAGTCCGGTTCACCCGCCTCGGTGTAGCGGCAGTCCTGCGCCAGCAACACGACTCGAAACGAACCCACCTTCGCTTGCGCCTCCCGCGTCTGACGGACCAGTTCCTGAATGTACAGCTCGTTGAGGTCACCGGCCCTTGGCAGACGCAGCAGACGCAGCAACAACCCGTAGGTCGGATTGGCCTTCTGCGCGGGTGACAATCCGCAGGTCCCCTTGTGAGTCGGCGGCCAGCCTTCGTCGCCGAACAAATGCGCATGGCCATCCACGGCCTCGATCAAGGCGGGCGGAGGCCGGTAGGTAAACGCCAACGCCGCCACTGCGACGAGCGTCGCGACGATTCCGGACACCCGCCATCGGCGCGCATTCCCGGGCTTTCGCCCGGTTCGCGCGGTCGCGACCTTCCGTCCGAGCCAAAGGAACGCGGCGAGTTGGAGCGCCATTCCCACCCCGGCGGCGGCGACGACAAAACCGGGAAAACCGGTGAGAAATTCGAAACGCCCCCACACCCCGGCAACGGCCACCACGCCCGTCGTGGTGGGCAGGCCGATCGTCGCCAACCAGGCGCCTCCCACGGCCGTCCCTATCGGGTGAACCCCGAAGTTCGCCCCAATCGTCAAGCCGGCACCGATCGCCAGGGACAGGACGCTAACCAACAACGAGAGGGCGACCCAACACCATGAACGCTTCATTTCAGGTCCAGAGCCGAAAACACCGTGAGCCATGACCGCAAGGATCTTCCGCGTGAAGAGTTCGATAGGGACGCGTCTTGGATTTTGTCCTTACCGCGACTAGGGAGACATGGGATACGAAAACTCAAAGCTCAAAGCTCAAAGCTCAAAAGAAGCTCCAAATCCCAAGGTCCAAGCT
>CAYYSX010000376.1:0-5148 GCA_964474315.1 uncultured Verrucomicrobiota bacterium | reverse complement strand
CCGGCAAGAGCAGACCGATCAAACGTGATGCCAAGTTTCACGAGTTCCATCTTGTACGTCCGCGGGGGAGGCGGCGAGCACCGGTCACCCGGCAGATGGTTGGAACACCTCCCTCACCCCGGCCCTCTCCCACTACGTTATCACTCCGCGGGAGAGGGAGACGAGTAGCCAATCGTCTTTCATTTGCCCACGACCCTTAAAGCCGGTTCAGCCAGGCGACCACGGCGTAGAACCCTGCTACCGCGCGTGGCGAACCCCTTCCCGCCAACCCGCGCCACCCTCTCCCCAATTCGGCCGAGCGCAGCGACGCCGAATTGAGGGAGAGGGCCGGGTGAGGGCCCTCCGTGTCGCCGCAGAGGAAGGATGGTTTAAACGCCCCACTCACCTCGGTTCCCGGCTTCCAGGCAGTGCCATCCCAATTCCATCTCCACCTAATCCCAAGGCTCAGGGTCAGGAGTCCTGAGGCTCTTAAAGCGGAACTCCCTACTTCGGCCGATGAAGTCTCTGGGTTGGAGCTTCGATCTTGGAACTTTTTTGGAGCTTGGAACTTGGCTTTTGGAGCTTTCCCCGCTCCCCCCTTTCCCAAAGATTTTCTGTGAAGTGCCGCCGGACGGCTCGTGGAAATAAGAGGGATGACCCCGATCCGGCCCACGCCGCTCGAAGCCCCTGCGCCCGAGACCAAAACCTCGGCCACTCTCGATCCTACCCGAAGGTGTAGTAGTCAGCCGGTTGGGAATTCCCGCACCCTCGTCCGTCCCGGAACCGTCGGTCCTTCCCCGACAGGCAACCGCCTGACGGCCAGCATGGGATCCGGCTCCCTTCCATACCGCTCATTCCGTCCTCTGCCCTCCCTTCGTGTTCATTCGAGTCCCCGTCCTCATTTGTGTCCATTCGTGTCCCGCCATGCCCACCGCCCGCCCAACCCCATCCTCCGCCTCACCACCGATCCGTCTCACCCGACGGGAACTCGAAGTAGCCAGTTGGCTGGGAGAAGACCTCTCGCTTCCGCAAATCGCCCAAAAGCTGGCGGTGACCGAGCACGCCATTCGGAAGCACCTGCAAAACATTGAATTCAAGCTCGGTGTTCGCACCCGTCCCGCGGCCGTGGCCCAACTGATCCTACACGGATTCGTAGTCCTCCAAAGTGGACTAGACGGGCATGCCAAAATGCCATCCAGCCGAAAGCAGAACTGACTACCTATCATTCACCCTCTTTGCCCTGAAACGACTCTGCCAACCCCAATGACACTATTTCCCATGAATATGAAACCTCTTTTGGGTATTGCGCTCCTGCTGGTCGGCATGATGGATGGTATGCCGGTGTTGCTGGCGCAGGATTCTCCTCCACTGAGTGCCAGATTGAAGGGACTCGCGGGTTGGGTCGGTCGGTGGCAGATCCAGATGGCAGATTCGGCCACGGGAGCGTTGAAACCTCTACCCGCTACGATGGTGGTGACAGTCGAGCCCGGGGGGAAGTCGATGTCGGGAGCCATCGTTGCCGACCCGGTCAAAGGCGGCGAAACGCCGATGACCTCGTATCGGATGATCTGGTATTTTGACCCTTCGGCGGACGCGATTGCCTTTCTCAGCGTGGGGTCCGACGGATTGGTCGAAAAGGCGCACGCCACCATTCCTGAGCAAGGTCAATTGATCGTGACGGAGGTGCTGGGAACGACGGAGGATGGGAAGAAGGTCAAGTACCAGGCGCACCACCAATGGATCGACAAAGATACCATTGGGTACTGGGAGACGGATAAATCCATTGGAGGGGAACGGGTACCTTCCGTATCTAAGATTACGTTTAAACGAATACCCTGATGGTCGATACATCCTCGCCAACCTTATCTATGAAGTTCACTCAATCGCTCATCCTCCTCTACCTGCGGCTCGCGGCTTCAGCCACTGTTACTTCACCCAGCGCTCTCCATCCTGCTTTCCCCCCACTCTCCTTACCTTGCAAACCTCTGAACCCATGAAATTCATTCCACAGCTTGTACTTGGCCTGTTGTTCCTCGCCGTCACCGGCTTGTCTGCCCGGGCGGAAGATCAGGAGTTCGTGATCGCGATCGGCGACACCGGTGAGCGATGGCGTGCCGGAACCCGGGGCAGGCAACATCGAGGTCGCTGGCGCCACGGACATCTACTACTTCAACGGGACGACCGGGCAGATCGTGTTCCTCGAGGACCTGGGCGCGGCGGCGAGCTTCGGAGGCTATGCCCGCTTGGACCTCTACCACCCGAACGGCAATTGGTTGACGGGCGAGGGGTTGGGTGACGGCAACAGCCTTGGTCGTCAGGTACTGCCGGCGACAGGTCAGTACCGCATCGTGGTCTTTGCCGCGAGCACCGACCCGAACCACATCGGCACCTACTCCTTCAAGCTGGGCCACAGCCGGCCGCCCGTGCCTGGGCCGGACTTTGCCGCCACCACTCGTGACCGTGCCGTGATCCTCCCGCTGGCCAAGCTCCTCGCCAATGACGTGGATCCGGACGGAAACCCCCTCTCGGTTACTCTGCCCGTCACCACCAGCGCCGAGGGCGGCACCCTTAGCCTCGGCGCGAGTTCCGTGATCTACACTCCGCCCGCGGGCTTCACCGGCACCGACACCTTCGAGTACGGCAGCACGGACAACATCGAGCCGGCCGTGCTGGCCTTGGTGACGGTGGAAGTGCGTGCGCCCGAAGAGATCGGCTTCACCACCATCACGATCGAATTTCTCTCGGGCGGCGGGGCAGAGGTCCGGCTGGCCGGCATCCCCGGTCGCACTTACCGCGTGGAGTGGTCAGACGACCTCGTCACCTGGACCCTGCTCACCACGACCGCGGCCGACGCCCACGGCGTGATCATCGTGAACGATCCCACCGCCAGCGAGGCGCCGCAGCGCTTCTATCGCCTGAACCATCTGTAAGTCCTCAAGCTCACACCTCAACACTGTCCACTGTCCTTCCATGAAGCTCGCCAACTCATTCCTCACCGCAGCGCTGGCGTTCGCGCCCGTCACCCCGGCTGCCGCCGCCTTGTATTCCTGGTCTGGCCTAGACCTAGCCGTGCCGGACGGCACGCCGGTAGGGGTGGCGGACACCCGCCTCATCAGCACACCGCTCACGGAGATCCAAAGCGTGGAGGTCAGCCTGACCCTCAGCGCTGGCTACGTGGGTGACCTGTACGCCATCCTCATCCATGAGGATACGCACGCCGTTCTCCTCAACCGCGCCGGCCGCCGGCCAGACGATACCTTTGGCTACCTGGATGCCGGCGGCCTCGACGTGACCTTCGCGGACAACGCGGCCAATGGAGACGTCCATACCTACCGGCTGACGTTGAGCGGCGACCACACGACGCCGCTCAGCGGCCCGCTGACTGGGCCATGGCAGCCGGACGGCCGCACCACCGACCCCAGCAACACCCTCCTGAGCGACCCGCGCACGGCCACGCTTTCGGCCTTTAACGGCCATAATCCCAATGGCGCTTGGACGCTCTTTGTGGCGGACCTGAGCGCCGTAGGCGAGGCCACGCTGGAGTCATGGTCCTTGGAAATCAGCGCCGTCCCCGAGCCGGAGGTTTGGGGCTGGGTCACAGGGTTGGGGCTGCTGGCTGGTGCGCTCTGGTTTCGCCGGGCTTCCCGTCCGTAGCCGCACCCGCGGTAGTTCTTGGGATTATCCACCAGGCTGGCGCGCCCGGGGTTGACATCGATGCCGGTGGCCATGGTGGCCAGACTAATTCTATCCATCCATGAAGTTCTTAGTGACTCCGGTGCTGTGTTGCTTGCTCACGGTGTT
Source organism: uncultured Verrucomicrobiota bacterium (assembly GCA_964474315.1). Taxonomy (GTDB): domain Bacteria; phylum Verrucomicrobiota; class Verrucomicrobiia; order Limisphaerales; family UBA9464; genus UBA9464. The sequence continues at coordinate 1,368 of CAYYSX010000376.1, read as the reverse complement.
TCGCACCGGAGCTGCGGTCGGCGAGGCCGATGTCGTCTTTCGTAACGCCGCGGTCTATACGATGGATACGGCCCGGAGTTGGGCTGAGGCGGTGGCGATTCAGGGCGAGCGTATTGTCTATGTCGGAACCGATTCCGGAATCACCAACTGGATGGGGCCAAAAACCAAGGTGATCAACCTGGACCGCCGCCTGCTGCTGCCGGGATTTCATGATTCCCACGTCCATCCCGTCATCGGTGGCATTGGATTGCAGCAATGCCAGTTGCATGGTTTGACCAATCAGACCCAGATTCTTAAGGCGATCGAGGAGTTTGCCCAAACTCACCCCAAGGCATCCTGGATTCGGGGAGGCGGCTGGGCGCTGCCGGTGTTTCCCGGTGCCAATCCGCGAAAGGAATGGCTCGACGGCATTGTTTCGGATCGTCCGGTCCTTTTGTATGCGCAGGATGGCCACTCGGCCTGGGTGAATTCGCGGGCCCTGGCCATCGCCGGAATTACTGGCGCAACGTCCGATCCGCTCCCCGGTCGCATCGAGCGCGACGAGGCCACCGGGGAGCCCAGTGGAACACTCCGCGAGGATGCCATGAACCTCCTCGACCGGTTCCTCCCTCCCTACACGGCTGACGAATATTTGCAGGGACTTCAGCTCGGCATGGAGCACGCCAATCGCTTTGGAATTACCTCGGTGGTGGAGGCGGATGCCTCGGAGGATCTGCTGCGGGCGTATGCCCAGGCGGAACAGCTTGGGAGGCTGAATCTGAAGGTGGTCGCGGCCTTGCATGTGCATCCCCTCGAAGGCCCGGCGCAAGTGGCCCGTCTCAAACAATGGCGGGAGAAATATCAAGGCCGCCGGCTGCGTCCGATTTCGGCCAAGGTCTATGCCGACGGCGTTATCGAGGCGGGAACGGCGGCTCTTCTGGAGCCCTATCTCGGAAAGATGGACGATCGGGGCAAAGCAAATATTGAACCCGGGGACTTCAATCCTCTCGTGGCCGCGCTGGATCGCGAAGGCTTTCAAGTTCACGTTCATGCGATTGGGGATCGAGCCGTTCGAAACGCTTTGGACGCCTTCGAATTCGCGCAGAAGCAGAATGGGCGCCGTGATTCCCGGCACCAGGTGGCCCATATTGAATTGTGGAACCCAACGGACATCCCACGGCTGCGGGAACTGGGAGTCATGGCCAATTTCCAGGCACTCTGGGCTTATGCGGATCCCTATATTACTGATTTGACGTTGCCCGTCCTGGGACCGGAACGTTCCCGCTGGCTCTATCCGATTCGCAGCATCGTTCAGTCCGGAGCGACGCTCGCCGGTGGCAGCGACTGGAATGTATCATCCATTGATCCGGTGGACGCCATCCAGATCGC
>CAYYSX010000375.1:0-5152 GCA_964474315.1 uncultured Verrucomicrobiota bacterium | reverse complement strand
GGAGCTTGGGTCTTTGGAACTACCCATGAACCGTCCCTTCCCACCTTGTAGAGTCGTCTGTCCCCAGACGACAGTCGTCTCGGGAGAGACGACTCTACAGGGGAGAGTTCACCCTTCTTTGGAGCTTGGGATTTGGGATTTGGAGCTTAAGGAAAGGGACAGGCCGCTCTCTGGGTTCGGCCGGCGGCTTTGAGGACCATTTCCAGATGCGCCCACACGTAGAAACGGAGTCCATCCAGGTTTGTCTTCGCGGGTCTTCCCCCGGATGATCACCCGCTCACGTCCCATGAAGCACCCGGCCTTGGTCGAAACCCACCACGTTGGCCCGCATACGCGGGAGCGGATTGTCCGTGCGCAGGACTGTCCGGCGTTGGTTCCCCACGGCATCGCCCATGTCGGTCTCGCCGATGCCGTGGTGCCGTACACCATGGTTCGCACGGACCTGCCCGGTGCTTATTTCCTGGCCTGTTTTTCCGGTGAGGGGCGGATCTTGCTCGACGGCCGTTGGCGACGCTGTACCGCGGGCATGGCCTGCCTCGCACCGCCGCACGTGCTCCATGCTTTCCATGCCGTTCCCAACCATCACTGGGGGTTCGTCTGGGTACGCTACACCGCCGATTCCGGCCAGGGCCCGCTCATCAACGCCTCGGCGCCGGTCCTCGCCCGCTTTCCTTCCGAAGCGGTACGGGCGGCCATCGACGGCCTGTATCACGAGCATCATGAGGGCCATCAACCGGCCGCCCTCCATCACTGGGTGGAGCTGATCCAGGGCTACGTGAGTCGGTTTGCGCAGCCGTGGCATTTGGAAGACCGGTTGGCCAAACTTTGGGAGGCCGTGGCAGAACGACCCGGTCATGATTGGACGTTAACCGAACTCTCCCACCGGGCGCACTGCTCGGGCGAACACCTGCGGCGCCTCTGCCGGCGGCAACTGGGCCGGACCCCAATGCAGCAGGTTACTTATCTCCGTCTCCGTCATGCCGCCAACCTCCTGACCGAGTCGGACGACAAGTTAGAGATCATTGCCACGGCTGTCGGCTATGCCAATCCCTTCGTGTTCTCCAACATGTTCAAGAAATGGACCGGCTGGCGTCCCTCAGAGTACCGGGCCCGGAAGCCCGGGAGCCCGAGCAGCCCGCCCGCCCGTTGAGAGCGGCGCTTTCGAGGTGAAGGCCTCGGGGTAGGGCACCGTTCCCTTCTTGCTCAACAGCACGTCGAGCGGACGAGGCCGTCCGCTCCCGAAGGGGAGCGTCCCCTTGAGGGTGTCTTACCGTCACTGCTTCCTCCGCCCCAGCGTTCTTGACCGACTCGACTCCATCAGGTGAAGCGGGCTGAAGTCCGCGGTCCTCAGGGTAATCGAGCGGACGAGCCGTCCGCGCTCCTGGGAAAGGGAGAATGGGCTCGGCGATTCGCTACCTTTCAAACGCCTTCCAGACCTCGGTGATCGACGCGTCGGGATCCGCGTGCAGCACGGTCCGCCAACCCCGTTCCCGTCCGCCGTCGATGTTCTCCGGACGGTCGTCCAAATACAGCAGTTCGCTACCCTGTACCCCGGTGGCCTGCTCGACCGCCTCATAGCTGGCGGGAAGGGGTTTCATGGCGCCGATTTCATGGCTGAGCACATACCCGTCGAAGTGGCCAAAGAACGAGAATCGTTGACGGATGTGTCCGACGGCCAGGCCATTGGTGTTCGAGAAAATCCAGGTGGCGATCCCTCGTGCCCGCAGCGCCTGCTGCAAGCCGATCATCGGGATAATGGCGGTAAAGATGTCGCCAAACGCGGCGGCGAACTGGGGAAAGGTTCCGCGGTACCCGGTGAGTTGCGCCACCTCGATATAGAATTCTTCATTCGTCAGTCCGCCCGATTCGAACCGATGCAGCAACGGGGATTGGTCCACCACGCGTTTGAACTCGACCGGATCGAGGCGGCTGAACGGGCTCAAGTTGCGGGCGGCAATCGTGTAATCGAAATCCAACAGCACCTTGCCCAGGTCGAAAATGACCGCCCGCGGGGCCGGAAGGGTTGAGGACATCGCCACAGCGCCGCCGAGGTCAGCCCGAGCGACGGTAAAAATCAATCGTTCGTCGCTCCCGCCGGGCGGCCTTGGCGCATCTCAGTTTTTGGGAAGTGGCGAGGGACCGTGTAGCGTCGGCTGTCCTCAGCCGACCCATGGGCCGCCGGGGGCGGCAGGCGCCCTGTTTTCCACGCTTGGTCGTTCCCAACTACTCCATCTGCGTGGCCGAGCCGCCCGGGCGGCCGAAGACAGCCGACACTACAGGTCCTCCGTCGTCCGTCCTCTGTCCCCTCTCCTCGGCTCCTCCACCTCACTAAAAACTGAGATGCGCCCGGGCGGCCTCGGGTCAGGCCGCACCGAGCTACTCTCCCGTCTGACTACCGAATTCAGGTCGAGCACCGACGATGGCCACCACGGAGGCGTCCGGTTGCAGGTATTTCTCCGCCACCGCCTGCGCTTCTTCCAGGGTGACGGCTTCGTAGCGGTCGTCGTGCTGCTCGCTGTAGTCGAAACCGAGTCCGTAGAGTTCGTCGAGCGCCATGGTCATGGCGAGGTGACCCAGGTCCTGGCGCGCAATTTTGCGTTGGCCGATGATCTTGGCCTTGGCGCGGGTGAGTTCTTCTTCGGTCAGACCTTCCCGACGGAGCGCTTCGGCTTGGGCGCGGAGTTCGGTTTCGACCAATCCGCTTTGGTCCGGAGCGGTGCCGCAGTAAAAGGCGAAGAAACCCGGAAGGCGTCCGAGGAAGTTGGAGGCGCCGACATAATAGGCGAGGCCCAGTTCGTCACGGATACGCATAAACAGGCGGCTTCCCATATCGGAACAAGCTTCCTGGACCAATTCGAGCGCGTAACGGTCGGCCGCGGCAAACGTGGTGCCCGGAAAGCCAAGGGCTAACACGGCCTGTTCCTTGTCCCGCGGTTCGAACGACCGTGGTTGTCGCGAGGCACTGGGCGGGAGGAGGTCCAGTTCGCGCCGCGCGCCCTTCCAGGAACCCAGGGAGGCTTCGACAGCGTCCCGGACCGCCTCGGCCTGGACGTCGCCAAAGATGGCTAATACGGCGCCGCCGGGAACGACCCAGCGCTGATGAAAGTCCCGCAGATCGGCAACGGACAGGCGGGAGACCGTGGCTTCCGTGCCAGACAGATCGAGTCCGTAGCCCCGTTCGCCGAACAATCCGCGCCGCATCGCCTTGAAGGCGCATTGCAGAAGCTGGTCGCGTTCGCCGCGAAGGCCGGCCAGTTGGGCGGCGCGTTCCCGTTCGAGGGCTTCGGGAGGGAAGGCCGGGTTGAGCAGCACATCCGTCAGCAGATCGAGTCCAGTGGCGAAGTCGTCGCGAAGAACTTCGGCCGTCAGTCCAAAACTATGATTGCCCACATACGGTTCCAGGCTGCCACCCAGGCTTTCGATGGCGACGGCCAGTTGTTCGGCGGTGCGGTGACGGGTGCCTTTGACTGACAGGCGACTGAGCAGGGCAGTCAGGCCGGAGATTTCCGCCGTCTCCGCCAGGAGTCCACCGTTGAGCACGAGACGAAACTGCACGAACGGAAGCCGGTGATCTTCCTTCACCAGTAAGCGAAGACCGTTGGACAGGGTAAAGGTACGAACCTCATGGTCGGTGGTGAACTCCGTTTCCTGGACGACCCGGGGCGCGGTTCCTTCGGGCAGCAGGGCAAAGACGGTGCGGTTGGATTCGGTCAGATAGCGCTGGGCCACGCGTTGTAAATCGCCGGGGGTCAAGCGACGCACCGCCGCCAGGTAGCGTTCGCTGAAACCAAGGTCATGCGCGAGAATCCAGTTGGAACCCAGGTCTTGTGCCTGTCCTTCCATGGTCTTCCGTGACGCCAACGTCGCGGCGGTAAACTGTTTCACGGCTTTGGCCAGCTCTTCCCCGGAGACCAGGTCATTCTTCATCTGTTCGACCTGCGTCAGGATGGCCTCCCGGGCGACCGGGAATTGGGGGCCATCACAGACGCCTGAGATACCCAGCAGTCCGGCTTGACCCGGAGTGTACGTCCAGGCGCTGACCGAATGTACCAGCGCGGAGCGGTCTCGCACGGCCTGGTACAGGCGTGAGCTGCGACCGCTGCCCAGCAGGGTGGAAAGCACCTCCAACGCCGGCGTGTCCGCGTGCCGAATATCGGGAATGTGCCAGGCGAAGTGAAAATGTCCGAGCTCGATGGGAGCTTCCTCCACGGCTTCCCGCGGGGCGGTCTGGGCGGGCTCGGGGGTGGTCGGAGAAGGAGGCAGAGCCCGAGCGCCATTGCCCGTGAAGGCCGCTGTGACCTGGGCGATGATTTCCTCCGCCTGGAAGTCGCCGGTGACGACCAGGAAGCAGTTGTTCGGCGCGTACTTCTCGAGGTAATAGGCTACCAGGTCGGCGCGCGTGACCCGATTGAAGATGTCGATCAACCCAATGACCGGATACCGGTAGGGACTGCGGACGTAGGCGGTCTCGAACAGGCGGCGTCCGCTGCGGCGTCCCGGATCGTCCTCGCCCATGTCCATTTCCCGGCGGATGACGTCGAGTTCTTTGGCCAGTTCGTCCTCGGGCAGCGTGGCGTTTTGGACGATGTCGCAGAGGATATCCACGGCCACGCGAGCGCCGGTATTGGGGACATTGATCCAGTACACGGTGCGGTCGAACGACGTGTAGGCATTCATGTAACCGCCGGCATTCTGGACTTCCTGGTCGATGCGGGCGCCGGGCCGGGTGGACGTGCCCTTGAACAGCATGTGTTCCAGGACATGCGACAAGCCGGCTCCGAGCCACCGGCCTTCGTCGATGCTGCCCGCCCGGCACCAGATTTGGGCGCTCACCACGGGAGCACTGTGATCCTCGCGCAGGATCAGTTGGAGTCCGTTCGACAGGGTGGTCAGGCGCACGCCGGGCGGGAACGACGGAATGGCGGAGGCAGTGGAAGTTCCGGATTGGAAAGCAGTCGTCATTGTCGGACCCAAAGATAGCGAGGGCCTCCCGTCGGGCCAACGTCCATTGGATGCCAAATCGAAGCCCTGAGGGGGAGGGCCGGGGGGTGAGTTGGGGCCTGGGAAGCCGGGACGGAGCGCGGGTCTGTGACCCGCAGCAACGTGGCAACGCGAAAAGCGTGGGAAGGAGTTGGAGCCTTTGGAACTCGGA
>CAYYSX010000374.1:0-5171 GCA_964474315.1 uncultured Verrucomicrobiota bacterium | reverse complement strand
CTCTTTCGCTCCACCCAGCGTTGAAACGCTGGGCTATTCCCGAAAAATCCCTGACCGGACTGCAATAAACTGAGATGCGCCCGGGGAAAAGTTCAGCTCCGGCCGAGATACTTCACCACCGCTGCGGTACGGGAATGCACGTGGAGCTTGTCGTAGATGTTGCGGAGATGGCTCCGGACCGTGTCGAAGCTGATGTTCAGCTTCCCGGCAATTTCTTTGTAAAGGTATCCTTTGGAAAGAAGGTCGAGAATCTCGGTCTCCCGTTCGGTCAGCCGGGCTTGGTCGTCCGCCTGTTGTCCCAGCCGGTTGAAGTACCGGACCATCATCCGCGCCACTTGACCGGACATCGGCGAACTGCCTTGCCGAACGTCCGCGATGGCCTCGATGAGTTTTTCGGGAGGCGTGCGCTTGAGCAGGTAACCGCTGGCGCCGGCCATCAAGGACTTGAACAACAGCTCCTCGTCGTCATAGACCGTGAGCATGATGACCAGCATCTCGGGCGCCCGGGACTTCAACCGGCGGACACACTCGATGCCCGAGAGCCGGGGAAGATTGATGTCCATGAGGACGACATCGGCCGGCTGGTGAGGCAGCGATTCGAGGGCGGATTCGGCGGATTCGTAGGTGCCGGCGCAGGTACAGCCCGGAGCTCCCGCCAATAGACCGCTCAAGGTTTCGCGGATTCCCGCATCATCCTCTACCACGGCAACGCGAATGGTTTCAGGCACGGACCAAGGTGACAGTTCCGAATAAGATGGAAAACCAGTCCCTTGCGGGGCAACCGGCCGTTGGGGTGAGGGAGGAAGTAACCACGGATTCACCCTACGTCTCGCCCGGCAGACTTCATCCCGACCGCTCTTCGCCTTTCGCTGGCGGGGTCCGAGTGCGGCGGGCTCGCCGGAGAGGAACCATCAACCGAACGCGGGTTCCCCCGCCCTCCCGCGGGCCGATTTCGCATTGCCCGCGGATCGCTCCGCTGCGCTCCCGCAGATTGGCGAGCCCATTTCCCGTTCGGGCCAGCGACGTGAATCCATCGCCGTTGTCATCGATGGTGATCTCCAGCCGCCCGTCCTCCACCCGCACCCGCAGCGTCACTTCGGTCGCGTGGGCATGCTTTAAGGCGTTGTTCAAAGCCTCCTTGGCCATCAGCAGAGTGTGGTGCCGGACATCGGAGGTGACGGGAAGGTCCGGCAACTCGGCGGGGGCATCGATCCGGCAGCGCACCGGCGTGGGCTCAAAGAATTTCTCGGCCTGAAGAAGAAGATAGCCCACTAGCTTAGGCAGCGAATCATTACGCGGATTCACGGTCCAAACCAATTCGTCCAGCGCGGTGACCACCTCGCGGCTGCGCGCGGAGATACGCTCGTTGAGTTCTCCGGCGCGCGACGGGTTGCCGGCTTCCCGGCGGGCCAGCTCGCTTAGATACGTGATCTCGGTCAGTCGTGAGCCCAGCTCGTCGTGCATGTCCCGCGCCAGGCGGACCCGGGTCCGCTCCAGCTCGCGTTGGCGGACGATGCGGGACTGATGCAGGACCAGGCCGGCCAAAAGCAGGACCCCTGCCAGGCCTCCCAGGGCTCCGTGCGTGACGCGGCGGACCACTTGTTCGGCGACCTCCTGGCGCTCCGTAGTCAGGCGGGCGCGCCGCTGCAGACATGCTCCGCGCCGTTGCAGTCCCTCCAGCCATTCGCCGAGGGTGGCCAGGCGATTCTGACTGTTGAAGCCGTCCACCAACGCCTGACAGGACCAATCGTTCCCTTCATGGGATTCCAGCGCGGAAACCGTGGCGCCGAAGGCCACGTTGGTGGAACCCGACCAGGCCTGTAGTTCGCCGAGGGCAAAAGCGAAGTCCCGGGTCCGTTCCCATTGGCGCGTGACGGTCAATCGCACGCGCTCGGCCATTCGTCCTCGCCCGGAAATCACCACCAGATTTTCCCCCGGATTCGGGTAGTCCGTCCCGGTAAAGTCCGCCAGCGTCTGCCACGGTTCATCCCCGGTGGAAGTATCGAGGCGGAATCGCACGGGGAATCCGAATCCCAGCCGGTCGGCCCAGTCGAGCGGGCGGGCGGGTACGAGGCGGAGTTCCGTGAGCGGCACCGGGCGGCCCCAATCCACTTCCACCCACTTCTCGCCCTCGGGATCCCGATCGAACTCGCGGGTGTGAAACCCGTTGCTCGGGCTGGGTTCGGCCAGGACCGGCACGCCGAGGATACTCTGAAAATCCACCAGATTTTGGCGGCTCCACGGACGCGGGGTTTCAATGGAGTCGAGCGACGTCACTGGTTTTCCGGCCGCCAGGTTGTGGTGGCCCTGGATGGCCAGCAGTTCCCCGAGGGCGAAGGTGAAAAAGCTGCCGCGTGGCGCCAGTTCGGTCGCCGTCACGCGAATCCAGCGGACCGCGCGTCTCGTCACCGGAATGAACACCGGTTCGTCCCCGGGATTGGGAAAGGGAGCTGCCGTGTAATCCGCCAGCACCACCGGATCCTCGAACCGGTCCCGGTCCGAGACTTCCACCCGGAACCGCACGGGAAATCCGTAACCCGATCCGGACGCCGTCCCAAAGCTAACGTAGGCTGGCACCAAGACGATCAGGTCCAGCGGCGTGGCCTCTCCCAGATCCACCTGCACCCACCGGGCTTCCTCCGCCGTCTCCACGATTCCAGAGTGATAGCCATTGCTGTCGCTGGTGGGACCGTTCGCCGGGCGAGGGAGCCGCGTGAGTTGGTGCTCCACTTCCAGCCGTTCGCGATCAATCCGACGGAGCGCGGGACTCAACATCCGCGCCAGCACGTCCGTCACCGATTCCGATTCGGCTCGGGCGGGTTCTGTTCCTGCGCCGGCGACGACCAGCAGCAACAACGCCAGCAAGCCCGCCCGGGCGCTCCGTCCCTCTCCGAATTCCTGGCCGTGCGGCGTCATGCTGGTCTCTAATCGGAAATAGGCTCGACAAACCAACTCACCTGCCTAGAAAAACCCAAGACGCTCCACCATTTCCGTTCCAACGCAACTCCGCGCTGGGAAAGCACAGAGGCGGTGGAAGCGGCGTCATCACAGGTAAACCATGAAAAAACCAAACGCAACGAGGCTGCAAGGTCTGCTAGGTGTTCTTGCAGCAGCGGTGATTCCAACCCTCTCGTCCCAGGCAGCCGATCTGGTCGCCGGCTGGGATTTCGAACAAGTCGAAGCCGACGGAGTGTCCATCAAATCCGTCATTGGACCCTTCGTCGGCGAAATCTCCGAATTTGCGGTCTTGACCGAGCCGGGCGGCGGGGCGCCCCGGGAGGGTGGAGGTCGAGGGTTCGATGTTTCCTCCTTCAGTCCAGGATGGCTGGTCCTGGAGGCGGAGGGCAACGACAACCCCATGAACCGGGCGGCGGAGAACGACCAAGTCACCATTGTCCTGTGGCAGAAGAACTACAGTAACATCAACAGCAGTTCCTTTTGGGGCGTGGGCGAAACCACGGACCGTGCCTTTCAGTTCCACGTCCCCTGGTCCGATGGCACTATTTATTTTGACACTTCGGGAGGCTGCTGCGGCGCCAACATTCGCCAGAACCGCAACGTGGAAGAGGCCTTTCCCGGCTTCGACTGGCTCGAGTGGCATCACTACGCGTTTGTCAAGGATGGTCCTTACAAGGCGATCTACATCGATGGTCAGCTTCTGGTAGAAGGCGAAGGCTTCGATCCGCTGCCGACCGATTTCATCCGGTTCACCATTGGCGGCCAGGATCGATCGAGCCCGCCCGATGCCATCATTGACGATTTCGCGATTTTCCGCGGCATTCTCTCTTCCGCAGAAATCGCGGATCTGGCCGCCGGTGGGGACCCGTTTGTCCCGCCCCTGGACACGGACGGCGATGGCATGCCCGACTCTTGGGAAATCCGGTACGGGTTTAATCCCAACGATCCGAGCGATGCGGCTCAGGACGCCGACAACGACGGTGCGACCAACCTGGAAGAGTACCTCGCGGGCACGGATCCAGCCGACAATACCCCTCCCACTCTGACATCGACCACGGGAACGTCGAGTTTGGATCAGATCATTCTGACCTTCTCGGAAGCATTGGATCCGGTTTCGGCCGAGGATGTGAGCAATTACTCCATCAGCCCGGACTTGGCGATTACGGCCGCGAGCTACAACCGGGGCGTGGTCACGCTCACCACTGCGGCTCAAACCCCGGGCGCCACCCTCTACACGGTGACCATCGGCGACGTCCAGGACACCTCCAAGAACCCGGCGCCCGAGAACACCACGGGGACCTTTTATTCGTACTTGTTGACGAAGACGGGCGTTCTGAAGTTCTCCTTCTGGGGGAATATTTCAGGAACGCCGATCGACAATCTGCTCTTCGACGAGCGGTATCCGGCGTCGCCCGATTGGATTGGGGCCGTATTTTCCCTCAACAGCCGGGATATCTTCCCGACCGACGCGACGGATAACTATGGGGCCACCATCGAAGGCTACCTCACTCCCGCGGAGTCCGGAGATTACCACTTCTTCCTCCGGAGCGATGATGCCTCCGAGCTGTATATCAGCTCCAACGATTCAGAGGCCAACTTGGCCCTGCAAGCATACGAATATGGATGTTGCAACGCATTCCAGGAGCCGGGCGCGGACCAGACCACGGCCGTTCCCCTCTCGTTGGTGGCGGGAAACCGATATTTCATCCGCGTCATCTACAAGGAAGGCGGCGGCGGCGATTTCGCTCAAGTCGCGTGGCGGAAGACCACGTCCACCACTCCGGCGGCCTTGCTCCAGCCGATTCCCGGAACATTCCTCTCCGCGGCGGTTGACCTGCCGGCCCCTCCGGAAGGCGCCTTTTTGCGGCAAACGCCGGCGGCTGGCGCCCAAAACGTCTTGCCCAACACTCGCGTGGTCGTTGCTCATCGAGATGGCAAGACCGAATTGACCTCAGCCAATGTCAGCTTGAAAATCAATGGCGTCGCGGTCACGCCGGTCTTCACCAAGGAGGGAAATGTCCTGACGGTGGATTATGCCTCTCCGGCACTCTATGCCAGCGGGTCCACCCAGACTGCCACGCTCACTTACCTGGATGCCGGAGGACAACCCGCGACGAATGAGTGGAGCTTCACGGTCCTGGCCTACCACGGATCGACCGAAGATACGGTCGCCGACCGTCCGGCCCTGATTACCGGCAACGCCACGTACACGG
>CAYYSX010000373.1:0-5239 GCA_964474315.1 uncultured Verrucomicrobiota bacterium | reverse complement strand
CGGCCGCGCAGGACCTGCGTCCAGAAGGTTCCCGTCAGCCAGGTCAATAGAGCCGCCCCGGTGAACCACGGATACAACTCTTGCCAGCTTGCATACCGTTTTTGCACCAGCTCCCGTTTTTCCAACTGGTCGATGGCGTCATAAATGTCGCGCAACGCCCGCGCATCCTGCGCCTGGAAGAACAGGCCTCCCGTCATCCGCGCGACCCGGTTCAGTTCGTGGCCCGCCACCGCCGAAGGGGTGACCGATTCCGGTCCCACCATAATGGTGTACACTTTGATGCCGTTGCGTACGGCGAGGGGCGCCATGTCCAGCGGACGCGGCCCGGCCGAGTTATCGCCGTCCGTCACCAGGATGATCACCCGGCTGCGGTCGCTGTCGTGCTTGAGAAACGTCGTGGCGGCCTGAATGGCCCAGCCAATGCCCGTGCCGGTGGCCAATTCCGATTCCTTCAGGGAGGTCATGGCCCAGCCGTGATCCAGGGTCAGCGGGCTGACCAACCAGGGCGTCCGGGCGAAGCAAACGATCCCAATGCGGTCGTTGCCGCGGCCCTGAATGAAGTCCTCGGTCACGGACACCAGGGCGTCGCGCCGGGTCACCCGACGTCCTTTCAATCGAAAATCCGTTTCCGCCATCGAACGGGAGAAATCCAGGGCCAGCATGATGTCGATGCCCTTGCTCGGATCGGGCACTTCACCCCGGGGGATGCGGGGCCGGGCCAGCGCCAGAATCAAGAGCATCAGGGGCACCAACAGCCAGAACAGGGCTGGGCTCCCCACGTGCCGCCGGGGGGCCGAACCCAGTCGCGCCGCTCCCCGCAGCGTTGGAACGGGAATCGAGGGCAACGGTCCGCGACGTCCGAGCCACCACGCCAGGGGCGGAAGGGTCAGCAGCAGCAACAGCACCCACGGATACTGGAACGCGAATCCCTCCATGAAGGACGGAAGCGTCATGCCGCGTCACCCCCGGTGGCGTTCCGCTCGGCGTCGTTCCGTTCGCTCTTCATCGGGTCAAGGTTACAGAGGGTTCGGGGAGGGAGCCATGGAAGATGCCGTTGAACCGGGACGCAGGAAGGCTTCGGCGGCATCGAGTAATCCGGTCTGTTCGTCATCCGTGGCGCCTTGCCGGGCGAACTTCACCAGGTCACAAAATTTCAGATACTTGCCGAGCCAATCACGCTTCTCCGGCACCAAGGCCGCATCCCGCGCCGCCGCTTCCAGAAACTCCCGGGTCGTTTGAAACCGGATCGCCAGCCGGAACCGCCATTCGACGTATTCCCGCAAGAGGTCGGAACATTCAATGGCCAGGTCGTAGGCACTCAACTGGCCACGACGCGCACGCAAAGCCGCCAGCCGCGCCAGAAACTCGGGCGTGCGATCCGGCTCGGGTGGAGCGCTGCTTCGGGCGGGAGTCCGCGCCGCCCACCAGCGCCACCACCCATAGCCCACGATCATCAGGATCAGCGCCGCGAGGAACAAACCCGCCAACACCCATGGCGATTCCCACCACGCCGGCAGCGGCAGCAGCGTGAAATCCTCGATGAGATTGGTCTGGTTCATCGCGAGGGCCCTCTCTGGTCTGGACGTTGCGTCCTCATCACGCCACCCGGCGCTTGGCCGAGTAATCCAGGAACTTCTGCAGCCGCTGCGGCCAGGGTTGATCCGTCCGCACCTCCAGCTCCGGGACGCGTCCCCTCCGAAAGACCGCCACCAGCTCTTGTTGACGTTGCTCGCCGAGGTCGGCCCACGCCGCCCGCACTTCCGGATCGCTCGTGTTCAGCTCGATGACTTCCCCGGTTTCCGCATCCTGCACCACGGCAAACCCGACATCCGGCAGCTCCAGTTCCCGTTGGTCCACGGTCCGCAGGGCAATCACTTCATGACGTTGGTTGGTCGCGGACAGGGCGCGGGGCCAGGTGTCATCCGCCGGGTCGTGGAAGTCCGACAACACGAACACCAACGCGCGGCGGTGCAGCAGATTGTTGAGGAAGTTCAACCCCGTGGTTAGCGAGGTACCGCTCGATTTGGGCACCGTGTACAGCAGCTCGTGCAGTAAACGCGTCACATGCGCCCGGGTTTTGCGCGGCGGCACATAGCGCTCGATCCGGTCGCTGAACATCAGCAGCCCCACCCGATCGCCATCCCGGATCGCGCTGAAGGCCAGGGCTCCGGCCAGCACCGCGGCGAGCTCCCGCTTCGTGTTGACCCCCTGCCCCGACTCAATCAGCTCGTCCGTTGCCGTTCCGAAATGACCACTGGCCGACACATCAACCAGCAACATCACCACCAGCTCGCGTTCTTCAATGTGACGCTTGATGAACGGCTTGCGGAGCCGGGCCGTGACGTTCCAGTCGATGCGCCGGACATCGTCCCCGGGCACGTACTCCCGCACGTCGGCGAAATCCATTCCCCGGCCCTTGAATACGCTGGTCAGACGGCCCCCCATCAACTGCTCGCTTACCAAGCGGGCGCGCACTTCGACCTGGCGGAGGCGTTTGAGGTAATCAGGAGGAAGCATGGATGAAATGGAAAGGCAGCTTCAACCATCCATGATGGCAGACCAAAGTCCTCATTCCGCCTCCAGGAACTGATCGGTTGTAAGTCCAGCCAACCGGATCAATGCCCTCAATGTTCCCCGGGCCACTTCGCGGTGATCTGGAATGGAAAGGGTTACTATCGAGCCGGGCTTGGTGAGGATCATGTGGGTGCCGCGCTGACGAACGAATCTCCAGCCGAAGGATTCGAATCGTCGTCTAACCTCGCGTCCGCTAATGACGGGCAGGGACGCCATTTCAGACCATGACCTCCACGTGCGCGGTTTCGATAGTCAACGGCAGGCCCATTTCTGCCCGAACTTCGAGGCAGCCCGCAATGGCTTCCTTGATGTTCTCCAACGCCTCCTCCCGGCTCCGCCCCTGGCTGACACAGCCCGGAATCGATGGACATTCGACCACCCACGTTCCGTCTTCGTCTCGGTCAATGATCGTCGCGAACTTCATGGTTTTGTATTACGCCAAGATTCTTCCGTCGTCATTCCTGGTCCCTCACGGCACTTTCACCTTCCCCAGCAGCGTCTGCACGATGCTCTCCGTCGTCACCTCTTCCGCCTCCGCCTCGTAGGTCAGCAGAATGCGGTGACGCAGCACATCGGGCGCGATGAGCTTCACGTCGTCCGGCGTGACGTGATCCCGCCCTTCCAGCAGCGCGCAGGCTCGCGCCGCCAGGGTCAGATTGATGGTCGCGCGCGGGCTGGCACCAATCCGGACGAGCCGCTTCAACTCCGGCGTCACCCCTTTCCCACCCGCCGCCTCCCGGGTGGCGATCACCAGGCGCACCACGTAATCCTTCACCAGCGGATCCACGTGGATCTGGTTCACCAGACTCTGGTAGCCGATGATTTCCTCGGGTGAGACCACCGCGTTCAGCGAAAAATCCGGGCGAGTGGAAGCCATGCGGTCGAGGATCACCAATTCCTCCGCCGCACTCGGGTAGCCCACGATGACCTTCAACATGAAACGGTCCATCTGCGCCTCGGGCAGCGGATAGGTCCCTTCCTGTTCGATCGGATTCTGGGTCGCCAGCACGAGGAACGGATCCGGCAAGGGCCAGGTCTTGTCCCCGATCGTCGTCTGCCGTTCCTGCATGGCTTCCAGGAGCGCGGACTGCACCTTGGAAGGAGCCCGGTTGATTTCGTCGGCCAGGACGAGATTGG
This sequence comes from uncultured Verrucomicrobiota bacterium, assembly GCA_964474315.1. Taxonomy (GTDB): domain Bacteria; phylum Verrucomicrobiota; class Verrucomicrobiia; order Limisphaerales; family UBA9464; genus UBA9464. Next base: position 1,528 of record CAYYSX010000373.1, on the reverse strand, counting down.
CGAAGATGGGGCCCTGGCGGGTCGAATAGGTGCCCTTGATGGGGTCGTAGATCAGAGTGCCGGTGATGTCGCCCGGCAGCAGGTCGGGAGTGAACTGGATGCGGGCAAACTGACAGTGCGTGGCGCGGGCGAGGGAGCTGACGGCCGCGGTCTTGGCAAGGCCGGGCAATCCTTCGAGGAGGATGTGGCCGCGGGCGACGAGACCCACCAGCAAGCGGTAAACGAGTTCACGCTGGCCGACGATGACCTTGCCGACTTCGGTGCGGACCTGGGCCAAATGTTCGGCGGCCGCTTTGAGTTGAGCGACGAGTTCCGGGCTGGGACTGGACATAAATCGGTGCGAAGCCAAGCAAACGGCCCCGCGCAAAGTCGAGCTTCGACGGAAGAAACGACGGGAAGTTCAAGAGAAGTCGTCCCTCACCAGCCCCCCGCCCGCTGGCCCCGGTGTTGGCAAGGGGTCCTCCTCCCAGGCGACGATCGATGGCCGTCACTTGCCCTGCGTACTTACCGGCCAGGAATCCGTACGGAACGGGGAGGCAGGCAGGTCCTCACTGTTCGCCAAGTTGATCACGGGATTGTCGTTCCAACCGTAGCGGACCGCGACGGGACGCGGCACGGCCTCGCTGCTGACCACCACGTGTCGGCCGTCCTGAATCGTGGCCTGCGCGGGGTGCCACTGTTGATCGGCGCCCGCGATGATGAATCCAACCAGCGGTGTGCCGTCCAGGCTCTTCAGTCCAGACCCCGTGTCGTTGAAGGTCAGGCGTACCATCGCATCGTTGAACTCGGCGGATTTCAGACGGGGTCCGTGGGCCACGATCTTCTCCCCGTAAACCTGGGCTCGGGCGAGGCGGGCCAGCCGCGCCCCTACCGGTCCCTTCTTGGCCGGATGGATGTCATCCTTGTCACCCACATCGGTGATCACCGCGATCTCCACGTTGGGCAGCGTGGCGGCTACATGGTTCTGGGCCTCCCGCAACTGCGCCCAATCGCTTTCTCCGATCTCCGCCGCAATCGTGGACCAGTCGCGTTTCCGATTCTTGTCCCAAGGCGCCAGTTGCACGGCGTAGAAGGGGAAATCGCCCTGCCCCCAGTCCTTCCGCCAGTTGCGGATCATGTCGGCAAACAGGCGCCGATATTCCCACGCCCGACCGGCGTTGGATTCGCCTTGATACCAGATCGCGCCGCGGATGCCGTAAGGGATGATGTTGGCCAGCATGCCCCCGTAGAGTTCGCCCGGCTGCCAGGGTTGCCAGGGCCGTCCCTCGCCAAAGGCGGTCCCGTTCGCCTCGGCCTCGGCCTTGCGCTTCTCCCACGCTGCCACGGCCTGCTCCCAATTGGTCCGGCTCGCCGGATACGGTTCCACAATCTTGCTGCGATACTCCGGATCCGCCTCCAGGACGGCCAGGCGCATCCATACCTCCGCCGGAGATCCGCCCCAACTGGTGTGAATGATCCCCACCGGCACGTTGTCCAGGGCCGCCACCAAGTCCCGGCCAAAATAATAAGCGACCGCGGAAAAGTTTCG
>CAYYSX010000372.1:0-5252 GCA_964474315.1 uncultured Verrucomicrobiota bacterium | reverse complement strand
GAGCCCAGGGTGCTTCAGGCCTACCTGTTCCAGGTGTTCCCGCGCGAGGCTTCGACCGGGACGGCAGCACTGGCCCTCAGTCTGTCGATCCCGTTCGTCTGGGTGGGAGTAACGTTGACGCTGGCACGCCTGCGTTCGGCTATCCTTCCACTTGGGATGGTCGGACTTTTCTTCGTGCCCGTGGTCAAGCTGGCCTTGTTCGCGGTGTTGTGCGTTATCCCGCCCCGAACGGCGCCCCAGGAGACTAGCAACCGTACTGAAGACGAACCACCGCGTTGGTTGCGCTGGCTTCCGGGGCGTCCGCTGTCCTGTGGGATGGCGGCGGCCACGTTCGCCGCCGGAACGGGTCTCGGGTGGGTGTACCTCAGCACCGAATGGTCCAGGCAATACGGCTGGGCACTGTTTGTGGCGACTCCGTTCGTCGTCGGGTTGCTGGCGGTACTGTTGTATGGAGCACGCCATCCGGTGTCGCCCGCCCGGGCACTGGGAATCGCCACCTACGCCAACGGCTTGGTCGGGCTGCTTTTGCTCGGGTTCGCCCTCGAAGGAATGATTTGCCTGATCATGGCCGCGCCTTTGGGACTATGCTTAGGCGCGGTGGGTGGACTGGCGGGAACCGCGATAGTTGCTTCGTTTCGCCCTCGCGACCGGACGGCGGTTTTCTGCGCTGCCTTCCTGGTGGTGCCGGTACTCCTAACGGCTGAGCAGGTGATCAATCGCCCCGCGCCGTTGCTCCAAGTCCGTACCGTCATCGACATTGACGCCCCACTGGCGCGGGTCTGGCCGCAGGTCATTTCGTTTTCGGAATTGCCGGAGCCGAACGAGTGGCTGTTCCGGGTTGGGATTGCGTATCCGATTCGCGCCCGCATCGAAGGGAGTGGCGTGGGGGCGGTCCGCTATTGCGAATTCTCGACCGGACCCTTCGTGGAACCCATCCAGGTCTGGGACGAACCGCGGCTTCTCCGGTTCAGCGTTACGTCCAATCCGGCACCGCTGGAGGAATGGACACCTTATCCCCACGTTCATCCGGCGCATTTGGACGGATTCCTGGTCTCTCGCCAGGGACAATTCCGGCTCCAGGCGCTGCCGGATGGCCGAACGCGTCTCGAAGGAACCACCTGGTACCAGCATCATCTCTGGCCGGTGACCTATTGGCAGAAGTGGTCCGACTTCATCATCCACCAAATCCACCATCGGGTCTTGCTCCACATTAAGTCGCTCGTCGAGGTGTCCGGTTGGCCCGGGCCGGTTCAACCATGAAACATCATGCTCGCCTTCGAAGTCCCGCCTTGCTACGCCATCAACATGAAGAGGATCTGTTTCCTGGCACTGACGGGTGTGTTGGGCGGCGCTGGAACACTAGCGCAGCAAAGTCAGCCAGCGACGGCCGGCGTCACACTTCCCTTGGTTCAAGCGGCGGGAGGAACAGCGGCGGGAGGCGCGAATGACCGGCCGGGAGGCATCTCCCACGTCACACGCCAACGCTCCACGGTCGGGAACATCAATCTCGCCAACTCGTTTTGGGCGGCCGGTGGGGTGCGAGTCGTCACCGCTGCGGGAACGGCCGGCATCAGCTCCACCGCACCGGTGACTTCCGGAGCCGTGGCCGCCCGCCCAACCGCCCCGGCCCGACCGGCTATGGATCCACGTGCCGTGGCGGTTTTGCGGCAATTGGCGGCCCGTGGCGACGTCTCCGCCAAGCAGGCTCTCGCGGCCGTGACGGCGGGAGTACGGTGAAGATCGGTCCGTGGTCCTTCGCCAGCGGCCAGATCACAGGCCATTGTCAGCTCTTTGGAGCTTGGAGCTTGGCCTTTGGAGCTTTCCCCCTCTGTCCCCCGCGGTCACGGCAAGGAGTAATCCAAGATTACGCCCCCTGCCGTCCCACGGCAGCGGATTTCCCCTTCCCACTCCGGCGTTCGGCAGTATCTTCCCGCCACATTGTCAGGCCGCGTTGAGGCAACGGCTTCAGCGCGGCATTTGCATCTATGGACGCTGCACACATCCGCAACTTCAGCATCATCGCGCATATCGACCACGGAAAGACCACCCTTTCCGACCGGCTGCTGCACCGCACCGGCACCGTGGCCACGCGCGACATGGAGGATCAGCTCCTGGACGCGATGGATTTGGAACGAGAGCGGGGCATCACCATCAAGGCGCATCCGGTCACGATGTATTACCAGGCGCGGAATGGGGAAAGATATGAACTGAACCTGATCGACACCCCGGGCCATGTGGACTTTGCTTACGAGGTTTCCCGTTCGCTTAGCGCCTGCGAGGGCGCGTTGTTGATCGTCGATGCGGCCCAGGGGGTCGAGGCTCAGACCGTGGCCAATGTTCACCTGGCGATGAAGCAGAACCTGTACATCATCCCGGTCATCAACAAGATTGACCTGCCCCACGCCGATATTCCGCAGGCCAAACAACAGCTTGAAGAGATCCTGGCGATTCCAGCCGAAGAGGCCATTCCCGCCAGCGCCAAGGAGGGCATAGGCATCGAGGATATTCTGGAGGCCATCGTCCACCGTATCCCGGCGCCGAAATCCACCGGCGCCCCCTCGTTGCAGGCACTGATCTTCGACAGTTATTTCGATACCTACAAAGGCGTGGTCATCCTGGTCCGGGTCACCAACGGCGAATTACGTCCGGGCATGATGGTCAAGCTGCTCCATTCCGGTCGAACCGTGGAGGTCAAGGAGGTTGGCTCCTTCAATCCCAAGCCTTACCCCCGCGAGAAGCTCGAGTTGGGCGAGACCGGCTACATCACGGCCAACATCAAGACTCCGCGCGAAGTGAAGGTCGGCGACACCATTACCGACCCGCGGCATCCGGCTCCGGAGTTGCCTGGTTTTCAGGAAATCCATCCGATGGTGTTCTCTGGCATCTACCCGATCAACACGGGAGACTACGAGGCCCTCAAAGTGGCAATGGCCAAGCTCCAGCTCAACGATTCCGCCCTGACCTTTCAGACCGAGAGTTCCGCTGCCTTGGGGTTCGGATTCCGCTGCGGGTTCCTCGGGTTGCTCCACATGGAGATTGTCCAGGAACGGCTTCGCCGGGAGTTCGACATGGACATCATCGCCACCTATCCGAGCGTGGTGTACCGAATCCGGATGACGGACGGCGTGGAGAAGGAAGTGGATAATCCGGTTTTCTTGCCGGACGTGACCTTCATCGACCAAATCTTCGAGCCCATGGTGAAGGCGTTCGTGATCTGTCCGGGAGTGAACATTGGCGACATCATGGGGTTGATTTCCGAGAAGCGCGGACTGATTCAGAACACGGAGACGCTCGATGCGCGGCGAGTGATGCTGACCTGCCGGATTCCGCTCAACGAGATCCTCATCGATTTCCATGACCGAATTAAATCCATCACCCGCGGCTACGGGTCCATGGATTACGAGCCCACTGACTACGAGTCCAGCGACATGGTGAAGCTCGATATGCAGGTGAACGGCGAGGTGATGGAGGCCTTTTCCAGTCTGGTTCATCGGAGCAAGGCTGAGTGGCGGGGAAGGATTTTGGCGGCGAAGCTGAAGGACGTCATTCCCCGCCAGCAATTCCAAATCGCCATTCAGGCGGCGATCGGCGGCAAGATCATTGCGCGGGAAACCGTCAGCGCCCTCCGCAAGGACGTTACCGCCAAGTGCTACGGCGGGGATATTTCCCGCAAGCGCAAGCTGCTGGAAAAGCAGAGGGAGGGGAAAAAGCGAATGAAGTCCATCGGTTCGGTGGAAATTCCCCAGGAGGCGTTCGTGGAGGTGCTCAAGGCGAACTGAGAACAGGGCAGGGGACTTCTCCGCTGGAATTTGGCCCCGCCCCGGTGCAGAATGTATCTGCTACACGCATCGCATGTACTTTTTACGCTGGTGGACTTCCCGGACCGTTCGAAAAGCGGGTGAATTGGAGGATACGGTTCGCAAGATTCTGAATCATCAGCGAGATCTGCTGAGCTCCAACGCCATCGAGGCCGTCGAGAAAGCATTGGGGGAGTTTCGCCGGGTCGTCCGTGGTGGTGCGGACCGGGCCACCATTCGCGGGCAGATGAACGCCTTGGAACTGGAGGCCGGCAAGTGGCTGAAGCCTTACGAGCATCACGGGATCCGGGAAAACCTGGTCATGCTCCTGGAGATTGCCGTGCTGATCGTCGGCAGCCGGGCGTTCCTCATTCAGCCGATGGTCATTCCCACCGGTTCAGCCCAGCCCACCTTGTGGGGAGTGACCTACCGGGATCTGCGGGAAAGCGACACGCCCATTCCTCCGCTGCCCATTCGTCTTTGGGAAAAGATCACACAAGGGGTCAGCTATTATCACATCACGGCTCCCGCCGATTTGGAAATCACTGACTGGCAGCGAAAACCGACCACTTTCTTCCCGTTCGTGAAGCGGCAACAGTTGCTGACTACGGCCGGGCCAATTTCGGTGTGGTTTCCGCCGGACGACTTTCCCCGTCAATTGGGCCTGTTCAGTGAATCCCGTCGAACGTTAGCCTTCAAGAAGAGCCGGTTTCGCAAGGGTGAGGAGATTGCTCGGGCGCGGGTGGTGACCGGGGATCATCTGTTTGTGGAACGAATCTCCTATAATTTTCGCCGGCCGGAACGCGGCGAAATCATTGTCTTCCGCTCGGAGAAGCATCCCGGCATGACCCCGGACACTCATTACATCAAGCGCCTGGTGGGGTTGGGTGGGGAAACCATCCGGATTGGGGATGACCGGCACACGTCTATCGACGGACGGCAGTTGACCACGAATGATCCCGGCTTTGAATGGGTGTTCCAATTCGATCCGGCGGTTCCGCCCCGAGCTGATCACTATTCTGGGCACGTCAACGGAACGCTCTGGCAACAAACGACCGGAGGGTCGGCGCTGGACATACGGAACTTTCCCACCGATCGGGCCGAAATCAGGGTTCGGCCCAAGCACTATGTGACGTTCGGCGACAACACCATGAACAGCGCCGATTCCCGCCAATGGGCCGTGCCCGACTTCCCGCAGGAGCGCGTTATCGGCCAGAACTGGATGGTCTTCTGGCCGTTCGTTCGCGACGGTCGCAACATCGGCTGGCGGCAGCGGTGATCCCCACGAGCCGACAAAAGCCGACAAAAAAGCCGGACACCGCTGAACGGTGTCCGGCTGATGACTTCGGGAAGGATCTTAGGCCTGAGCCGCTGCGCGGCGACGGCGGATGGCCAGCAGTGTCAGTCCCAACAGTGCGAGACTGGGCGCAGCGACGTTCGCCTCCGGAATGACCG
>CAYYSX010000371.1:0-5270 GCA_964474315.1 uncultured Verrucomicrobiota bacterium | reverse complement strand
ACCGCGCCGGCCCAGCCGAAGGCCAACAGCATTGCGAGCAGGGGTTTCCGGAGAAACGAAATTCTGAAGTCCATGGCGCTTGGTGACGAAGTTGAGCGTGGCGGCCTTCCTTGGCGGAGTCGCGAGGCCCGACGCCCGTCGAGTTCACGGCCTTGCCCGCGGGGGCCGACCACGCTTCTTAGTCTGTCGGCGATCCGGCTAAGGGGCTCCCGCCGAGTTGCGTTTTTGTATCGTCGAGTTGCGTCCTGTTCTCCACATGCCAGCTCATTCTCCACACTCCACCGGCGTGGCCGAGCCGCGCGGTCGGCTGAAGACAGCCGACGCTACAGGCCTTCCGCTTCGGTCCTCCGTCGTCCGTCCTCTGTCCTCCACTCTCCTCGGCTCCACCACCTCGCTAAAAACTGAGATGCGCCCGCTTGGAGCTTGGAGCTTTGAACTTGGAGCTTTCCGCCCCCTCTCACTTTCGAGCGGACGAGCCGTCCGCGCTCCCGCCTTGGGCTTTCTCTCGAGCTTGATCCCTCTCCCGGGCTTCCGGAGCGGCCAGCGTCCGGATTTTGGCGACTTCGTTCCAATGATCCCGCGCCGCCGCCCAACGCTCCCGCTTCGCACAGGCGCGCGCCTCGGTGGCGTGCCACACCGCCCGTTGCCAGGGATGCACCAGAAACAACTCCGGATGACGCGTCGAGAGATCCCTCCAGCGGTCGTGGAATTCTTCCACACTCAAAGGAAGGGCCGGACGCAGTGCCTCCAACCGCCGGCAACTCAACAGCTCGGTCAGCGTTTTGACCTCCTGAACTCCCAGCCCCAGCGGAAGCAACGGCCAGCGGATCACCTGGCCGCCCGAGGGGGACAGGTCGGGATCCATCACGGTCACCAGATGCCGTCCGTCCGGAGTGAACCAGAGATCGACCACCGGCGAGGCATGCCATAAGGGAGGAATTCCTTCGCCCGTAGCCGGATCCCACACCCGGGCCGTGTGATCCTGCGACCCCGTGGCCACCAACCGTCCATCCCGACTGAAGGCCAGCGCACCAACCTGGTGACGATGACTCAACACTTGAACCAATCGGCCGCCCGGTAGCTCCCGCAGTCGAACGGTCGCGTCTTCACTCGCCGTAGCCAGCCATTGACCGTTCGGACTGAACGCTCCCACTAGCACACCGTCGTCATGCGGGAACCAGCCCTCGATGGTCCCGTCCGGCGACACCAGCGCCGCCGAGCGCGGATCAAACGACCCATCGGTGGGGGACAGGAGCAGCCTTCCCGACCGCGGATGAAACGCGACCTGGGCCGAGAGGGGATGCCCTTGGGAACCCTCGATCACCACCGGTTCGCCCAGGGCAGCACCGGAACGGGCATCCCAACGCCGGACCTTCACTCGGAACGCATTTTGGTGCTCCAGACCGCTGGTCACCACCGTCCGTCGATCCGGAGCGAGAAACAACCGCGCCCCTTCGCCGACGTCCACTGGGGTCCATCGGCTCGTTCCATCGGGGGCCATCCAGAGGAAACGATCCTCCGCGGGAGGGCTGGAATCGGTGATCAGCAGGAGGAGCTCGGTCGGCTCGTCGAGAAAACAGGCCGCGCGCACTTCTCCTCCCCCTTCCCACGCGACCCACGGGCTCAGGGCCTGGCCTGTGCGGGAATCGCGCAGTTGCACTCGTCCCTCCAGGTCCAACACCGCGACGCGTTCGCCTGGCTCGTCCAGGACCGCCACTTCCTCGCCTTCGGCCAACTCCCATTCCGCTCCCGCCGGCTCCCAACGATCCGTATCCCAAAGCTGCCGCTGCCGCTCCGAGCGGGCGGCCAGAAGGCGCGTTCCCTCCGAGTTGCGGAGCACGGGCAGGTCCCGCCACGTCGCGCCCGGGACCGACGCATCCGGCACCATTCCCGCCAGGTCCCACAGCTTCAGCGAACCGTCCCGGGCCGACGTTATCACCCGGCGACTGTCGGGATGGAACCGGACTTCATGCACGTATCCTCCATGCTTGAGCTGGGCGATCGGGTCGCCGGAATCACAGTCCCACAAGCGCGCCCCGTGATCGAAGCAGGCGGTGACGATCCGCCGTTGGTCCGGGCTGATCTCGCCCTGCAACACGGAGTGATCGTGACTGAGCCGGAGCAAATAGCCGCGCTCGCCGCGTGGCCCCGGTGCGTTGGTGCCGCCGGTCGATCCGGTCCGTGCGCTCCACAAGCAGGCCGTCGCGTCGAAGGACGTGGTCAGAATGCGCGTTCCATCCCGGCTGAAGGAGGCCCCCGTCAGCCAGGTGTCATGCCAGAAATGCGCCCGCCGCCGGCCCGTGGCGACCTCCCACAGTCCGGCGCTGCCATCATGACTCGCCGTTACGGCCTGGGTTCCGTCGGGGCTGTAACCTACTTGGACCACCGCGACGAATTCGCCGCCCAGATGAACCCACGGTGGCAATTCGTTCCAATCCGGCAGACTCCGCCGGCGCACCACTCCGTCCCCGCCGGCCACCGCCAGTTCGCTGGAATCCGGGTGGAAGGCGATTTGATTGACCTCGGGCAGTTTCAGCGGCGCCCCCCGCGGCTCACGCGATTCTGCGTCAAACAAGGAAACAAACGACCAGGGATGGTCGTGACAGACCACCACCACCCAACGTCCATCCGGGCTGACTCCCACGTCATCCGCCGCGGCCGGCAGTTCCGCTTCACCGAGCAACCGGGCCGAAGAGCCGTCCCACCAGCGAAGGAATCCGTCCGTACCCGCGGTGAGCACGTGTGCGCCCTGGTGGAGGAACTCCACATCCTTCACCGCCGCACCGTGCCGGAACTCCACGACGGTGCGTCCGGTCGCCAAGTCACTGAGGCGCGCCACGCCTTCCAGGTGGGCGGTCAGCACTTGTTCGGCCTCGGGATGGAACAGCACCCGTTGAACCTCTGAGGGAAAGGTCCAGCTCTGCACCAGCTTCGGGGCCTGCTGCAGGGTCACGGCAATCCGCAGCCGGTGCAGCGATTCATCCCGCGCCCGTACTTCTTCAGCCACCCCGGCCACCGAAGCCAGCCGCAGTGCCTCGCCGTGATACAGAGCAGCTCCCAGTCCATCACCCCGATCCTGAACCGCATTTCCCAACGCCACTTGGAGGCGAACCAGCCGTTGCTCGGCTTCGCGTTCGTTTTCTCGGGCTCGGTCCTTCTGCCATTCCGCCCGGTACACCTGCCACCCCAGCACCCCGATCACCGCCAGCGCCACCAGCGTCGCGCGCAGCATGCCCTTGACGAAGGCCAGCCGCTCCCGTTCGCCGGCCACCCGCCGTCGCTGGTCCAGCTTTCTCAGGCGCACGGCCAGTTCCCCGGCCGTGGCCAGACGACGCCCGGGAGCCGCCGCCAGACAGGCCGAAAGGTCATCCCGCAATTGCGCATCGGTGATCTGGGCCGACCAATCCGTGGTCACCGGTCGTCGAAAATCCCCGATCAACAACTGGTACATGACCACCCCCAAAGCATAGAGGTCGCTCTGTGGACTGGGCTCTGCGCCTTGGAGGAGTTCCGGCGCCAGGTAGAAGTGTCCGTCAAGCCGGGGCCCCGGCACGTCGGTCATGATCGGAGCCTGACTCAGGCTGCGCACCGCTTCCTGCGTTTCCTCCGCCACCACTCGACCAATGCCGAGCCGCGACAAGCGCGCCTCGGGATGCCCGCCGTCGCTCTGGACCAAAATGGCCCCTGGATTGAGGTCTCCGTGGACGTCACCGGCTCGATGCACCGCCTCCAGTGCATCCGCCAATTGAGCGATGATCCCGACTTTGTCCCGCTCCGTCGCGGCGTGTCCTTTCTGCTCCAGCCAGGCGGGGAGCGGAAGTCCCGGCACATACTCGTACGCCAGGTAAAACGGCGGTGTCGTCAGCTCGTGAGCCGTCATCCGGACCAGGTTCGGATGCTCCTCGACCGACCGCATGAGACGGTCGAACAAGTCGCGTCGTTGGCGGAGACGATTCAGCCGATCGAGTCGGAAACAGAAGCGCAACACCCATCGCGCGCCGCCTTCCACCGGGGCGGCGCGCCAGACCTCCTCCGCCGGACCTCCCCCCAGTCGCTGCTCCAACTGCCAAGTAGATCCCGGCAGCCATTCGCCCAAGGCCGGACGCCAGCCGGAAATGACGGAGGTTTCGATCTCGCCCCCGATCGATCCGGGCGCCGACAAGCAGGCCCGGCCGGTTTCCCCCACCTCGAACACCTCCTCCGGGGCCTCCAATCCATCGAGCGACCGCACTCCATGGCTCATCCAGGTCAGGGCTCCCAAACCCTGCGCCAGGGACTCGGTCCATCCTTGGCGCGCCCGGTCGAACGCCGAAGCGGAAAGGAGGATCTGATCGGCGCCCGCGAGCGACATCAGTCGGCTCGTTCGGTCCACCTCCAGCCCCATCAAATCCCGCGTTCCGCCTGGCAGCGGAGCGGTCTCCACCCGTCCGAAATGAATCCCGATACGATCCCGCAACTGACACGTGGGCGGTTCGTCCGGCCAGAGGCGGCGCAGGCGGCGCTGCAGACCGAGGGCAAACCGGACGGCCAGAGCCGGATCGTCAAACGACAGGAACATCCCATCACCCGCCGTGCCGACCTCCCATCCGCCTCCCACTTCGGCCAGCACCTGTCGGGCCTCCTCGTGGTGCCGAAGGATCCGGTAATTGCCCGCCCGTTCTCCGAGCACCTGCTTGAGCTTCGTCGAACCGATGATGTCGGTGAACACCAGGGCTCGCTCGCACAACTCACCACCCGGCGGATGGTCGGCACTGGTGGTCTTCTGGTTCTGCGGGACATCCGCCATGGGCGTCGTGAAAAACTGTCAGAGTCACCGGAGCGGTGCAAAGCCCTTCGCTCGCTCCCTGTACCGCAGACCTCTGAGTCTGCTGTTCCGCAGGTTTTTAACCTGCCCTGGAGGACGAAAGCTCAACGCTCAAAGCTCCAACGAAGTTCCCAGTTCCCAGCTTCTGGTTCCTGAATGAACCGACCCCGAAGCAGGTGCTGGGAGAAAGGCGCTTCGGCGGTACCGGTCTCCGTTGGGCGGCGCCACGAACCCGGGAACTGGGGGAGGTTTGGTTGCCGCGACACAGCCGGAACGTGGGTCGGTGACCCGGAGCAACGTCCCATCCCAAAGGGATTCTCTTCTCCTTCGGGTTGCGGCCCCGGCGAAACGACGCAGTCGCCTTGGGCGCTTGGATGTTAGTCCTTGGAGCTCTTTTGAACCAGCCCTTCCCACCTTGTAGAGTCGTCTGTCCCCAGACGACAGTCGTCTGGGGACAGACGACTCT
>CAYYSX010000370.1:0-5337 GCA_964474315.1 uncultured Verrucomicrobiota bacterium | reverse complement strand
AGGCGGCGAGGTTTCTGCTGAGGCAATTGTCGTGGTTGCCGGAAACGGGTTCCCCTTCGCTTAGCGACGCCCTCCGACACGCGGCGCGTTTCGCTCCGGAAACTGAATTGGCTGAGCTGGTGGAATCCACGCGGATCCGGTTCGCGACGCAAGCTGACCGGCAGCTCGCGTTGTTTCAATCCGTGGATCAAGGGCTGCAACAGCGCGGCACGAACGCCCAGGGAGCGGTGCGCGCCTGGGGAGTCGATCTGGTTCGGATGTTGCTGACCAACGAGGCCCGTTCGTCGTGGGAAAATCTGCCCGTGGACGCCTGGCCCACGGAGAACCCGTGGAGCTTTGCCGAGTATCAGCGGGCCGATGGGAAAACGATGCGCGCGTTGTCGAGCCAGCCGGAGGGCGAAGACCTCACGGGCACGTTGCGCTCGCCGGTGTTCACCGCGGGATCAACGCTAAGTTTTTGGTTGGGCGGGCACGACGGCTTTCCGGAACGACCCGCGCAGAAGAAAAACGTCGTTCTGCTCCGCGACGCCCAATCGGGCGAAGTGTTGCACGAAGCCGCCGCGCCGCGGAACGACCAGGCGCAGCACGTCATTTGGGACACGTCCGCGTACCAGGGCCGGTCCGTGTATCTGGAAGGGGTCGATGCCGACAACGGCGACGCGTATGCCTGGATCGCGTTCGGTGATCTCGAAGGCGGGCCCGCCTGGCCCACGGTCGCGCCGCGCGCGTTGGCCCAGCGCACGGCGGGCGCGGCCGCGTTGGCGGCGCGGCTGGAACTGTCGGAGACCGCGCCCCAGTTGAAAACGCTGGCCGTGCAGCCGGGAGATGCCGACCAGCGCGCCGCCGCGGGAAAAAGCCTCGCGGTGCTGGACGCCACTGAAGCCATTGCCACGCTCGGACCGCTCCTCACCAACGGAGCCCAGCCGTTGGCGGTGCGGGAACGTTTCGGGATCACCCTCGCCGAGCTGAACACAGCCGCCGGCCGCGCGCCGGTGTTAGCTGCGCTCAAAGAGATGCCGTACCGGGTGCAGCAACGCTGGGCCGTTCCCTTGTGTGCCACCCGCGACGGCGCCGATGCCTTCCTGTCCGCGGTCGAGCAAGGCTTGGTGTCACCGAACCTGCTGCAAACGGCCAGTGCGCGCGGGCGTCTGCTGCGCGCCAATCCGCCGGACTGGCAGGCGCGCTTCGAAGCCATCACTCGAGATTTGCCCCCCATCGACGAACGCACGGCGAACCTCCTTTCCGAACGGATCAACGGTTTTCGCTCGGCCGCTTCCGATCCCGAGCCAGGCGAACGCGTTTTCGTCGCGAATTGCGCCGCGTGCCATCAACTCGACGGCGTCGGTGGCCTGGTGGGTCCGCAGCTCACGGGGATTGGCGACCGTGGCCTCGAGCGTTTGTCCGAGGATATCCTCGATCCGAACCGCAACGTGGATCGCGCGTTTCGTCAAACCGTCATCACGCTCAAGGATGGCGAAGTCCAGAGTGGGCTGTTTCGACGTCAGGAAGGCGATCTGTTGATCTTTGCCGACGCGACGGGGAAAGAGTTTTCCCTCAGCAACGGCGACATCGCCGAGCGTAAAGAAAGTGATCAGTCGCTGATGCCGGAGAATTTCGGAGAAGTGTTGACCCCGGCTCAATACAACCACCTGCTCGCTTACTTGCTATCGAAGCGGGGCGGACGGTGAGAAAGCTCCAAAGAAGCTCCAAGGACAAAGCTCCAAGTTTTCCCACAGGATTCCCCTCGGCATAAACCACGCGCCCAAGGCCAGGCTGCTCCTTGGCCTTTGGAATTTGGAATTTCCTTGGAGCTTGGGATTTGGGATTTGGAGCTTTTCGTGCGTGCGGTCACGGCTCCACTCCCAACATAAGCATCGTCTTGCGTCCCTAACGGGACTGGCGCCCGCGAGGCCGCTCAACCCACGGATGAATCCGTGGGCTATTGCCGGCTGTCCGGTGGGCGGGAAAATGGCGCGCTCGGTTCGATTCCCAATCGCGTTCCAGGCCTCCCTTCGTGTTCGTCCCGTCAGGACCACCGAAAATAGCCCACCGTTTCAACGGTGGGTGAATGGTGTCAAAATTCCCCCCCAGCCCCGGAGGGGCGAACGCTCCACTCTCGTACCCCTTGACGGCACCCCTCCATTACATCTACAATGTAGGAGTAATGTCAATTCCGGCCACAATCGGCCAATTCGAGCAGCTCGTGCTCACGGCCATCCTCCGGCTCGGCGACAACGCCTACGGCGTCACGATCCACCAGTCGGTGAGCGAGTTGTCGGCACCGAAGAACGTGTCGCTCGGTGCCGTCTATGCCACGCTTGATCGGCTCGAAGACAAGAAGTTGATTACGTCCTGGCTCTCGGATCCCACGCCCGAGCGTGGCGGTCGATCCAAGCGACACTACCAGCTCCTGGCTCTCGGTGAACGGGCCTTACGGGAGTCGGTGTCCACCGCTAGGCGCGTGGTGGAGACGGTGGAAGATGTGTGGGGCGACGCCTGGTATCCGACCCGGCAGCACTGAAACGATCATGAGCTATCGACCTCCAAGATTCTTCGAACGGATGACCGAGATGCTGGTGCCGCCCGTGAGCGCCGAGCACGTGGCCGGCGATCTCGCCGAGTACGCGCGCTCGAATGCGCAGTACGCGCGGATGCTTGTCTCGGTCCTGCCGCGCGTCATCTGGTCCGCCATCCGGCGGCGCGCCACGATCGGGTTCATCGTCGCCAATGCGATCTTTACCGCACTGGGGTTGACGATGGCGCTCGGCTTCCCCCGCGCGCCGTTCTTCGCCGAACCATGGGCTCCGGCGCGCGCGGTGAGTGTGTGGGCGATCTGGGTGTTGGGCTGCACTCTCGCGGCCGCGTATGGCCCGCGCGAACGGCCGGCTCACTGGAACAGCCGGCTCTTCATCGGCACCCTTCTCGCCACGGTGGGATGGGCAGCCGCCATCGGTGTTCCCATCGCCGGTGTCGCCATCGCGCTGGCCAGTCTGATCGGCCTCTTCCTGCTCTTCGCCTACCCGACGCTGAAGCACGGGACACCGCCGCCGCTGTCGATCGACACGCTTCCCGCGCACGCACGCCTCTTCCAGACGCACATCCGGTGGCGGAACGTCCGCGAATCGTTGGCCGCATTGATCGTCGTGTTCTTCAACGTCCGTGCGCTCTTCGAGCCGGCCGCCGGGGTCGAACGGGCAGCGCAGTGGCTGCTCATCGCCGGCGCGCTCTTTGTCGTCCTCTTCATGTACATCCGCGCTGGGGCGCGACCGGTACCAGCCGAGGCCAATATCCAGGAGATCCTCCAGTTTCATCTTCGGGAAATTGCCCGCCAGCGCGATATCCTCAGGCTGGTGCCGCTCTGGTATCTCTTGCCTCTCGTGCCGGGCGTCGTCGCCGCCAACCTGGCGCTCGGAGGCCGTCAGAACACGTCACCGTCCGCGCTGCTGATTGCGCTCGGTGTGGTGGTTGCGCTCGGTGCGGTGGCCGCTGCCTTCGCATTCATCTGGTGGCTAAACCGAGCCGGTGCCCGCTTCCTCGATGGCCAACTCAAAGAGGTTCAGGCGCTCAAGGAGCCGGTGGGATGACCGCCGTGAGCCATCGTCACGTGATTGCCGTGGCCTTGATCATGGTCCTCGGTGTGGCATTGGCATCGGCGCAGTCACCGACCACGACCCGCCCGGTACCATCCGACCCGGAGATCCGTCGTCTCCTCGCCGAGCGTGTTGATGTTCACCAGCAGAGCGTCGGCATCGTCGTCGGCGTGCTCGAACCCTCGGGCCGGCGAATCGTGACGTATGGGAACCGAGCGAAAAGCGATCCGACGCCGCTCGACGGCGATACGATGTTCGAAATCGGATCGATCACGAAAGTGTTCACGTCACTCCTCCTGGCCGACGCAGTGCAGCGCGGTGAAGTGGCGCTCACGGATCCTGTCACGAAGTATTTGCCCCCCGAGGTGAAGATGCCGGAACGTGGTGACCGGGCCATCACGCTGATCGACCTTGCTACCCATACGTCGGGTTTGCCTCGTCTTCCGACGAACCTCACCCCGCGAGACCCCTCTAATCCGTACGCGGACTACTCGGTCCAGCAATTGTACGAGTTCTTGTCCACGTATCAGCTCCCTCGTGATATCGGAAGCCAGTACGAGTATTCGAATCTCGGGGCGGGTCTGCTCGGTCACGTGCTCGCGCGACGTGCCGGTACTACCTATGAGTCGCTCGTCCGCGAGCGCATCACCAGGCCGCTCGGCATGACGAACACGGCCCTCACGCTGTCGCCGGAGTTGCGCGCACGGATGGCGATCGGACACGATCCCGCTTTGCAGCCAGTGCCCTTATGGGACCTGCCGACGCTGGCCGGAGCGGGCGCACTCCGGTCGTCGGCGAACGACCTGCTGACGTTCCTTGCCGCTGCGCTCGGCTACCACGCGTCACCGCTCACCGCCGCCTTTCAATTGATGCCGACGATCCGCCGACCGACGACCTCGTCGCAGATGGAAGCGGCGTTGGGCTGGCAGGTGTTCAAAGTCAGCGACACCGAGATCTTGTGGCATAACGGCGGTACCGGTGGATTTCGCACCTGGATCGGCTACGACCCTCGCACCCGCGCCGGTGTCGTCATCCTCACCAACGCCGGCACGCCCAATGGGCCTGATGATATCGGGCCACACCTGCTGGTTGAAGGAGCACCGCTTCGGCCGTTCCCAAAACCGCGCCAGGAAACGACGATCGATCCGGCCCTCTTTGATCGCTACGTGGGCCGGTATCAGCTCGCTCCGACGGCTATTTTAACGATCTCTCGGGACGGGAATCGCTTTCTTGTGCAGCTCACCGGTCAGCCGCCGGCCGAGATCTTCGCGGAAAGCGAGACGCAGTTCTTTCTCAAGGTCGTCGAGGCCCAGCTTACCTTCGAGGGTGACGGCCCGGATCTCGCGCCCGCGGTCGTCCTCCACCAGAACGGAGTTGATCGTCGCGCCCCGCGCGTGTCCCGCTAAGGACCACACCCTTGAGGGTGCTTCACCGTCACCGTTCCCGCCGCCCCAGGCTTCCTGACCGCCTGGATTCCACGCGGTGAAGCAGGACAAGCCCGCCGTCTCCAGGGGGATCGAGCGGACGAGCCGTCCGCGCTCCCGAAGAAGGAGGACCGCACCCTTGAGGGTGCTTCATCGTCGCTGTTCCCGGCGCCTCAAGTTTCCTGACTAGCCTGGACTCCACACCTCTGCACCCAAGCCTTCCCAAGCCCCGGGCCAGGAACGGTTAGGCTGGAAACCGGAGTTTGGACCTTGGAGCTTCTTTGGAGCTTGGAGCTTGGGATTTGGAGCTTTCGTACCCCTGT
>CAYYSX010000369.1:0-5376 GCA_964474315.1 uncultured Verrucomicrobiota bacterium | reverse complement strand
CTTGGAAGCCAGCGCCATTGCGGCCAGGCTGGAAGGCTATACCGGCTCGGACATCGTGGCCGTGGTGCAGTCCGCCAAACGCGTCGGGTTCCGCCGGAGCATCGAGGGGGGCTCCAACCGGCTGACCTTGGAAGACGTCGAATTGGCGATGAAGACCATCCCGTCGTCGGCCACTCCGGAGCTGATGCGCGAATACGAGCGCTTCGCCCAGGCGCGATTCAAGTAAGGGGACGGTTCCCCAACACGATCATGACCCTGAGTTCATTCCCTAACTCATCCCCCACCTCCGGCGAAGAGGTTTCAGAAGTGAGGACCGTCGTGTTCACCGACTTGGTCGGATCGTTGGAACACAAGAATCGCCTGGGCGATGCCGCCGCTTTGGAGCTGTTCAAGGGCCATCGGGCCGAGCTGCGTTCCCTGCTGGCGATGTTCCCCGACGCCCGGGAGATTGATACCCAGGGGGATTCCTTCCTGATGTTGTTCCCGCGCCCCTCCGAGGCGGTGCGCTTTGCGCTGATCTGGCAATCCCGGCTCCGCCAATTCAGTCGGGAGAAGGGGCAGGTATTGAGGGACCGGGTCGGTATCCATACCGGCGAGTTGATTGTCCTACGCGATGTGGCGGGTCACAAGCCGCTGGATGTCCACGGTCTGGCGGTGGATGTGGCCGCCCGGGTGATGCAGTTGGCGACCGGCGGGCAAATCTTGATGACCCGGGCCACCCTGGATGGCGCGCGGCAATCCTTGGGAGATCTTTCCGCCTTTGGGATCAGCCCGCCCCAATGGGTCATCCACGGTCCCTATCAATTGCGGGGAACCGGTCAGCCCCTGGAGATTGCGGAAGTGGGTGAGACGGGACAGGGGCCGCTGAAGGCGCCGCCGGTGCTGTTCCCCGAGATGTGGCCCTTGGTGGAGAAGCGCCTCCTGCCCCCCCAGGCCTCGGGTCTTCTGTTCTGGCGTCAGTTGAAGCTCGCCATTCCGGGGGCCGATCCGGGCGATCAATGGCTGATCGAGCGTGAGCAAGACGGGGAGTTGGTGCTCGAAGACGTGACCCGTCCTCAGGCCTTTGAACTGGCCGGGGACGCCCCGGTCAACGCCTATCGAATCCGTCGGGGCGATCCGGTGGAGCTTGAACTGCTGATTCCGGAGGCCTCCACCGATGAGAACGGGCATCACTGGGATCTCATTCTGTCTCCGCTGGTAAGCATTGCGGACGGGCCGCGGCTCTTGCGAGCGGGCGGGCGGGTGCTCTTGAGCCGGAAATCGGTCCTTCCGGCAGAGGACCTCTCCGGTTGGTTGGTTCCTCGATTGAGCCCTCCTCTCAAGGATCGTCTGGGGGAGCGATCGTACGCCGAGATTCGGTCCTCCGACGCCATGCCCCTGAGCGTCTGGATGGATCTACTCCAGGCGCCGTTGGCCGCGGTTGGGCTGAAACTAGAGATGCTTCCCCCGCCCACCTGGATCAGTGCGGATGCCCAGGCGGCTGCCTTGCGACAGGCGGAGCACCAGCGGCGCCTGGAGATGGAGAAAGCGGCAAAGGAGGCTCAAGCCCGACAAGCCGCCCTGGAGGCAGCGCAGCGGGCCAAAGCGGAGGCGGATCAGATCCGGGAGGCGGAGCTGGCGGACCAGCGGCGAAGGGCCGAGCGGCAGGGAATTTCACACGCGGCGGAGGTCCAAGCGATGCAGGCGCAGCACGAAGCCAATCGCATCAGCCAGCAGACGGAGATCGAACGTCGGCAGGGCGAATTGCGTGCCACCGCGCTGCTTCGGGAGCTGCGGGAAGCCGAGCATGGCGAAGCTCTCGCGAAACTCGCGGCGCACGAAGAGGAACTGATTTCCGAGTCCAGGAAGCGGGCACGCGCGGACGCGATCGTGGCGTTGAACCAAGAGGCGGAGAAGGCGGCCCTTCAGGCGCACGCCGGCGCACTCGCCGACCTGAATCTGAAAATTCGCGTTGGCGAGGCGGAGAAACGCCTGGAGGAGATCCGGGTGGAACGGGCGCGGTTGGCGCGTGAAGAAGAGGCTGGCCGGCAGCGACACGAGCGAATCGGGCAGGAACTGGAAGCCGCCCAAACCTCCGCGGCCGAGGCCCGGCAACAAGCCGCGGGACGATTGGGCGAGATCGCCAAGGGT
Organism: uncultured Verrucomicrobiota bacterium; assembly: GCA_964474315.1. Lineage (GTDB taxonomy): Bacteria > Verrucomicrobiota > Verrucomicrobiia > Limisphaerales > UBA9464 > UBA9464. The sequence goes on along the minus strand of CAYYSX010000369.1, from coordinate 3,246 downwards.
GTGGCCGCGGTTCAGGACCAGATGGGGCAGTCCTTTCAAAATACCTTCGAGCAACTGGATGAGGTCCTGCGCCTGGTGAAAAAGATTCTCGCGGGCCAGTCACCGGCCGATGTCTTTGCGGAAGCCGATTCCGCCGGGCTTCACCAAGAGACCCTGGATCGCATTGAACCGAAAACGCCGCGACTACGGACGGCCTTGTTCGCCGAGAGATACCTGGAGCTCGGCCGGCGGACGGGGCGCCAGTTTACCATCATCCGAAGAGGCGTACGCACCCGCAACCTGGTGTCCGCCCACCGTGCTTCCTCGAAGTCCGGCGGCACCGGGGGCTATACGCAGTTGCAGGTGCGGATGGGGGAGCCCAACTATCTGGAGTTTCTCGCGCCGCAAGCCGGTCATGTCACCCTGATCAATCCGGGAACCAGCGGCGACTTCTACCTGCTGACTCCCAACGACGAGGCGCCCTCCGTTCCCGTCAACTCGGGCGACCGGCTGACCGCTCCGGGCCGTCTGATCCCCAAGGGGTTGGGACCGCAGAGCGGCCCCCCCGGAGACGAGTATCTGCTGGCGCTGATCACGCCGGAGCCCCTGGTTCGCCCCGAAGACCTGGCCCAACCCAACCAGAGGGGCGGACTGTCGCGCCTGGATCCGGAGTCGGGCGGAGACATTGCGCCCTTTCGCCACCTGCACCCTGACTTGATGACCCGCATCGAGCAGCAACTGGAAGCCCTGCCGGCCGACTCCTGGTCGGCGGGGGTGTTGCGTTACCTGGTGGTCCCCGCCTGATCTACCGGCCAACGGGGTGCATTTTTTTCCGCCAAAATTCCGTAGCCCAAATGTATGGAACCAACGCCCCCAGAACACTCCCCAGCCGGCACGCCGTTGACGGCAGTGGCCGGGATCACGGAGGCCCTGGCCACCCGCCTCCACAGCCACTGGCTGCGTTCGGCGGAAGACGTGCTGGCCGCCTCAGCGTCCCCGGCCACAGCCAGCGCCTTGCAGCAGTTCCTGGGGCTCGACCAGGCCGCGTTTGCCCGGTTGATCGCCAACCTGCGGGCGGCGGTCCCGGCGGAAACCCTGGCCCGGTTGTCCCGGCCTCCCGGTTTGCCCGGCGGTCTGGGCCTTCGGTTGCCGGAGGATCTTCCGCCTTCCGGTTCTCAGGAAAATCGCTGAACAGCCATGCCTCGGACTTCCCTGGATCAGCTTGCGGATCTGGCCCCCACGCTGCGGGCGGAACTGCCAGCGCAATGGATCACTTCGGTCGAAGAGCTGCGCGAGGCACTGGCGGCGGTTCCCCCCGGAGAGGCGCGGGACCGGATTCTGGCGTCGCCGGAGTGGTCTCCGATCTGTCGCCGGCTGGCCGTTTGGAACGGTTCCTCAACGACCAAAGCCGTTCCGCCGCGCGGAGGACTCGGGCTGACCCTTCCCGCGGCCGTCTTGGCGCGGCTGGGGCCGGGCCGGCCGCGTTCCGAGCCTGCGACCCGTTTGCGTTGGGCGGACGGGTCGAAACTTCCCCCTCAGGTCAACTTGGCGGGACGGTTTCCCGTAGTGCGCGATCAGGGGATGCGCGGAACCTGCGTGGCCTTCGCCAGCGTGGCGTTGCGCGAGTTTGTGGCGGACTTCGGCACCCGCTTCTCCGAGCAATTCAGTTATTGGTCCTGCAAGCAGCTCGATGGCAATGAGCAGGCCGGCACCACCCTGGGCCAGGCCACCACCGCCCTGGAGCGCATCGGCGTGTGTCCGGAGGAACTCTGGCCTTACTCGGCCCAGGTGCGACCGGACAATGAGAGCCATCATCCGCCGCCCCCGGAAGCGGAGGCCGCCGCCCGCCCCTTCCAGCTCCCCGGCTGGCGCCTGCTGAATGGTCAGGACGTCTTGGCCCTCAAGGAAGCGCTCGCGGGCGGCGAGGGACGGCCCGGCGCTCCGGTGGTCATCGGTGTCGCGGTCTTCGAATCCAGTTTCGGTTCCTTCCGCGCCGCCACCACGGGCGAAATCAGCCTGCCCTTTCCCGCTGAAGGCCCGGTCGGCGGGCACGCCCTGTGCGCTGTCGGCTATCAGGACGACCCCACCGTGCCCGGCGGCGGCTTCTTCATCGTCCGCAATAGTTGGGGACCGGCCTGGGCGGCGCAGAACCGTTTCGTTCCCGGACACGCCCTGATTCCCTATGCGTACATTGCCGAGTTTTGCCTCGAAGCCTTTACCGCGCCGGCCCCCCGTCTGGCGGCGAATCCGGGTTCGTACACCGCGGATCCCTTTGCGCCCTACCTGGACCACCGCTCGCCGGACGCGCCCGCCCGGGAGCGCCGGGAATGGCTCCACTTCACCGACACCCAGCCGCAGGGGAGCCGGCTGCCCGAAGGAAAGACCGTTACCGTGCTGGCGCAGCCGTTGCGTCCGCGCGAGTTCCGCCAGGACACTCCGGAGAATCGCGAGCGTTTCCTGCGTCAATGGTGCGCCTGGTCCGTCCCTGGCGCCGAGTTGGCCGCACAGGCCGCCCTGGAAAGCGCCCCGACTGAACTGCGGCGCCGGCTCGATCAATCCCGCCCGGGGCGTGAGCGCTATTTGAACGCCTTGGAAGCCAATCTGAAGTCGGCCCAAGGTCGTCCCTTCCCGTACCGGCAAGTGCCCTGTTGGGTGAAGCTGACGCCTTACGAATGGAAACCCGTCGTGAGGTCCGTTCAACGGGTCTCCGACCTGACCAACGACGTCCTGACCCGCTGGGAAGCGCGCCAGCGTCCGCCGGACAGCGAACCGTGGCCGGAACCCATCCGCCGCCTGCTGCGCGACACCTGCGGAGTGCGCGTCTATGCCCTGCGCGGATTCCGCGCCACGATCCACGTGGTCGTGGCTTGGCTCACGCCGTTGAACTATCGGCTGGAAGGTGCCCGGCCCTGGCTGGACCAGCCGCCCGTGGGACCAACGATGCTCCAACTGGTGCGCGAGACCTACGCGGCGTGGCAGGCCACGACCCGGGAGAAGGCGCCGTACTTCGTGTCTTATTCGTTCGGATGGGCCGGTCCGCACGAAAGTCTGCCCGCGGATCTGGGCGCCGTGGTTTGTCGCGACCAGGGTGAATGTCTGTGGACCCACGACGCGGCCGGTCATCTGGTGGCGGCCCTGCCGGAGCGAGTCACCGACCGGCCTTCCCTGCGCGACTTTGCCGACCGGCTGCTGCCCCTCACCGCGCGTGACCGCGTGGCCCAGGTGAAAGCCGTGGTGGACGAACTCCGCGGTGAAGACTACGGCGGC
>CAYYSX010000368.1:0-5397 GCA_964474315.1 uncultured Verrucomicrobiota bacterium | reverse complement strand
TTCAGCGTCGTCGATCAACTGCTCGTGCGGCCGCTGCCGGTGCCGCAACCCGAGCGACTCGCGCTGCTCGGGCAGCTCAACGACCGGGGCGGCGCCGACTTCCATTTCAACTACCCGCTCTTCCGCGATTACCAGCGCCAGAACCCCGTGTTCGAGCACCTCAGCGCGACGGCGCCGATGGCAGTGGGCGTGGGCACCTCGGGCACGACCGAGCGCCAGCAGGCGTTGCTCGTCTCAGGCAGCTACTTTGCGATGCTCGGTGTGAAGGCCGCGCTCGGACGGACCTTCGCGCCGAATGAAGGCGTCGAGATCGACGACGCGGCCGTGGTGGTGTTGAGCCACGGACTCTGGAAGCGAAGTTTCGGCGCCGATCCGCAGGTCATCGGCCGCACGGTCAGCATCAACGGCAAACCCTTCACCGTGATCGGCGTGACACCGCGCGAATTCGCCGGCACCACGCGGACCAGCGCGCCGGATCTCTATGTGCCGATCGCGGCGTATGGCCAGCTCACCGCGCTGCGTCCCGGCGGCGTTCATCCGCTGCAACAGCGTTACTTCACCTGGACCATGATCATGGGCCGGTTGAAGGACGGCGTCAGCCATGAACAGGCGCGGATCGCGATGAATCTGCTCGCGCAGCAGGTCCATGCGGAGACGCCGGCGAACACTTCCACCAACCTCGGCGTGCTCCCCGGCGCGCTGGGCTTCACCGATGAACTGCGGCCGGCGCGTCTCCCCCTGAATCTGCTGCTGGGCACGGCGGCGCTGGTGTTGCTGATCGCCTGCGCCAACCTGGCCAACCTTCAGCTTGCCCGCGCCACCGGTCGCCTCCGTGATTTCGCCATCCGCCTCGCGCTCGGCACCCATCGCGGCCGCCTGATCCGCGAACTGCTTACCGAAAGCCTGTTGCTTTCGCTTGCCGGTGGCGTGACCGGCCTCGCCGTCGCGGTGGGCCTGGTGGAATTGCTCGAACGCTTTCGTCCGCCGAATGCCAGCATCGCGCTTTCGAACGGGCTCGATCTGCGCGTGTTGCTGTTCGCGTTTGGCGCCTCGGTGCTGACCGGGATGTTGTTTGGTCTGGCGCCGGCCTGGCGGGCCAGCCGTCCGCAGGTCGTCCCGGAACTCAAGGGTGGCGCCGGCACCTCGACGGAGCGCGTCGGCCGCTGGAACCTCCGCCAGGCGCTCGTGGTGACACAAGTTGCGCTCTCATTGCTGGTGTTGGTGAGCGCCGGCCTCTGCGTCCGCAGCTTGCAGAAGCTCCAGGCCATCGACCCCGCGTTCGAGCCGTCGCAGCTCGCGCTCATGTCGCTCGATCTCGAGTTGAACGACTACCAGCCGCCACAGGCGCAGTCATTCTACGACCGACTGCTGGAACAGGTGAGCGCCCTGCCGGGGGTCGAGGCCGCCAGTCTCTCGGCGAACACCCCGCTCAGCGGACGTGCCTGGGGCATGAGCGTCGAACGGGTTGAAGGCTTTGAACGCACGGAAACGGACCCGCCGCCTTTTGGGGAGTTGAACATGGTTTCGGCGGGTTACTTTCGCACGCTGGGCATTCCGCTGTTGCGCGGGCGCGAATTCAACGTAACCGACACCGCCGGCGGCCCGCCCGTCGTGATGGTGAACGACACCTTCGTGGAACGTTACTTCGCGGGCCAGGATCCGATTGGCAGACATCTCTACCAGCATGTGCCCGAAGGCGGTTCCCCTGGAGGTCTGGCAACGGAGGTCATCGGCGTCGTGCAGACCACGAAGAGCGGTCAGCTCACCGACAGCCGGCGGCCGGCGATGTTCTTCCCGGTCACCCAGAAACCCGACCTCGCCTTGACGCTGACCGTGCGCACGGGTGTAGACCCCGGCGCGACCATCGCGCAATTGCGCGGGGTGGTGAAATCGCTCGACGCCGACGTGCCGGTCTTCGATGTCCGCACGCTGGCACAGCAAAAGAGCGGCTCGCTCGCGCTGCAACGCATGGCCGCGACGCTGCTGAGCGGCTTCGGTGTGCTCGCGTTGTTGCTGGCCGCGCTCGGCATCTACGGCGTGCTGGCCTACTCGGTGAGTCGGCGCACGCGCGAGATCGGCGTCCGCATGGCGCTGGGCGCGCAACTGTCGGACGTATTGACAATGATCATGCGCCAGGGCCTGGGCCTGGTTGTGATCGGCCTGGTGCTCGGGTTGGCGGGCGCGGTCGGCGTGACGCAGTTGCTGCGGAGCTTCCTGTTCGAGATCCAACCGCTCGATCCGCTGACCTTCGGCTCCGTCATCGTTCTGCTGGCTGTCGCGGCCGTGATCGCGTGCTGGCTGCCCGCGCGACGCGCGACGCGGGTCGATCCGATGGTGGCGCTGCGGAGCGAATGAAATGAACGTCCAACTTCCAACGTCCAACGTCCAAGAGTTTTCCGTCCCGCATCCTTGGGCGTTCGGAGTTGGATGTTGGTTGTTCGATGTTCCGCTTCCGACGAAGAACCACTGATTACTGATTACTGATTACTGATGACTCTCGCCCCTTGCACGACCTCCGCTTCGCTCTCCGCCAACTGCTGAAAAACCCCGGCTTCACCGCCGTGGCCGTGTTCACGCTCGCGCTGGGCACGAAGGGCTGACTTTCTGAAACTTAACAGTCTTCACGTGTGTCGTTGCACGGAGATGAGAACCGAACCCTGGCTTTGCGTATTCTCGCTCTCCCTTGCTCTCCAGATCCCGGGCGCCGAACCCGAGTCGAGCCACGACCGAGAAAGGGCGCAAGGTTGGCGGGGTGACATTGACTTTCTCCAGGCCGCCGTTGCGCGAGAGCATTACTTGTTCAGAACGAATCCGCCGCCTGGCGAGTTTTCCAAGCTGGCCGGGGAACTGAAAGGGGCGGTTGCGGAATGGAACGATCTCCGGGTGCTGGTCGAGCTGCAGCGTCTGATGGCGACCCTGGGCGACGGACATTGCTATGTCACGCCTTCGCCGAAGTTCCTCCAACGGCTGAACGGCCCTCCGGAAGAACTGCCGCTTCGGCTGCATGGATTTCCGGACGGGCTGTATGTCATTGACGCCAATCCAGGCCTCGAAGACTGGATTGGCTGGCGCATCACGCGCATCGGATTCATTTCGTCGGAAGATGCCCTGCGCCGGGTGGCGGACTACATCGCGAAGGACAATCCCTACGGCGGTCGCTGGCAGAGCCCGATGTTCCTGGGGTATCCAGGCTACCTCGAAGCGATCGGCTGCATCGGCGCGGGGTCGCGCGAGATCGCATTGGAATTCACCCGCGCCGACGGGACGGAGGCAACGGCTTCCGTTGCGTTTGCGCCGATGTCCATGACCCCCCGGCTTCCGCTGGTGCCATCGCGTGTTCGCGGAACGTCGGCGGTTCCGCTGCATCTTCGGCAGATTTCGAGCAACTATTGGTTTGATGCCGTCCCAGGCCGCGAGGCGGTTTATGTCCAGTTCAACCAGGTGCGGGACTCTCCAGACGAAAGCATCGAGGCTTTTGCGGCTCGACTGGACGGCGAGCTCCGGAGATTGCGCCCACGGTTGCTCGCCATGGACGTGCGCTACAACGGAGGTGGGAATGCCGACTTGTTGCCGCCGTTGATCCAAGTGCTCCGCGACTTCGAAGCGCGGGAGCTGAATGGAAAAGCGGTTGTTCTGATCGGCCCCCGCACCTTCTCCGCCGCCCAGATCTTCATTTCGATTCTCGACCGGGATACCCAGGCGATATTTGCCGGCGAGCCGAGCGGGTCGAAGCCGAACTTCGTAGGCGAGCACAATCCCGTGGAGCTGCCCTGGAGCGGAGTCATCGCCAACATTTCGAACCTCCGCCATGAGATCATCCCGGGAGACCCGCGCGAATGGATCGAGCCGGAAATCAAAGTTGAACTGTCTTCACGCGATTACTTCGCGAATCGCGATCCCGTGCTGGAAACCGTGCTCCTCCGTTACGCGGGCCCGGATAAGCAAGGCAACTGATCAACGATGAACGACCTAAAATTCGTCCTCCGCCAGTCGCTGAAGAACTCCGGCCTCATGGTCGTGGCCGCAGCGCTGCTGATGGCCTTTCCACTTCGAGTGTGCGCTTGCACGATCTTCGTGCTGACCGATGGGCAGCGGACGCTGTTTTTCAACAACGAGGACTACTCGAATCCGGTCACGCGGCTTTGGTTCGCCCCCGCTGGCAAAGATCACCTCGGCTGCGCCTATGTCGGCTTTGACAACGGCTGGGCGCAAGGCGGAGTGAACACCGCCGGCCTCGCCTTCGACTGGGTGGCTGGATTCACGGAAAAATGGGAGCTTCGTCCTGACCTGACCCCTGTGCGCGGCAATCCGGCTCAACGCATGCTGGAATCCTGCACGACGGTGGACGAGGCCGTCGCCTTCTTTCAAAAACATTGGGAACCCGACTTTTCCCGTTCGCGCCTCCTGGTCGCCGACAGAACCGGCGCCTCGGCAATCATCGGAGCGAGAGACAACCAACTGCGGGTCGAGCGCTCCACGCAAAGCCGGGGTTTCGGATACGGCGAGGAGACGCTGACTAAAATGCTGTCCGAATCAACCGAACCGACCGTCGCCAACGGGCTGCCGATCCTGCGGGCCTGCGCGCAGAAAGGGGAGAATCCCACCCAATACTCCAACATTTTCGATCTGCGTTCCGGACACATCCGGATGTTTCCCTCAACCACGGACCCTCGCGGCGTGAAACTCGCTCTCGCGGCCGAACTGGCCAAGGGGGGGCACTACTACGACATTCCCCGGCTGCGCGAGCAGATTGACCAACCGCCTGTTCCTCTGCGGATGGAGCTGAAACGATTCCCGCTTGATAAGTTGACGCCCGTCGCCGACCAAGAGCCGGAGATCACGAAACGGATTCAACGCATCCTCCTCGATTCGGCTCAAGGGACGATGAAGCCGGAAGACTACACCTCGGAGTTCTGGTCCGAGATCGCCGCCCGGCGGACTGACATCCAGAACGAACTCAAGCAACTCGGGGATTTCGTTTCATTGACCTTGGTTGAACGAGAGAATGCAGGGAATCGCCGGGTTTATTGCTATCGGATGGAGTTCGAGAAGATCATTCTGCTGCAACGTTTCGTTCTCGATGAGCAGGATCGGATTCAACGGAGTCAAACGGATGCCCATGAGCTCAAACCCGGACTCAGCTTAGAAAAGGAGTGATCATGACTCGGTTTTCCATCCGTGATATCCGTGTAAGCTGTGGTTCCAACTCGCCTTTTCAGGGTGATAGCTCTGGCTTGCTGGCTGCCAGCACGGCGGACGGCGCGCGTGGACTCGATGACGGCGTTGAGGGCGGAATGAAAGGAGCGCGGACGTCTTCGTCCGCCAGAGTGTTGGTGGTCAGGAGCGCCACCGGGCTGCGTTCGGTGCTCGCCGACGGCATTCCGAAGTCGCTGGTGC
>CAYYSX010000367.1:3072-5429 GCA_964474315.1 uncultured Verrucomicrobiota bacterium | reverse complement strand
GCTGTCGCCGTGTTGACCCTGGCGCTCGGGATCGGGGCCAACTCGGCCATCTTTAGTGTCGTCAACGCCGTCTTGTTGCGACCGCTCCCCTATCAGGACGCCGACCGGTTGGTGCGGATCGCTTCGGTGAATCCGGGGCTCGGCGTGTCGGACTCGCGCAGTTCCCATCCCAACGTTCTGGATTGGCAGGAACGGAGCCAGCTCTTCGAGGAGATCGCCACGTTCCAGGAGTGGGACGGCGCGCTGACCGTCGATGGCCAATCCGAATCCGTTCGCGTCAACTGGGTGACACCCAACCTGCTGCCGATGCTCGGAGTGACGCCGCTGCATGGCCGTCTGCTGACCGGGGACGATATGGATTCGGGCGTACTCGTGCCTTACGCGCTATGGCAACGCCGGCTGGGCGGGGACGAGTCGGCCATCGGAAGGAAGGTCCAATGCGATGGCGAGACGACCACGATCGTCGGAATCCTGCCGCCAAGGGCCGCGGTGCCCGTCCAGGGTTCAGCTCCGCCCGACCAGGTGTTTCTCGCAGCCGACATCCGGCGCACCACGTTCCCACGTGATCTGCAGCTCCACAATGTCATCGGGCGGCTCAAGCCCGGCGTGACCGCGGCGCAAGCGCAGGAAGACTTGAGCCGCGTGGCGGCGGAACTAGAGCGCGACCACCCCGACACCAATCGCGGATGGGGCGTGAAGGTGACGCCGCTCTGGCAGTGGCAGACCCAGATCGTGCGGCCTGCTTTGCTGGCGGTGTACGGCGCGAGCGGGATTATTCTGCTCATTGCCTGTCTGAACGTGTCCAACCTGCTGCTGATCCGCGTGGAGTCCCGCCGCCGGGAACTGGCGATCCGAAGCGCCCTCGGTTCGACCCGCCTGCGGCTCGCCCGGCAATTGCTGGGTGAAAGCCTCCTTTTATCGCTCCTCGGGGCTGCCGCCGGTGTGGTGCTGGCGTGGTGGTGCCGGGACGCCGTGCTTCGCTTTGTGCCGGAGTCACTGGGGATTCAGCCCGGCGCGGGTTTCGAGCCGGCGACCGTCCTTTCGGCGGCGGCCGTGATGCTGCTGACCGCGTTGCTCTCAGGCGTATTCCCGGTGCTGTGGCTGACCCGGAGCCGCCTCGCTCCGACGCTGGCGGAAAGCGGCCGTTCGGCCTCGCCCGGCCGAGGCCGGCATCGGCTGCTCAACGGACTGGTGGCCGGGCAGATCGCCATTTCGACGGTGCTCCTGGTGGCGACCGGCCTCGCGATCCTCAGCTTCCGGCATTTGATGCGCGTTGATCCCGGTTTTGCGTTGCACAACGTGATTTGCTTTCGGATGGACCCTTATCCGAACGGAGCGCTCACGCGGCGGGTGATGGAAGCGGTGTCCGGGCTGCCGGGAGTGGAATCGGTTTGGGGAGCGAATCACGAGTTGCTCAATGACCTCTGGTCCAATGGCGTCCGAATTACCTCGGCTGAGCCGGCTGAACTCGTGGCTTCCACCGCTCCGACGGTGGACTACTGGCGGGTGACCACGGACTACTTTTCGGCCGCCGGGATTCCGTTGATCGCGGGCCGGACCTTCGACGCGAACGATCCTTACGATGTGGCAACGAACCAGCCCGCGCGCGTGGTCATCAATGAGGCGCTGGCCAGACGATTCTTTCGCGACGGCAACGCAGTCGGACGGAGCCTTCGTATTCTGCCGCGCCAGGGCGCGGGAAGGTCGCGCGAAGTCATCGGCGTCGTGGGCTCCATCAAACATCACGGCTTGCAGGGTGCGGACGTGCCGATGATCTACGGGCACGCACCGGACACGCCGGCGCTGGTCGTGCGGACGTCAGCCAACCCGGTGGTGCTCTTTCCGGCGGTCCGCGACGCCGTCCGCCAAGTGGATCCGCAGTTGGTCCTGTCCCGCGTGTTCACAACCGAGGAAATCGTCACGCGCTCCTTGGGGGACCGCCGTTTCGCCACGTTTCTGACGCTGGCCTTCGCCGGTGTCGGCACCTTGCTCGCCGCCTTGGGACTGTATGGCGTGACGTCGTACGCGGTCCGTCAGCGCACGCAGGAAATCGGCGTTCGCATGGCCTTGGGTGCGCAGCGCCGCGACGTGCTGCGAATGGTCCTGCTGCGGGGCCTCAGGTTGGCCGGCGTTGGGGTTGGAGCGGGGATCCTCGGCGCGTTGGCAGCGACCCAACTGGTGCGCAGTCTCTTGTTCGGCGTGAGCGCCGCAGATCCGCTCACGTTCGCCGCCGTGCCCCTGGTGTTGTTCGCCATCGCCTTGTTCGCCTGCTGGCTGCCGGCCCGCCGCGCCGCGAGGGTGGACCCGATGGAGGCGCTGAGGGCGGAGTGAAGAGTAATCAGTAATCAGTAATCAGT
>CAYYSX010000367.1:0-2972 GCA_964474315.1 uncultured Verrucomicrobiota bacterium | reverse complement strand
TACACCAAAGACCCGCGGCCGGAGGTGCCGGAAGGCGCCTGGACCGCGGGCGGGCCGGACGGGCCGGTGTTCAAGGGCAGTCCGGTCGTCAGCGGCCCGGCGGCCGAGGCCACCTGCGTCTTGCAGCCCGTGCAGCGGTTGGCGACCGGCCATCTCGAATACACGGTCGAAGACGGCGCCTGGCAGCGCGTGGACGGTGACGAGGGCGGGCTGACCCCGATGTCCGGGCATGTGCTGAAGTTCCGGCTGCCGGTGCTGCCACCCGGGAAAGTCGTGCGTTATCGCACCGTCGCCCGGGCCGCCGGCTGGGTGAAAGTCCGGCAGTTTTACCACGGCGAATTCAAAGTGGGTGAACCGCAAACCAGTCCGGAGCGCACTTTCCGCACGCTCGATCCCGCGGCCGGAACGACGACTTTCGCGGTGTGGAACGACACGCACGAGAACACGGAAACCCTTCAGGCGCTGGACGCCCTGACCCATCCGCTGAAGCCGGATTTCCTGTTGTGGAACGGCGACCAGTCGAATGACCTCCATTTCGAGCGCGACATGGCCGGGCAGTTCCTTACGCCCGCCGGACTCGCCATCGCCGACCGATGGCCGCTGGCCTATGTGCGCGGGAATCACGATGTGCGCGGCCCGGCGGCGTTGTCGCTGCCCCAATTCACCGGCACGCCGGAGGACCGGTTTTACATCAAGCTCGACGGCAGCGTGATCAGCGAGGCGACGTTGAAGGCGTGAGGGTCAACTTCGGGCATCCATTCCGTCGGCCACCGGGATCAGCCAAATAAATAGACTAGATAAGTCATTTGTTCACCCCTCGTTATCACCGGAACAAAGTATTGTGAAATCGATAAAGCCACAGAGAAGAGCGGCTATCGTTTCTATTTTATTACTATTTTTAGTTTTGGGATGCAAGCCAAAGAACGAAAGCGGTAGGCAGGACTCTGACAGCAAAATTGTTCACACGAATGCCAGGATGAATGCATTGGAGGTTGAGGTGGTTACCAACTTACCAACAGTGACCGGTCGAGCGCGAAAACTATCAAGCACAGATGCCATAGACCTCGCGAGAAGGGAGGCGGAGAATGACGGGTTGTTGATTGATCGTGTAGAATTTTCATATCACGAACAGGACCATGATGTTTGGTGGATCGGTTTTCGAGGTCGTAACGGAGCGACTGAGGGGATGGCGACAGTAGTCATATCGGAAAGAGGAATTGACTACCGGCCTCCCAGGCACAAACTTGAGAAAGTGGAAGCGGTTCAAATTGCGAAATCCCACGCCAAGCGGCAAGGAGGAAGCGAGTTTAAGCTACTTTATGCAAAGCAGGGGAGAGATGTATGGTTGGTCGGTTTAGAAATTGATCCCCGAGTGTATGGAGGTGGCGCTAAACTTGAAGTGCGGCTCTCACCGTTTGGAGAATTATACTGGATTAAAGTGATCTCACCTGGATTCCAAAGGTGACATTGCCGGCAGTCATTGGTTGCCAGATGCCGGGTTAATCGCTGGCGATCGGCATGGATCGCATCCCAGGTCGTGTCTTCAAAATTAGATTAGCATTAAAATACCAGTTAAGGATCAAGGTAATCCCACCGCGGCGAACCGGGCGCGGACTTCGCGAAAATGAAAGTCCGGACGGCACAATTCCTCCAACTCGCCCGGACCGAAGTGTTGGGCCACTTCGGGATCGGACTGCAATTGGCGCAGAAAATCCGCGTCATCACGGCCCGCATGCTTCACTTCCCAGGTCTTCATCGCGTTGCGCTGCACCAGGTCGTACGCATGCTCCCGAGTCAACCCCTTACGAATCAGGGCCAGCAGAACGGTCTGTGAGTTCCACATGCCCAGACTCAGCCCGAGGTTCTTCCGCATGTTCTCCGGATACACCAGCAGGCCCTTCATCAGCCGGGTCAGCAGGCCGAACATGTAGTCCAGCAGCGTGCAGGAATCGGGGAAGATGATCCGCTCGACGCTGGAATGACTGATGTCGCGTTCGTGCCACAGGGCGACATTCTCCAGTGCGGCCACGGCGTTGCCGCGCAGAACGCGCGCCAGCCCGGTCAATCGTTCCCAGGTGATGGGGTTACGCTTGTGCGGCATGGCACTACTGCCCTTCTGGCCGGCCGTGAACGGTTCCTCTGCCTCCAGCACCTCCGTCCGCTGCAGATGCCGGAACTCGACTGCCCAGCGCTCGATGCTGGCGCCGGTGAGGGCCAGCGCGTTCATGAATTCGGCGTGCAGATCGCGCTGCACGACCTGGGTGGCGAGGGGCGCCGGCCGCAATCCCAGGCGGGTACAGACCTGCGCTTCGACGGCGGGTGACAAATGAGCGCTGGTGCCGACCGCTCCGCTGAGCTTGCCCACCGCCACCGTTTCCCGCACCTGCTCCAGGCGCCGCAGCGCCCGGCCAAATTCGTCGTACATCAGGGCCAGCTTGAGCCCGAAGGTGGTCGGCTCGGCATGGATGCCGTGACTGCGACCGATGCAGGGCGTGAACTGGTGTTCCAACGCCCGGGCCGCGATGGCTTCCCGAAGCGCTTTCACATCTTCGATCAGCAGTTCGGCGCTCTGCTTGAGTTGGAGTCCAAAGGCGGTGTCCACGATGTCGCTCGAGGTCAGCCCGAAGTGCAGCCACCGGCTGGCGGTTCCTTCGATCTTCTCGGCCACGGCCGTGGTGAAGCCGATCACGTCGTGGTTGAGCGTCCGTTCCAGTTCTTTTTGTCGTTCGACCAATCCGGGGAGATCGGCCATCCAGAAGTCGGCGCCAGCCTTGAGCCGCTGAAAATCCTCCTCGGGAACCACGCCTTCCTGCACCAGGGCTTCGCTGGCCAGCAATTCGATCTGGAGCCAGATGCGCAGCCGGTTTTCGTCGGTCCAAATCGCCCGCATCGCGGGCCGTGAGTAACGCGGAATCACCGACCAACCATGGAGAGAAGTGTGGCCGCGTTGAAGCGGGAAAGCGGGGAGGACG
>CAYYSX010000366.1:0-5446 GCA_964474315.1 uncultured Verrucomicrobiota bacterium | reverse complement strand
CTTGGGCTTTGGCCTTTGGCCTTTGGAGCTTTGCGCCCCAGCCGACTCACCTGAAGGACCCACCGAATCCCGGGCTTTTGAACTTTGAGTTTTGGCTTTGGAACTCACAGGAATGGCCTGCCCTTGCCGCTGAGTGCGCCTCGTTCTCTCAGCGGATAGCTGACCTGGCACCTTGACCGCCTTGACCGAAACATTAAAGGCCTAAAGACCAAAGGAACAGGTCATCTATCGGTGCCCCAGATTACTAACTGATGTCCCTTGTGCATTGGGAACGATCCCTTCCCTGGTGCGGCCGGGGCCAGAGCGTCCCCTTTCGAGGCGGAAACGGTCTTTCACGGCCTAATCGTGTCACTGGCCTGAGCGGGGTGTCGGTCGCGAAAATTAAGGAGGCGGCCACCTCTGATCGGGCGATGGGCCAATCGTCCGACAGGTGGATTGCGTGACTCAAACGACGTCAATCGGTTCGCCCAACGGCATTCTGCGGTTCGAATCATCGTCCGACACGCCGTGGGGCCGATTGGAGAATTGTCCGACAAGTGATTTCTTCAAGGGCGCATCTCAGAGCCCGGACGGGTCTCGACTAACCGGGACTTCTGCCTGAGGTAGGGCTGCCGCCGGGCGGGCGGGGACGGCGCCGCGCGCCATCCGGTAGGCCGCCCAGAAACGGAGAGGTGCCCGCGGCGATTTCGAGGTAACAGAACGCGGTTTCCTCCGAACCCAGGCGTCGGTACGGTCCGCGTCCGTGAAGCATCAAGGACGAGCCCTCAGCGCTGCCGCGGCCATGTTGTCGAAGGTGGTCCTGGGGGTGGTATTTTTGACGGCCTTCTTTTCACTGATCTGGCCAAAGAGCTTCCTGCTGGCCGCGCTGGTCGCCTTTCTCGGGCTCATTTTTGCCGTGTTCACACTCTGGTTCTTCCGGGATCCGAATCCACGAATACCAACGGAACCGGACGTGGTGGTCGCGCCGGGACACGGCAAGGTGGATGTGATTGATGAACTGGAGGAACCGACCGTCATGAGGGGACGCTGTCGGCGCCTCTCGATCTTCCTCTCCGTGTTCGACGTGCATGTGCAACAGGCGCCGGTCGCGGGAAGGGTGATTCACGTCCAGCATGTTCCGGGAAAGTTCCTCAACGCCCTGAAGACGGAATCCGCGGCGCACAACGAGAATGTGCTCATCGGCCTGCGCGGAACGGAGCTCGGCAGTCCCACGATCGGAATCAGATTGATTGCCGGATTGATCGCCCGCCGGATCCTGCCCTGGCTGAAACCCGGCGAGGCCGTCGAGCGCGGGGAACGCATTTCCCTCATCCAGTTTGGGTCGCGGGTGGATCTGTATCTCCCCTTGAGCGCCGAGATTACGGCGCAACTGGGCCAGCGTGTCCGGGGCGGCGAAACGGTCGTGGCGCGCCTGAAGTAGCATGAGTCCACCGTCCTCACCCGAACCGGCCGCGACCGGGCCGGCCTCCTCTTCCGAAGGCCGCCGCCACGACGATGGGCGGCTGAAGATCTATCTGCTGCCGAATCTCTTCACGGCGGCCAACCTGTTCTGTGGCTTCCTGGCGTTGACCCGCATCGTCGAAGCCAATCCCACCGATCCGCACTTTCCCGATGTCATCAAGGAGGCGTTGTTCTACATCCTTCTGGCTTGCGTCTTCGACCTGCTGGACGGCCGGGTGGCCCGGATGGGCGGCTATGAATCTCCTTTCGGACGCGAGTTCGATTCCTTGGCGGACATCGTCAGCTTCGGAGTGGCGCCGGCCTTTCTGGTCCATCGCGTGGTGCTCAAGGACGTCTTCATCTTACATCCGGAGATCGGCTGGTTCATTGCGTCGCTCTATGTGATCTGCGGGGCCTTCCGGTTGGCGCGGTTCAACTGTCTGGCGGCGACGGCCGGAAGCGGGGGCGGCAAATACTTCCTCGGCTGTCCTATTCCCATGGCGGCCGGCATGGTGGCGTCCCTGACGCTGCTGATGTTGTGGTGGGACGCTAAGGAATATCGGGTCGGCGCCTGGCGTTACATCCTGCCGGCGATCCTGGTGTTCCTATCGGCCATGATGGTGAGCGAGGTGAAGTATCCCACCTTCAAGAAGGTCAACTGGCGGACGCAGCACCCGTTTGTAAAGACCCTGGTGATCGTCCTGGTGATCGGGCTGCTGGTCATGTTGTGGCGAAAGATTCTACCCCTGGTCGCACCCCTCATATTCGCCGTGTACCTGCTGTACGGTTTCATTCGGCCGTTTATCTCCCGCCAGTTGCAGCGGGAGATCGAGGTGGACGATGAACCGGACGAAGAAGAGGACTCTCCGGAAGTGGAGGCCCGTCCGTGACCGGTGAAGGCGGGCGAAATCTCCTGCCCGACTCAGCTATATCAATCCAGTTACCTCACCCTTAGATACGAATGGACATTCACGAGAACCAGCGATCGGAAGCGTTTGACCACGACACCCAGCCAGCCACCGGGGGGCGACACTGACCCTCGAAGCGTTCGCTCAATCCATCGATTCATGTTCCTTTATCTTCATTCGTGTCCATGGGTGTTCCTTGTTAGTCTCACCGCATGGTTCCGACTTAGCCCGTGGTCGATGCAGGCGACTCCCGAATGCCAATGGCCCGGCGTCCGGGGCAGGCGATGACCTATTGGGATGATCTGCTCATCGCCGGACTCCTCGGAGTGACGGCGGGGTTGGTCACGTCCGCGTTGGGCGGACCGATCAACGTCACGGTGGTCAATGAGAGCGCCCAGCGGGGGTTCGTGCGCGGGTTGCTGGTGGCGCTGGGAGCGACGTCCATGGAGGTCATTTACTGTGCGATCGCCTCAGCGGGTTTTGCAGCCCTGTTTCAAGGCCCCCTGGTTCGGGCGGCCATGGAACTGGCCAGCTTCATCCTCCTGCTCTGGTTGGGCATTCGTTACCTACGGGCCGGGCATCTGGAGGTAGGGAAGACGATCGAGCACTTCGAGCATCTGGTGGAGGAGAAGCTGCATCCGCATACGGCGTTCTGGACGGGGTTTGTCCGGGTGCTGGCCAATCCGGGGGTGTTGCTGCTGTGGATTGCGATTACGGGATCGCTGGTGGCGCACGGGGTGTTGGAGCCGGTATTGATCTGTAAACTGTTGTTCTGTGCGGGCGTGGCGTTCGCGGGGTGTCTGTGGTTTGTGGGGTTGAGCTGGGGGATTTCGCGGGGACACGGGCGGTTCTCCCTCAATACCTTACGGCGGTTGTCCCAAGCCAGCGGACTGCTGCTGCTGGTAACCGCAGGCATCGTGGCGGTCCGGTTGATCATGACCCTGGCCGAGCATCGGGGCTGACCGTTGGGTGAGTGCGGAGACACGAAAATCCTTTGCCGCTCCCAGGGGGTTCGCCAGATTCGCAGTTCGTTTTTATGGACGTCAAACTTCCCAAGGTCGGAGATGCCGCCGATTCCGGCACGGTGGCCACCCTGTTGGTCAAGGTGGGTGACACGGTGACGGCAGACCAGACGATCCTGGAACTGGAACAGGAGAAGGCGGTGGCCCCCATCCGCACGCCCCACGCCGGGAAGGTAACGGCGGTCCACGTCCAGGAGGGCGACACGATTTCCGTGGGGGCGCTGCTGATTTCCGTGGAAACGGAGGGCGGCGAAGCTCCGGCTCCGGCGGACCAGCCAGCGGCAACACCCAAGCCCGCGTCATCCCGGCGGACCGAACCGAAGGTGGCGGAGGAGGAACAGGACGACGAGGAAGGGGAAGAAGTCGAGGCGGGCGAGACCGGGCCGGAACCGGCCGCTTCGCCGTACGTGCGCAAGGTAGCGCGGGAGCTGGGTATCAAGCTCAGCCGAGTGGCCGGAAGCGCCCGGGGCGGACGGGTCCTGATTTCGGATCTGGCGCGGTATGTCGCGCGGCTGGAGAAAGCCGTGACTCGGGCCGGCCGCCACGCCGAGGAACCCCGGGGACTGGTGTTCCCGCCGGTCAGCCAGGACTTTTCGCTGTTCGGTCCGGTGGTCAGTGAGCCGCTCAGTCCCCTGCGCAAGGTCATTGCCGCCCGGATGGTGGAGAACAGCGTTTCGCTGCCGCACGTCACCCAATTCGACGAAGCGGACATGACACACATCGAGGAACTGCGCGCCCGCTACAAAGCGGCTTACGAACAGGCGGGAGTCCGGCTGACCCCTACCCCGTTCATCCTCCGGGCGTTGGTGACGACCTTGAAGAAACACCCGCGGTTCAATGCCAGCGTCAACGAAATCGCCGAGACCTTCGTGCTGAAACAGCACTATCATCTCGGGATCGCCGTCGATACCGAGGCGGGGTTGCTGGTGCCGGTGATCCGGGATGCCGATCAGAAGTCGCTGGCGGATTTGGCCCGGGAGTTGGCCGCTGTCGCCGAGAAGGCCCGGGACCGGAAGCTCGGACCGGACGACATGAAAGGCGGCACCTTCACCATTTCCAATCAAGGCGCCATCGGTGGCGGACACTTCACCCCAATCATCAACAAGCCTGAGGTGGCCATCCTGGGTCTTGGACGAACGACGTTGAAACCGGTGGTGACCGCCGACGGCAAAATCGAGGCCCGTCCGCTCCTGCCGCTGACGGTGAGTTACGACCACCGGGTGATCGACGGGGGAGCGGCGGCGCGGTTCACCGTGGATTTGGTGAAGGCGCTGCAGGAATTCCCGGAGTCTGAGGTGAAGCTTTAACCCCCACCCACGAACAAACCATGGATCCGATTCAAACTGAAGTGGTGGTGATCGGGGCGGGCCCCGGAGGCTATGCCGCCGCGTTCTATGCCGCCGATTTGGGCAAGAAGGTCATCCTCGTGGAGCGCGACGCCCGCCTGGGCGGAGTCTGCATGAACCGCGGCTGCATTCCGTCCAAAGCCCTGCTGAACGCGGCCCATGCCATCCAGACGGCCCGGGAATCAGCGCACCGGGGCATCTCCTTCGGCGAGCCCAAGATTGATCTGGAAAAACTACGGGCCTGGAAGAACTCGATTCTGGAAAAGCTGGGCGGAGGCATCGCCAGCCTGGCCAAGATGCGCGGCGTGACCGTGTTGCATGGGCGGGGACACTTCGAAGATTCCCAGACCCTGCGGGTGGAGTCCCAGGAGTCCGGCAACCAATTTATCCGTTTTGAGAAGGCGATCGTCGCCGTAGGATCTCGTCCCGCTCTCCCGCGCGCCTTCGACCTGGGCAATCCCCGGGTGATGACCTCGACCGAGGCGTTGGAAATACCGGACATTCCGGAAAACCTGTTGGTCATTGGCGGCGGCTACATCGGGATGGAGCTGGGCACGGTGTACGCCACGCTGGGTTCGAAGGTGACGGTCATCGAGGCGCTGGAATCGATTCTGGCGGGAGCCGATCCGGATTTGGTCCGGCCGGTGGCGTTGTATGCGAAGAAGGCGTTCAAAGAGGTGCGCCTGAAGGCCAAGGTCCTCGAGATCAAGAGCGCGGCAAAACAGATCAA
>CAYYSX010000365.1:4005-5469 GCA_964474315.1 uncultured Verrucomicrobiota bacterium | reverse complement strand
CTCCAAATTCCCAAGAAGTTCCCGACCACAGCGTCCAGCCCATTCCGCACTCCGCATTGATGGAGCTTTCCGACGGCGACGTTGACCCTGCCGCCGGATGCCGGTGTTATTGGCCTGCCGGTTCATGTCCTTTTCCATTCCGTTCCGTCCGAAGCTCCTCGACACGTTCCAATCGTATTCGCGGGCTGACTTCCTGGCCGATCTCACGGCCGGGATCACCGTGGGCATCGTCGCCCTGTCCCTCAGTATGGCGCTGGGAATCGCCTCGGATCGTCCCCCCGCCGTGGGAGTCGTCACCGCCATTGTGGCGGGTTTCCTGGTCGCGGCCCTGAGCGGCTCGAAGGTGCAGATTGGCGGACCAACCGCCGCCTTCATTCCCGTCGTTCTCGGCGTGGCCCAGCAGTATGGAGTAGATAACCTGATCATCTGCACCGCGCTCGCCGGCCTGATCCTGGTCGCGATGGGCTTGGCGCGCTTGGGAACCATGATCAAGTACATCCCGCTCACCGTGGTGGGCGGCTTCACCGCAGGAATCGCCGTGTACATTTTTAGCACGCAGATCCGCGACTTCCTCGGTTTGCAATTGGACGCCGGGGAAAAGGTGCCGGCGGACTTTCTGCACAAGTTCGGATTCTTTTTCCGTCACTTCCAGGACATCCACTGGCCGTCGGCGGCCTTGGCGGCCGCGTCGTTCGCGCTGATCAAGCTGTGGCCGGCCGCCTGGTCCCGCCGGTTTCCTCCGTCGTTGGCCGCAGTCCTGGCGGGTACGGCCGTGGTGTTGCTGCTGCCGCCGTCCATCGGCATCGAAACCCTCGGCAGCCGGTTCGGTCCGGACGCCATTCCTCGCGAATTGCCGATGCCGCACTGGCCGAAAGTGGACTTCGATACGCTGCGTTTTCTGATTCAACCCGCCTTTACCATCGCGCTGCTGGCCGCCATCGAGTCGCTGCTCTGTGCCGTGGTGGCCGACGGCATGATTGAAGATCAGCACGACTCGAACACCGAGTTGATGGCCCAGGGGGTGGCCAACATTGGATCGGCCCTGTTTGCCGGTCTGCCCGCCACCGGGGCGATTGCCCGCACCGCCACCAACATCCGCTGCGGAGGGCGGACGCCGGTGGCGGGAATAATTCATGCGTTGACCATCCTGACGATCGTGCTGGTGGCCGCGCCCCTCGCCCGGTTCGTTCCCTTGCCCGTGTTGAGTGGCGTGCTGGTGGTCATCGCCTTGAACATGGGCGAATGGCGCAACTTCGCCCGTCTGGCCCGCTGGCCGCGCAGTGACGCGATCGTCTTTCTGTTGACGTTCATCCTGACCGTCGTGGCCGACATCACCGTCGCGGTAGAAGTGGGCATGATCCTGGCCGCGGTCCTCTTCATCAAACGAGTGTCCGAGACCACCCAGATCACGGCGGTGGACGAACGCGCCCTGGACCTCGCACCGGAAGATTCGCTTCGGGGCAA
>CAYYSX010000365.1:0-3905 GCA_964474315.1 uncultured Verrucomicrobiota bacterium | reverse complement strand
GTCCCATCGCCGTTGCGGTCAGGACCAATCCAAGATGCGCCCGACATCTTCGTTCCCTTCGTTTTCTTCTGTTAATCCTCTTTAATTAGCGTCTATGGAAGGAATCTCCAGCCTGCGTTCTCGGCGGTCAGTCTCGCCAATTATGACGTCAGCTCTGTTCTCCCTCGTCCGTTCCTGGCGATTCAGTTGCCTGGCCTTGGTCGCCTTGCTGGCCGGCAGTCCGGCCCAGGGACGCGAGGAAGAGAAGCCCAAGGAAACGAATGCGCCCGCGCCGCCGCGCTTGGTGGTGGCCTTGCCACCGATCGTGGTGCGGGGAATCACCAACACGCTGACCCTCCGCGGACAACGACTGAAGGAGTTGACGCGACTGGAAGCGGTGGTGGCCGGCGTCACGAACGAACTGACGCTGGCCGAGATCTCCGATGCCGCGGTTCCCGATCGCTATAAGGCGGAGCAGACCGGCGACCAGCAGATGAAGATCGAGATTTTTCCCGCAGCGGACGTGCCGGGCGGAACCAACCTGCTGTTGAACGGCGTCTCCGGCGCCGGTTCGGGGGAAAGCCTGCCCCTGTGGGTCGTGAACCAGGACGAGTTTGATTCGACGACGAAAGCGGCGGCCGGATTTCGGGAGGCGCCTCGGTTGATCATGGGACGGTTCATCCAAGGCCGGCTCGATAAACGCGGGGAAGTCGCCGTGTACCGGATCGAAGGTCAGGCGGGACAGGCCCTCCAGGTCGAACTTTGGGCGCAGCGGCTGGGCTCCACGCTGGATGCCTCCCTCACGCTTCATGATGCCCGCGGCGCTGTGTTGTTATCCGTGGACGACGTGCATGGACGTGATCCGGTGCTGGAAGCGACGTTGCCGGTGAGTGGCACCTATTTTCTCTCGGTGGCCGGCCTGGATGAACGGGTGTCTCCGACCCATGTGTATCTTTTGCGGCCGGATTTGAAGTAATGGCCTGTACCGTGGGCTCTGGCGCATCGACCGCCTGCCGACCGTCGAGCTCATAAGTCCGGAAGCGCATGGTTTCGGGTGATGATGTCGCCTTTAGCGGCGAATCCGATTGATTTGACGCATCAATTCGTCAGATTCGGCGCATTGTGAAACTAGTTTCCCAATTGACTGATGCGGCCGTGCTCCAGGAATTGGGTGGGCGTTTGGCGGGAGTGCGCATCGGGCGGAATCTGACGCAGGCGGCTTTGGCGGAACAGGCGGGGGTGTCGAAGCGGCCGGTCGAGCGGCTGGAATCAGGCGAAGTGGCGACGCAGCTTTCGGGGTTCATCCGGATTTGCCGGGCGCTCGGTTTGCTGGAGCGTTTCGAGGTCCTGCTGCCGGAGCCGGGTCCGGGTCCGATGGCGCGACTGAAGTTGCAGGGCCGGAAGCGGCAGCGGGCCACGGGTAAAAGGACGGCGGCGGGAACGCCGAAGGCCTGGACTTGGGGCGAGCCGTCATGATCGCGCGGGTCCAGCTCTGGGGCCGGACGATCGGCGCGGTGGCGCTCGACGAAGGGCGGGAGGTGGCGGCGTTTCAATACGACGCGGAGTTCGCGCGCAGCGGGATCGAGCTTTCGCCGCTGGTGATGCCGTTGAGCGAGCGGGTGTATTACGATTTCAACCAAGCCGGAGTCCATGCCTACGAATAGGCGCTGCTGGTAATCCGCCAGCTCGGGCTGCCGATGGCGGCGGTGGAGGAGCAGTTCCGGCGGATGGCGTTCAACATCGTCGCGCGCAACCAGGATGACCATGTGAAGAACATCGCCTTTCTGATGAACAAGCAGGGCCAATGGTCGCTCGCGCCGGCCTTTGACGTGACCTACAGTTACAATCCCTCCGGTGTTTGGACGGCCACCCATCAGATGACGCTGAACGGAAACCGGGACGGGTTCACGCTCGCGGACTTCGAGGCCGGTGCGAAATCGGCGCTGATGAAACGCGGACGCGCGCGCGTCATCCTCGAAGAGGTGACCGAGGCGGTCAGGCGCTGGCCGGAGTTCGCCGGGGAGGCGAAGCTCGCGGACGATTGGCGCGACAAGATTCAGAAGACCCACCGGCTGTCTTTTCCAAGCAAATGAGCCTCACGCAATCCATCGTCGAAGACGCCGCCCTGATATTGCCTGGGGCAACCCTCACCCGGCCTCTCCCAAGGGGAGAGGAGATGCGCGTGGCGTTGCGCATCTGGGCGACGCAGCGGCTGCGGGAATACCTCGTGAAGGGCTTCACGGTGATCGACGGCCAGCATCACCGGCGGACGGATCTCGTGGTCTTCGTCAACGGCCTGCCGCGGGCCTTGATCGAGCTGAAGAACGCCGCCGATGAGGAGGCGCCGATCTGGAACACCTCCGCCCAACTGCAAACCTACCGGGCGGAGTTTCCCGCACCTCCTCCGCTGCACGGAGTAGCCCGCGGGCAGGTTGAAAACCTGCGGCACAGCAGGCTCAGAGGCCTGCGCTACTGCGTTACCGGCCGCGGGCCTTTTTCTTCCCTGCCCAACCAGGGACGTGATTTGCTCGGCACCGCCGATGACCGTTCCGTTCCTCAATCCCGCCGCTCAGTTTGCCGCGCTCCGGGGCGAAATCCTGGCCGCCGTCGAAAACGTCCTCGAGCGCGGCCAATACATCCTCGGCCCCCAGGTCGCCGCCCTCGAACAGGAGATTGCCACGGTCTGCGGCGCGCGCTTTGGCATCGGAGTGAACAGCGGGTCGGACGCCCTGACCCTGGCGCTGCGTGCCTTGGGCATTGGTCCAGGCGACGAAGTCATCACCACGCCCTTCACCTACATTGCCCCGGCGGAGAGCATCCATCAGCTCGGCGCGCAGATCGTCTTCGCCGACATCCACCCCCGGCGCTTCACGCTGGATCCAGCCGAGGTCGCCCGGCGTCTGACCTCCCGGACCAAGGCCATCATTCCGGTTCATTTGTTTGGCCAGGCGGCGCCCATGGACGCGTTGGCCGCCTGGGGTGTTCCCCTGGTGGAAGACTGCGCCCAAGCCATCGGCACCAAGTACCGCGGACGTCCGGTCGGCGGTCAGGGGATCCTCGGTTGCCTGAGCTTCTATCCCACCAAAAACCTCGGTGCGGCGGGCGATGGCGGGATGGTTCTGACCCAGGATGAAGCCCTGGCCAGGAAGCTGAAGATGCTCCGGGTGCATGGCATCGAGCGGCGCTATCACCACGATGTACATGGTTGGAACTCACGCCTCGACGAACTGCAGGCGGCGATTCTTCGGGTGAAGCTGCCGCATTTGGCGGCGGGCAACGCGCGCCGCGCGGAAATCGCGGCCCGTTACGCAACGGGCCTGGCCGGGCTGCCCGTCGAACTTCCCGAGACCGCCCCGGAGAGCTCGCATATCTATCACGTGTTTGCGCTGCTGCTGGACCAGCGGGATGAACTGCAGGCCCACCTGGCCGGCCGAGGAGTTCCCACGCTCATCTATTACCCACTGCCGCTGCACCGACAGCCGTGCTATGCCGACCAAGCTTGGAAGGAAGGTGATTTCCCCGTCGCGGAAGCCGTGGCCCGCCGCATCCTCCCGTTGCCGATGTATCCCGAGCTGACGAATGAACAAGTGGATTACGTGATCCAGTCCGTCAGGGCATTCTTTGGGTAACCTGCGGGACAACCCGGGCGGAATCGGTCTTAGAATGGGTTGGAAATTCCAATGATCTTTAGTTCCCAAGTCGAATGACCGCGGATTTCACGGATCACACGGATCGATAGAGACTTAGGCTGGGATAGCTACTCACTCTTCCAGTGAAGGGCAGGTCTCTCTCTTTGGCGCCGGACAACTCTTTATTCATCCGTGTGATCCGTTAAATCCGCGGTTCCCATTCCGTTTTTCAGGATTGTTTCACAGGCGCTTACCGCACGAGCAGCAAAATGGCCGCTCCCACCACGATCCGGTACC
>CAYYSX010000364.1:0-5483 GCA_964474315.1 uncultured Verrucomicrobiota bacterium | reverse complement strand
ACTTCAGTGACGGGGCGGTGTTGGGCAGGCGGGAGTTTGTGAACCGGGTGTTGACTGCGTTACGAGACCGGTTCAGTCCCCAGCGCCAGGACGATGCGTGAGCCATTCAGGGACTGAATGGAAGCCCTCTCCAGCCCTGCCTGGAGCGCCGCAAGGGTCCGTCAGCATAGATTGATGCAGTGGCGGACGAAGCCATCCGCGCTCCTGACCTCGAAGCCGTATGCTCCCAAACGCTATTTCGAACCTGGCAGTCGTCTCCTTTACCTCTCCGGAAACCATCCCCGCAAAAACTGCTCTTCCGTCCCATCATACACGGCCTCGGCGAGGTGCTCGACTCCCTGCTGGTTGCCCCAGGAATAGTTGATGATCAATCGGCCCTGCTCTTCACAGAAGTCGATGTCGGAGTTGTTGAGATTCCTGGCGTCGGCGAGGCGCTGGCGCTGCGGGTCGGTGAGCTGCGGATTCGCAATGACTTTGTCGTCGGGCGAATGGCGCAACACCGGGTTCAGCGGACTGGCTTCCCAATTCACCAGGTCGCGCGAACGGACGACGCGCATCTCGTAGCCTTGGTGCGCTTCGAGATAGAAATTGTAAAACCAGCCGTCGAGCCAACGCAGGCAATGCGGGGCCGTATAGCGATCCTTGGCGTAGTTGCATTCGGGCGGCGTGATCGTCCAGGTCCGCAGATTGCGTGACTTGGCGAAGCGGGCGGTGAAGGCCACGCCCGTTTCTTCAGCCGGTTTATCAATTTCGAACATCAGCACAAACTCATCGGACGCCCGGCAAATCGAGGTGTTGAAGATGCCGTAGCGTCCGCCCGGAACCGCGGTCCAGGTCTCCCAGTTTCTCAGGTCGCGAGAAGCGAACACGTTGATCTGGCTCCGCCCCTGGGTGCCCGTGACATAGACCGTTCCCTCATGGACAAAAGTACTGCCGAATTCATGGCCGTCGGCAAACGGTGGCGTCACTTCGCCGTTCGCTGGATCGCGAAAGCGGAAATAGTTCGTCGCCCGCTGATTGTTCCAATACTGCTGGCCGATTCCCTGGCGAACCCATTCGAAGCGCCAGAGTTTGCCGTTCACGACGACCGGCGTCGTTTCCACTAGGTCGAGGTCGATGGTGCCGAGTTTGCGAATCAGCGGACGGCCTTCGGAATCCAGCGGGCCGCCGCCGTGCCGGCTCAGCCAACGTTTCGCCGCCTCGTTCGCAGTGTGCTTCCAAATGAACTCCACGATCGGCGTCGAGTCGTCGAGCCCGTGCGGATGATGTTTCACTCCCGGTTTGCGGATTAAGGCAATAGCGCCGCCGAGCTTTTGGTAACGCTCCGCCAGAATTCCCGTGTTCTCATTCCAGGGAACGACTTCGTCCGCGTCGCCGAACACATGCAGCAGCGGAACTTTGGCGGCGGCGAGCGGCGCCAGATTGTCCACCGGATTCTTGTCGTAGCGCTGGGCTTCGTCATCGGACTGGAATCCGTAACGTTCCAGTACCAATTGCCAGTCGCGGTCGCTGCGTGGGCCTTGGCCGAATCCGCCGGGCCAGCTCCGGAAATCGCACACCGGCGCATCGCCATAGATGCAGGACACTTGGTCCGGATTCGCCGCCGCCCAGTTGTAGCAATAGAGTCCGCCCCGACTCAGACCCACGAGTGCCGGTTTCGCTGAGAATGCGTACTTCTCGGTCAGTTCTCTATAGAGCGCATCCCAATGGCGCACGGCCTCCGGAGAACCCAGTAGGTCCGGCACACTGAGATAGACGATATGAAAGCCACGTCCCAGAAGCGCGAGATCGGGATTCGGCTTATGCCCGAAAAACTCGCCGTGCCAAACCCAAGGACGGCCGGGAGCTTCGGTCTTCGGCGCGACCACCAGAACTGGCTTCCCGCCGACTTCAAAATCGTATCGGTCAAAGCCAAACCAAAGGGAACGCTTCCCGGGCAGCGACACGCTCGCCAAGTTCTGAAGCTGAGACTCAAGCTCCTTCGCTTCCAGTTCCGCCTCGGCCAACGGCTTCCCCTTCGCCATTCCCGGCCGGACGTGTCCCACGTGCGTGAGCCAGGCGTCTTTCAGCAAGCGTTGGCGCTGCTGGACTTGTTTCAGAATTTCGGCGCCGCGCGGATGCGAATGGACCAATGCGTCCGGGGTCTCCGCCGAGGTGAGATCCTCCGACGCGCCCAACTGTTTGAGCACCTCCCGCGCGATCAACCAATGACCCTGGGTGTTGAGGTGAACTCCGTCGCCAGCGAGGGCAAACTGGGGATTTGCGCGTCGCTGCTCCGCGAGGAAACGGTTCATCGGCGCATGCACATCGACGACCTCCCATCTCTGAGCGCGCTGACTTACCAGCCATTCGGAATAGCGGTCCAGCGCCTCATTATAGCTAGGGTGGCCGCCTTTCACTTCATCGAAGGTGGGTGGCGTTACGTGAATCACCCGCGCCCCCGCTGCCGAACTGCGCTCACGCAAACGTTGGATTCCCTCCTGAAACTTCTGAAATCGTGTCGGATCGAAGGGCTGGTAAATCCCGTCATTCATGCCATAGCACGCCACGATGACGTCCGGTTTGGCTTTCTCCAACACGCGACCGAGGCGCTCGTGCAAATCCGGCCGCGGAAAGGCACCGCCCGCGTGTCCGTCTTCGGAAAGTCCCGACACCGTTTCGCTGGGCAGACCCAGGTTGATGAAGTCCGGCCGAGCCTCGGGAAACTTCATGCGGACATACGCCTCGACGAACTCCACCCATTCGCCCGCGTAAGTAATGCTATCTCCGAGAACGACGACCCGATCCGCATCCAGCAATGCCTTCGCCGCCGGAGTCGATGCCACCGGAATCAGCTTCACCTGACGCACATCCATTACGGCGCCGGCCTGTTTGCGCTGGGGTTTGAGCGCCAGCGTGTGCGTGCCGGCGGGCAAGGTTACGCGCCCGACCCGACGCGGAACGAAAATCTGGAAATGCCCGGTTTCTTGCACGACAAACGGCAACTTCGTATCGCCGACCTCGACCGTGACGTCGCTGCCGCCCTGACCTTTTCCGCAGCCTTGCAGGACTTCGACTTCGAACGTGCCGGCCTGGGTTACGGTGAAGGTCCAATCCACCCAATCCTCGACGCGTCCCCACCAGCCCAACGTATTCTTGAACGGCTGGGGCTCGTAACGAAGAGTGGTGCCGTGAATGGCCGCGTCGCGCGAAGGCAAGAGCACGGAGCCATCGGTGGACTGCGCGATCGGCTGAGGCTCGTGATTCGGATTGTACATCGGCCACTGAGCGCCCACCGATCCCTGCCACTGGAAAAGTTTCCGCGCCAGATCCTGCACGCGGTCGGGCTGTTGCTCGGCCAGATTCATGGTTTCGCCGGAATCTTCGCGAAGGTTGAAAAGTTCGTGGCGACCGTCTTCGTAATATTGAATCAACTTCCACTCGCCCGCCCGAATCGCCGCATACGGAGTCGAGCCGCCGGGATGATAGTGCGGATAGTGCCAACAAATGGACTCGCGGCCTAACGTCGCCTGGGGATCGCCCAAGAGCGGCATCAAACTTCGGCCGTCGGGAAATTCGGCCGAGTTCGTAGTTCCCAGGGCCGCCGCCACGGTGGCCGCGACATCCATCGTGATCACCGGCTCGGCACATTCGGTTCCCGCCCGAGTCAATCCCGGCCACTTCATGATCAAGGGCACGCGCACTCCCCCTTCGTAAGGCGAGCCTTTGCCCGACCGCAGCGGCGTATTCGACGTCGCCGGGGGATGGTTGGAGGTCAGGCCGCCGTTGTCGGAGGTAAAGATGACGACGGTCCGATCGGCCAGGCCCGCGTCTGTGATGGCTTGCAGGATTCGGCCCACTGCCGCGTCGAGACGTTCCAACATCGCGGCGTAGGTCGCGTTCGTCTGCGCGCCGCCCACGGTGGCGGCCTTGCGGCGGTATTTCTCGACTAGATTGGTGTTGGCCTGGAGGGGGGTGTGAACGGCGTAGGGCCAGTAATTGAGGAAAAAGGGTTGGCCGCCCCGCTCGGCAATGAACTTAGCCGCTTCCTCTCCTTCGCGGTCGGTCAGGTACTCGCCCGGCGGTCCGTCGGCGAGTTTGGGCAGACCATAGGGAACGAAGTAACTCGGCGGTTGTCCGCGAAAGTAGCCGCCGAAGTTGAGATCGAAACCTTGGTCCTCCGGCCCAAACCCTTCTCCGCCCAGATGCCATTTCCCGACATGAACGGTCGCGTAGCCTTGCGCTTTGGCTCGCTCCGCCAAGGTCATTTCGGCCAGCGGCAGTTCCTTCTGCCAGTCGGCCGGCGGGCGGAGTTTCGCGGTGGGGCGATCGTGCCCGGCAATCCAGTCGGTGATCCTCAGCCGGGCCGGAGACTTCCCGGTCATCAACGCGGCGCGCGTGGGCGAGCAGACGGTGCAGGCCGAATAAGCTTGGGTAAACCGCACCCCTTCTCGCGCGAGCCGATCCAAATTCGGCGTCTCATGGAATTGGCTGCCGGTGATTCCCAGATCGTGCGCGCCCAGATCATCGGCAAGAATGAGCACCACGTTGAACCGTTCATCCGCGGCCACCAGCGAAGAAGCCGCAATCCATAGAGTCCCGACCACCAACCGGACCAGCCAACCGAAAAGCAAGCGCATGACGTTTATGGGAAACGATACCGCGACTGCCCGCAGATGGCCACGATGCGATCCATGAAATCAGGCGGGCGGCGGCCGCTGCGCCGCGGACCTCTCAACGTCGCTCGCGCCAGCCAGGAGGAACTGCGGCTCGGATCAGAGGATTTCCTGCGGCACTGGCGTTTTCCGCCATGGGCAACGAGTTCGCCGGAGGCAGCGGCAGTTCGTGCCCTGGCGCAGCGCTCCAAGCGAGGTCAGACGAATCCGTCGTGACCTGACGGGCGCATCTCAGTTTATTGCAGTCCCGGCAGGGATTTTTCGAGAATAGCCCAGCGTTTCAACGCTGGGTGGAGCGAAAGAGGTGTCGAGTCCCGGCCGGGACGGCAGAAAGACGGGCCTTTTTCTTTCGTCCCTGCCGGGACTGGCTTCCGCCGCTTCCGCCACCCACCGACAAATCGGTGGGCTATTTTCGGTCTTCCCTCCGGGACTGCAATAAACGGAGATGCGCCCTGACCTGACGGATCTGAGCGTTGGCTGAGCTGATTTCAGACCAAGGGCAGCGAGATCGAGGTCGGGGCAGCCGAGCCGTCGAACACCAGAGATCCTCAGCGGGTGAGCACGGTGTACAGGCTGTCACGCGGCAGGGTCAGGACGGTCCGACCGTCCTGACGGCGCACCTCGGCCGGTCCGCGCGGATAGCCGTGCTCGTCCAGGACCGTGCCGGTGAGGTGTCCGGGCAGGCGGACGGTGCCGGCGAGGTCGCGGACATTGATCGGCGCCTGACCGATCTCGGTGATGCGACCATCCTCGGCGCGGAAGCCATACATGCTCTCCTCGCTGAAGGCTTGCACCAGGATGCGTTTCGAAGTCTTCAACGGTTGCCCG
>CAYYSX010000363.1:0-5511 GCA_964474315.1 uncultured Verrucomicrobiota bacterium | reverse complement strand
CACTGCCCGCGTTGATGATCTTGAGCGTGCGGCGCACGCCATTCTGGTAGGTGTAGCTGATCGTGTCGTCGGCCCAGGGGCCGTCCTCGCTCAACAAGTGCCCCTGGCCGTAGGTGAACTTGGTGGTGCCCGAGGCATCCACCATGTTCGTCACCCGGTTGAGGGCGTCATACTGGAACTTCAGGTCGGTACTGACGCTATAGTCCACGTTGGTCAGGTTGTTCCCCCGGTCGTACTGGTACTTGGCGTTCCCCTTGGCTTGCGACCAGCGGTTGGTCAGCCGGCCGGCGGCATCGTACAGGTAGGACAGATTGGTCTGGTTGTTGGCATACACCTTGTGCATCACCCGGCCGTAGGCGTTGTACCGCCATTGGGTCCGGTTGCCCTTGCCATCCCAGAGATCGGTCAGGTCGCTGCCGGCATTGTAGGCAAAACGGTTGGTCATTTTGCCGACGAGGATCTCATTGGTCTTGCGATTCAGGGCGTCATAGGCGTAGCGGATGATGTTGCCCACCTGGTTGGTGTAGCTGGTGGGACCGGAGTAGCCGGAGGTGTAGCCAAAGTTTTCCGCACCACCGCCGGCTTGCTGGGAGCGCTTGATCCGCCCCAGGGCGTCGTAGGTGTTGGTGACCGCCAGGCCGGCAGCGTCGGTCACGATCACCGGCCGGTCGCGCCGGTCGAAGACGGTGTGCCGGACGCGGCCGAAGGCGTTGGACACGGCGTACAAGCGGCCGCGCGTATCGTAGTAGTTGGTCAGGCTGCCAAAAGCGTCGGTGACATTGGTGACCTGACCCCAGGGGTCGTAGCGGTTGGTGAAGGACGAGCCGTCCGGAGCGATGACGCTGAGCAAGCGGCCCAGGTTGTCATAGACGTAGCGGTTGGTCTCGGCCGCGGCGGTGTAGGCGCCTCGCACCGTGGTTTCGATCGCCCCGCACGAACAGTACGTGTTGAGATTGGTGATGCCGCGCGGGTCAATGGTGGCTGAGAGCAGGCGCAGGCCGTTCCATTTGAACCGGTTGGTCTGGCCCAATCGGCTGATGCTGGCCGTGCGATCCAGGAGGGCGCTGGAGCCGGTGCTGTTGGGATAGCTTTCGCCGGCAAACAGCGTGTAGAGGTTGGTCTCGCCCGTGCCGTCCGGATACGTCGTCTGGAGCAGTCGGCCCAGCTTATCGTAGGTATGATTGCGGACCAGGCCGCGTTCGTCCGTATCCGAACTCAACAAGCCATTGGACCACGTGTGACTCTTGCTCCGGACCGTTACCCCGGAAATGGAATCCACCACACTGTTCACATTGCCGCTGCCGTCGTAGCCATAGGTGGTGCGGAGCCCGGAGGGCAGGTCCACGGTGTAGGGCTGGGCGTTGCCGGTGTAGGTGAAGTAGGTTACTTCGCCCACGGCGTTGGTGTAGCGCAAGGGCAGGTGCAAGGTCGTGTCGTAATAGTATCCTTCGAGGGTCCAGCCCGCGGTCGAATCATCGGAGCGGTAATGCAGCTTGGGATCGATCCCGTTGTTTTCCAACTGGATGCGGTTGGTCAGGTAGGTGACGGTTCCGCCCGTCGTCACCAGGCGTTCGATGTTATTGGTCACATTGCCCAGTTCATTGCGCTGGCAGCGGTCGTAATAGGTCTGCGCGCTGCCCGCGACCGGGGTTACTGCCGCGCACAGACTGGGTTGGGGGTTGTTGCCGCCCAGATGGGCGGCCGGCTTGCCCGAGTAATCGTACCAGGTCACTGGCCCTTCGGTGCTCGCATCGATCCGGGGTTGCTGTTCAGTGGATAGCGTGGTGTAGGTGAGGATGCCGCTGTAATCGGCCACCAGCCAGCGGCGCCACCGGGCTTTGAGGAAATCGGCCGTGACAAAGTAGTCCGGCGTACTGTTGGTGATGCGGGTGGATTGGAGCCGGTCCCAATAGAAGGTGCCGCGCTGATGGCGATTGCTGGTATCGAGCTGGGTGCCGGCGGGCAATCCCGTGGGAATCAAGGCACTGGGAAAGGTCGTGGGCAGGCTGACCGTGGCGCAGCCGGAATAGTCGAAGGAGGCCCCGTTGTCCATGCGGGCGAAGATCTGGCGGGCTCCTTCCGGCTCGGTAACCACGCACCAGCGATCCACCGCGGTATTGCACAGGGCGACATGGTCATCGCCCACATCGAAATGCTGGAAGGTGGTGGTCCCGTACGGGGTGATCAGATGGGTGGGCCACCCCGGTCCGTAGGGATCTTCGTCGTAGTAGAAGCGTGATTGAATACCCACCACGTCCTGGATGCTTTGCAGCACCATCTTGCCGTGGTTGTTGGTGTAGGTGAGCAGCGACTGGAAGCTGCCCGGCCCGGAAACGCTGCTCACCAGATTTGAGCTATTGTATCCCAGGGTGACCACTTGATTGATGGCATTGGTCAAATAGCGCAACCGCACTTTGGCCGTCTCCGTGGACACGCTGCCCACCCGGTCATACCCGAAGCGGACCGCCCGGCCCTGGGGATCGTACATGGCGCTGAGGAAATAGCGGTAAGCGCTGAACGGTTCGTCCCGATAGGCGTATTCCATCCGGGCCCCGTCGCCGCGCATCAGTTCGAAGCCGCGCAGCCGATTGCTGCCATCACGCAGCAGCTTGAGACGCAACCCATTTTCGGGATTGGGTTCCGAATAGTCCGTAGCGCCATTGAAGACGTAGGGGGTTTCTCCGCTGGGTCCATTCCAGAGCACGACGGTGCCGTAATAGGTGTAGGGCGATTCGTTTTCGTAGAAGTCCGTCAGGGTCACCACCCCTTGCCAACTGCTGACCCAGAATTCGCCAAACACCGAGGAACCGGCCGCATAGCGCTGCAAATAACGCCGTTCGGCCGTCCGGCGCTGATCATAGATCAGGTCCAGACGCACCGTGGGTCCCCGCCCGCCGTGCAACAGGAAGGGGGTGTCGGTCAGGGTAAGGTTGAGGTTGGGCTCGCTCACCTGCCACTCGGCCATCCCGCAGCAGGGATCCAGCCCTGGGCCATACCGGCAGGCGAAATCGAAGCGGTTCAGGCAACGGACGAATTTGTCATTGGCAATATAGGGCAGGCCCTTGCCCCAGACGCTGGCGGCCTCGCCGGCCGACACGCCCCGAAACCCGGCGGGCGTTCCGCCCGCAAGGAGGACCAGGAAATAGCCGCTGGCTTCGCTATGGATGGCCTCGGCCTCCAGCCAGCGGGCGTAGCCAAAGGTCGGATCCAGCACCAGGAACCGGCCTTCGTCCCGCTGCAAAATCGCCGCGTAGTGGTTCTGCGCCCAGTGGACGACCGAGGGGACCGGAATCAGTTCGCCCTCGGCCCGGGCGACGGGGACTAGGCTCAAGCCGTTGGCGGTGGCCAGTTCACTCAGTTGTTGCAGGCTGAATCCATCGGCGGTGGAGGGCGCGTCCAAGACCTCGGGCAGGGTCTGGCCCAACACCTGGCGGGCGACGTTGTTGACGGCATAAACCCCACACTTAAAGGCTTGGTCGGGCCGGCGATACATGGTCTGCCACGCTTCCCGGGCCAGCCGGATGGCCAGTGCCGTGGGACCCCAGACCCGGCCGTGGATTTCGGCGAAGAATTGGGCCAATTCCTCGCGCCGGCCGAGTCGCAGCCACAGGTGGATCTGTCCCACCGCCGCCTCATTAGCCAACTCGACGGCAAACTCCTCGGTTTCTCCCTGCAACTGCGCCCAGACGTCGGCATAGTAAGCGAGCGCCGGGGTCATGCGGCCCACCCGGCGATAGTGGCCGGCTAGCGACAGGCGCACGCCGGGGGCGTAGGGGGAGTCGGGGAATTCGTCCAGCCACTGTTCCAGTTCGGCCAGTTCTTCGCGCAGTTGCTGGGGGGAGGGCAGGGCGCCGGAACGTTGCACGGTGCGCGTACGTTCCACGATTTCGCGGAGGATGAGACTGGCCGGTTCCATCACCGCATCAGCCCGCAGGGGTTTGAAGGCCGCCTCCAGGGCATTGGGGCGGATGACTTCGTTGACCAGGAGGGAGGGTTCCGGAGGAGGTTCGGCCGCGAACGACCGGTTGAAAGGAAGCGTCAGCTCAAGGCACAGCAGCAGGAAGGGCCAACGCCAGCAGGAGGGAAGGTTCATGGGGTTGAGGGAGTTGAGAAGTGGAGGGCATCATGGGTTTCAACGAGACACTCCCGCCGTGGGCGTCCAAGCAAACGGTTCGGGAATGACGAAGGCTTACTACCAAACAGGGGCCCGGGCGGTCCACCATAAAATTGAAAAAGGAGATAAAAATTGAAGCAAAGAGGTAACCCACCTGGCGCGAGCCAGTTGCACCTTGATCTTAGGCTTCCTCCGGTTCGAGGAGGGAGGAAGCGTCCGCACGGTGCGGCCCATTAGGGTTTCCCTAACTACCGGTTGAACTTACGTACACGTATCAAGTTCACCGCTCGATGATTCAAGCGGGCGGTGGGGTGAGAGGCGAGGGAACTAAGCCGTATCCCTGCGGTCGATTCCTTGGGGAGCGCACGCGAGGCGCGTGCGCTCCCCGGGCGTCCCTGGCTATCCATGACCCGGTAGGGATGCCTTGCCCGGTCGCTCCGTTTTGCCCGTGTTGCGGGGAAATCGTTTCAGAGAAACGACGCTGCCCGGAGAGATCCAAGATGCACCCGCCGCCGGCTGCCCTTATGCCGCGGGCTTGACCGCATCGCCCGGGTGCGTCATGCCTCAGCCAGGCTGAACCTGGAAGAAGTCAATGAAAGAGAAGACTCAACCCTTCAGGAAGGGCATCACCGTCACGCGGGAGCGATGGATTGGAGTTTTGAATCTTGAGCTTTGAATTGTCTGAACCGAAGGGCCGGGTGGGGGCCGATGGAAAGATTCTGCGCTCTGAAGAAGGGTAGACCTCCAAAATCCGGACGTGAATCGAGGCCCTGAACTCTCCCCTGTAGAGTCGTCTCTCCCGAGACGACTCTCGTCTGGGGACAGACGACTCTACCAGGTGGGAAGGGACGGTTCATGGGTAGCGCCAGGGTCGCCCAAGCCTGCGACACCGGACCAGTGAGGATTTCGCATCAGGAGGGTGCTCCCGCTCTGGCGTCCCTTCAGGACGCTTGGACTTAGGCCTGAACCCCAGGGCATCGCCCCATAGGCGCTAACTTAAACAGAATTCACAGAAGGAAACGAAGAAAACGAAGATGTTCGAGGTCTTTGTTTCCTTCGTTTCCTTCTGTAAAATGAGATTTATTACCCATTAAGTTAGCGCCTATGGGGCATCGCCCCGGGCTGAGATCTCCAGGCCTTTCAGGCCAGACCCATGACCAGACGTCAGGATCGCGGTGCCCCAGAGGATTTCTTGGGCATGGGGGTTTTGGAGCTTGGACCTTGGGTTTTGGAGCTTCTTTTGAGCTTTGAGCTTTGAATTTTCGTCGCCCCGTCCCCGCATGGACAAAATCAAGAGGCGCCCGCCGCGGAATTCTCCGCGGAAGAGCGGTTGCCAGTCCCGGCGCTTTGTCCAAATCTGAACCGTGTGCCAGGCACACCACTGGCGCCCTCCTTCC
>CAYYSX010000362.1:0-5521 GCA_964474315.1 uncultured Verrucomicrobiota bacterium | reverse complement strand
TGGTCGGCCACAGTGAAGGCGGGCTTGTCGCGCCCTTGGCCGTCGTGAAGCGGCCGGACGACATCGCATTCCTAGTGCTGCTGGCCGGAGTGGGCGTGCCGGTGGAAGAACTGCTCGCGCGCCAGGGCCGTGACATCATGCGCGTGATGGGGGTGGATGAGGAGACGATGACGAAAAGCGCCGCGGCGCAGCACGCGATATTTCGGCTCTTGCAGGAAGAAACGGATCCGCCGATCCGGGAGAAGAAACTGCGCGACCTGTTTCAACGACAATTGGCGGAGCTAACGGAGGAACAGCGAACCGCCCTGGGCTACAGCGATGCGGCAATGGAGTCACAGCTTCAAACCGTCCTGTCCCCATGGTTCAGGCAATTGCTGGCTTACGATCCGCGACTGGCCCTGCGCCAGGTGAAGTGCCCCGTGCTGGCGATCAACGGCGAGAAGGATTTGCAGGTCGCGGCGCAGGAAAATCTAACGGCCATTCGCGAGGCGCTGGCCGCCGGTGGCAATGTTCAAGCGAAGACCGTGGAACTACCGGGCCTCAACCACCTCTTTCAAGCCTGCACGACCGGCGCGGTGGCGGAGTACGGCCAGATTGAGGAAACCTTCAATCCTGCCGCGCTGAAACTCGTCGCGGACTGGATTCGACAGCACAGCGGTCTCGGGCCTTGAGTTCGAAGTCACCGGCGGAAGGTTGGGGAGTAGGCCCGCCTTGGGCGCAGCCGTCAGCACTATCAATCGTTGCGAAAGTACGTGCGTGTAGCGTGCGGTGTCCTCACCGCACCACCCGCCTGTCTGCATCCAGCAGTATGAATGTACTTTCGCAACGATCGATACCCCGCCGACGGTGTCGGGCGCTTCGCCCAAGGCAACCCTCCGGCCGGTTAAAAACTGGCGGAACAGCAGGCCAAGAGGCCTGCGCTACGGGCGGCTCGTGATCGCCCGCCAGTACGTGCTCGTCGGCGTGGTGCTGAACGTGCGGCTGACCCGGATTCCCGTCCCCGGCACGATCTCGACACTCTGCCAGTCGTTGCCAGTCAGGGTGGCCGCTCGCTCCAGGGTGTAGTTGAAGCCCTGCACCGTATCGAACGCCACCACCACCTCGGCACTGCCGTTCGGGTGGACGGTGAGGACCGTCGGCGTCGGGTCACCTCCGGACCCGCCCTCACAGAAGTCCTCCTCGGCGACGGTGAAGGCCTGGAGAGGAATCGTCGCCGGCTGGGTCTCGGGCACGAAGTCGGTCACGCCGACGGTTTCATCAGCCACACTGACGGTGACCTCGGACACCACGAGGCTTCCAGGTACCACCTCGACGGACGCATCAACGAAGAGCGCACACGATCCTTGGGGTTGCAGATGATCGTCCAGTATAGCCAAGCCCACGGAGTGCGTCTCCGCGTCGAAGTAGGAAAAGAGCGAGTCCGTGCTGCCGTCCAACGGAAAGAGAAAGGGCTCTTCCGCCGGTCGGGAGAACCCGCGCCAAGTCCAATCATCCAACTGCAAGCTGGAAGATCCGATGACCGCGTCCGTGAGACTCGCGGTATTCGTTCCCGACTGGAGGCTATAGCGAATGCGGTCGCCCTGGGCCCAAGCAAATCCGTAGGCAGTTGCACCCAACCGGACCGCAACCTGCCGCTCCAAGTTCCCCGCGGCGTCGATGATTCCAAAGACGCTTTCCCGGTCCTCATCCTCCCAGTCACCGACGCTGCCCATCACCAGAAGCTTGTTGCCCGGCAGCTCGGAAGAAGGGCTCAACGAGAGGTCGGCGATCTCTCTGCCCCAGACGGGATTCCCATTGGCATCCAACTTGATCAAGACCGAGCTGAGGGAGGAGGCGTCCGTTCCTGGCGAGGTGGTCTTCGATCCATGCAGAATCAGGTTGCCACTCTCCGTGACGGAGACGAATCCTCCGATGACGCCGGTGATTCCCGTGTATTTCTTGGCCCATTGAACCTCTCCCCCGGCGGCCAACCGAATCAAGATGTTGGTGCTCGCGAAGCTGACCTCCGTCCCGATCAAAGTGACCTTGGTCTGGGTCAGGTCGAGCAAATAGCCGGTCGGCAAAGCCCGCAGGAAGACGGACTGCGAACCGCCTAAACCGCCGGCTCCAAAGCTGGCCGAGTCATATCGTTTCGCCCACGCCACG
Organism: uncultured Verrucomicrobiota bacterium; assembly: GCA_964474315.1. Taxonomy (GTDB): domain Bacteria; phylum Verrucomicrobiota; class Verrucomicrobiia; order Limisphaerales; family UBA9464; genus UBA9464. The sequence continues at coordinate 3,376 of CAYYSX010000362.1, read as the reverse complement.
GCGCCTGAGGAATTGAGCAACACCACGCTGACCGTGGTATTGGCATCCTGCACCACGGCCACCTGCCCCCCGGCGAGTTGGACTGCCTCGAGATCGCCACCCGGGATCGCCAGGCCACGTTCATAGACCGGAGTCAGGCTATCGGCCTGATAGACTCCGAGGTTCAGGGCATTCGAACTGTCCGCCGGATCAAAAGCATAGAGCAGGTTGAGATCACTTGACACCCAGAGTTCCGTCCCCTCCTTCACGGCCATCACTCCGGAGAGGAATCGGCCCTGGCCATCCAGGCGCACGACGGAGTCAAGTGTCCCGAACGGGCTCGACCCCGAGGGAGAGGAACCGCCCACGGCATAACCCGTACCGCGGACCGCAGCAATCATCCAGGCCCGATCCCAAGCAAAGAAGTTGGTCCCGCAGACGGCCATGGTTTTCGGAAAGGGAAGCGGGGCCCGATCCAGCTCGGGACATTCCGGTGCTCGGACGCCATCGCCCCCACCCGTCCCGCTGCTGACGACGAAACGACCCGAGAAGTCGGGATAGAGTTCACCCGCGGTGGACCGGAAACCCGAAAGGGTGTAGTGATAGGTTCCGTTTGCCAGTCCTCCCACCGGCGTGCAGAGGACCGAAGGCACGCCCGGAAAAGCCCACGAACAGGTCCAGGTGCCCTGATCGAACGTGATTGCGGTCTGGGGGTTGACGGACTGATCCATCGGCGTGCCAAAGGTGAACGTCACCGGCCCGATCAGCGGGTTGTAGGTGGCCCCGTCGGCGGGCGACGGGAATACCGTCAATTCCCCGCCGGTACCGTCTAAGATGTCGAAACTTCCCTGGAAGATGGCCAGGGAATCTCCCTCCAGGCTTAGGAATCCCGCGAGGGTGTAATGGTAAGTTTCGCCCGGCTCAGCCGCGCTCTGCAGCGTGCAATGCACGGTAAACCCGTCAACCCATTCGCTGTCCCAGGTCCCGCGGTCAAACGTCACCGCCGAGGAAAGGTCAATCGTCTCATCCATCTCCTGGCTGAAGGAGAACACCACCGGGCCGTCACTCGTCGGATCGTACTGGCCTTGGTTCGCCGGGGAGGGAGTTACGGTAAGGGGCTCGCCGCCACCGTCGGTGACGAGGAACGTGCCCGAGCTCGTCGGCAAAACCCGCCCACTCTGGGTGGTAAATCCAGTGCCGCCCGGGTTGAGGGTCCACGTCACCGTGCTGTTCGGCGGCAGCGGGCCATTCGGGGTGCATTCCAGGATCATCCGCGGAAAACCCGGGATGGGGACGAACCATCCACAGTTGAACTCGGCCTCGCCCGTCCCGCTGAAGTCGAGCGCGATAGTTTCCTGCATCGCCTCCAGGAACGTGATCGTGAATTTGTCCGAGAAGGTTCCTCCATTCTCCGGCTCCGTGAGATAATCCGGGATCTGCCCTACCCCTCGGACCAGTCCGAACAAGACCAGCGCCATCGTGACCGCCCCGATCCGAAGACCGCGGGCCCACGAGCCGCCAGCGAGCCGGCCACGAGCCCCTTCATTCCCTCTCGCTTCGATCAATGAGTCTTCTGAAACGTCTGTGTTATACATATGGTCCTGCTTTGTCTTTCGCGGTTTCACGGAATCGCACGGTTGACGACTCCCCTGCTGGGTCGTCTCCCGGTGGGCGCTTCGTCCCCGCCCTCCCGATCCGCCCGACAGGAGGCAGGATGGCACGAGCGAGATTGGATATGCGACCCTAATGACCGGGTCTCGAAGGGCAACAGAAAACCCGACCTGAGTGCCGTCAGACGCTAGTCGCCGGCCACCATGGTCCACATGCCCTTGGGAGCGTTGGTCGTGCCAGTGCCCACCGTCTCGGTGGTGCGGTGAATCGTCACGTGACCGTCGTGGAACAGGTAGTTGAATCGACGCCCATGCAGGCCGTAGGCGGCCGCGCCGTAGTTCAGGGAACTAGCCTTGCTGATCTGCACGCAATTGGCATCCACTCCGGACGGCGGATTGGGTCCCGGCCCGGCACAGAACGAGGGCCAGTCGTTGCCGGCGGCATTGCGACCATTGGGCAGTTCGGTCAGCAGGATGGTGCCCGCGGGATCAGCTACGACACTCTCTTTGTAACCGGGCGGATCCCATTCCGGCAGGGCGCCCGGAGTGGCCCCGCGGAGGTTGAAATAGACTCCGACGCCATACCGGGGCGGTGGAAGGAGTCCCGTTTTGGAACTGACGATGAACGACGGCCCCGCCCAATTCATTGCATAGGTCCGCCGCTTGCTGTACGGGGCGTAGTCGATACCGATCTGAATCCGGTCGGCGGGACACTTCAGGATCTTGGGGATGAGACTGGGATCGGCAATCGCCCCGGAAATTCCCAGGATGAGGTCTTCCTCCGGAGTGGCGCCACCGATGTGACGGTTGATGTAATCATCCCACGAAAGCTGATATTGATAATCGCCCGTGGAGTACGCGGTGGGGGGAAACTGGTCGCGGTGATCGTTGGCAAAGAGCGCGATGCCCAGCCCAAGTTGCTTCAATTGTGAAGTGCATTTCAGGCGTTCGGCGCGGGATTTGGCCCCCGCCAAGGCCGGGAGCAGCAGTCCGGCCAGAATGGCAATGATGGCAATCACCACCAGGAGTTCGATCAACGTGAATCCGCGTGAGCCAGGCTGACGTATCTCGGCGGCAGGAATGGCTCGATCCGCGTGGGCGGACGGATGGACCGGCGGACGGGATTTCATAGGGAAAGCTGGCCGAGACTTTAGCGGCCCGCCACGACCACTTGCAGGTTTTTGTTGATAACGAATTTCTGGCCCGGCGGGGCGGGCGGAACACCGGCCAAGTATCCGGCGGTCACGAGTTCTTCGAGGGATCCCGGGACGCGCCGCTGTTCGACCCCGTACCGGCGGACGGCCTGGGTAAGGCTAGCCAACACGGCCGGAAGATCCGATTCAACGCCGGGCGAGGTCGCTTCCGGTGCGGCAGCAGTTCCGCCAGATGGAGGAGGGGGCGGGACGGAATCGGCGGGCGGCGGAGGGGGCGCATTCGGCTTGCCGCAACCGATCGCACACCCAAGCCACAAGCAGATCAGAGGAACCAAGCGGGACATGAGGCTAGTCAAACACCACCCTCCGCTCGCGCAAGCCGCGACTAGGGGAGCGCGCCCGCCTCGGGTGCTGTCGGTGGCGCCCCGCCACCGACCCTTGGCGCCCCCGCCAACAGTGTTCGCCGCACAGGTCAACCACCTGCAGAACAGCAGACAGAATAGGTCGGCGCTACGGCGCCTTAGGCGGGGTGTTCGGCGCCTGGCTGGCAGGCCGCGCGATGCCGCGACCTTCGCCGGCACCGGCAATGCTGCGGTCAACTCACGGCGCGATTCCACGCACGACCCAGATGCG
>CAYYSX010000361.1:0-5532 GCA_964474315.1 uncultured Verrucomicrobiota bacterium | reverse complement strand
GGAGTCTCCAGTTTCCCCAACTCCGGACGGTCCCACGGTTGTCCATCCTCGTCCGAGTCCGTCGGGGGAACCTTGAGGCGGATCTTGAAGGTGTAGCTTCCTGCGGGCACTTCCTGCAGGTGAAACGTGCCGTCCGGTTGGATGTCGGGATAGAACTTATTAATCTGCCGCTCCCGTCGGGCGCGCTTCAAAGCCATTTTCCGAAAGTCGGGGCTGTTGGGGTGAACGCGGATCTCCACCGGGGGGAGATCGGTGCGCACTTGTTCCAGCGTTTGCACGTCCAGCCGCCAATCATATCCGGCAATGGGTTGGGAGAGTTCGAAGCGTCCGGTCACGGCCCGGCCGGTCATGGCCAACGTCACTTCCGCCACCCCACCCGAAGAGACGTCCACTCGTTGGATCGGGCCATGGCCCACGACTCCCGTCTCACCGGGCGAATACTTATAAACCCGGCAGACCGCAACCGGCCCGGGAGGCACGTGGTCGAAGCGAAACCGTCCTTCGGCGTCTATCTTCACCGAATTGTTGATCGACACCGGAGGCAGGCTGGATTCGTATTCAGGAATCCAGGGTTGAAGCGAAACTCCCTGATTGGGGGTCGGCTGCCCGGCCGTCATCACCACGCCTTCAATGGCACCCCAAGGCTGGAGGCTAATGGTCGATAGATTCGCTCCCGCCACCGGCACCTGAGCGAAGCCGGCTTCATGCACCGCCACCAGGCTGGTCGAGTTTGGCTTGAGACGGAGAGAAAACCGCCCTGCAGCATCCGTGATGGCCTGCGGTGCATCACCGCCCGAGAACGCAAGCGCACCCCGAATGGTGAAGCCGAATCCTGACCCGTTCAGCCCCACCACCGCACCCGCCACCGGGTGGCCGGAGATATCGACCACCCGCCCCACCAGAGAACCACCCCGTTTCAGTCGAAACGCGAACGCTTGGTCGTCGTCACCCACCGGACGAGCGTCCGAGACCGGGCTCTCGTCACGATGGGCGGCCCAGGCGTGGAGGAGGTCTGCGTCATTCATGGTCTGCTTCATTTCACCCGGTATTCCCCGGCCGGGCGCCAACGGGACAAGAATTGGTGACCACGCGATTGGCGCTGGATCGTTGCTCCGGGAGGTTCCACCGCAGCGCGATGAACCCGTGGCTGCCCCAGGTTACGCCGCCAATCCAGCATGGAGACCCACGCCCACTCGGTCACTCCTGCAGTCGAGCCAACTGGGCGGTCAGTTCCGACACGCGCTGCGGCTCGGTAGAGGCCAAATTGTTGGTTTCCCCCGGATCACTGCTGAGGTCATAGAGTTGGGAGGAGGTCGAAACCTCGCCCGGCGTCCATCCGCCGGAGTCCTGGCCGGCAATCCATTTCCAGTTTCCGCTGCGCAACGCGAAAACTCCGTTAATCGAGTGCAGCACCAGCGTCTTTCGCTCGCTTTCCGCTTGGCCTCGCAGGACCGGCAGGAAGCTCACGCTGTCCGCGCTCGCTGGGGCCGGCAACGGTGCTCCGGAAACCTCCGCGACAGTGGCCAGCACATCGTTCAGGCCGACCAACGCACCGCAGATGCTTCCCGGTGGCACCATCCCCGGCCACCGAACCAAGAATGGAACTCGATGCCCGCCTTCCCACACGTCCGATTTCATTCCCCGCCAGGGACCGTTGGCACGGTGGCCGGTCTGGGTGACTTCCGCGGGCAGCCAATGCGCCCCGTTGTCGCTGCTGAAGATAACCAGGGTGTTCCGGGTGCGCCCGGTTTCGTCGAGCGCCCGCAGCAGTTGGCCAACGGTGTCATCCATCTGGGTCACGAAATCGCCCCGCGGACCGGCACCACTGCGTCCGGCAAACTCCGGCCGCGGTACCCACGGATCGTGGGGGGACGCCAGGGCCAGATAGAGGAAGAACGGGCGATCTGCGGTTTGCCTCCGTACAAATCCCACGGCTTGAGCCAGCAGGTTCGACTCAACTCCCTCGTGGCTGAATCCGGGGCTCGCTGGTCCAGCCCGCCAGAATCCGGCCCCGCCTTGGCGTTGGCTGACGCCGGCATCGACGCGATGGGTGGGAACACCCAGCACGCGCCCGTTCTGGAGGAAAACATAAGGTTCCATATCCAGAGACGCGGGAAGAATGAAACTGAAGTCGAAGCCCACCGTGTGGGGGCCGGAGGTCACGGGCTGGGAGAAATCCACCAGTTCGGGGTCCGACTTCGGCTTAGGCCCGTCGCCAAAATCGGCCGGGCTTCGAGTTGGCCATCCCAGGCCCAGATGCCATTTGCCCACGCACGCGGTGGCATAGCCGCGACGCTTCAGGAGCGAGCCCAGGGTTTCCTGTCCGGGTTCGACGAGGGGCGGTGAATAGCCCCACAACACGCCACTCTTCAACCGGGTGCGCCAGGCATACCGTCCGGTCAGAAGCCCATAGCGGGTGGGCGTGCAGACGGCGGACGGAGAATGAGCGTCCGTGAAGCGCATGCCTTCCGCGGCGAGGCGGTCCAGGTGCGGGGTCGGAATCTGAGAAGCCGAATTGTAGCAACCGAGGTCACCCCATCCGAGGTCATCGGCAAGGACGAGGACGATGTTGGGACGAGTCCCTTGCGCCCAAGCCGAGGCCAGGCCTATTAGCATTCCCACTAGCTGGAGCCACCTCCGCACCCGTGGGCACGGTGAGCGGTGAGGGTGCTGATTCACGGTAGTCATCATCGTTACGGCTTGCCGGGTGCTTCCAGACCGGACTCCCAGCGGGCGGAGTGCAGGGTCTCCCAGCGGTCGTCCCGTTGCCACTCCACATTGCAGCCGGTGAATCTGAGGCGCATCTAACGGCCCTCGTCCAGAATTTCGATGGTTTCCGGGTGCGTCTGGTTTCTCGGAATTGCCAGATGTCTCGACCCTGCTGGCGTTCCGCCTCGGCGGCACAGCGTCTCAGACGCCTATGCCGCCGCCGAATACTTCAACCCCGGAAGCTGGGCTGCCGCCTCGGTCAGCCGATTGAAGGGACAAGACTAAGCGCAACCGTTTCCCAGCCCGTCCGGGCGCAAGAGAATAGCCCACGGATTCTCCGTGGGTGGCGAGGCGTTTGGGAGCCAGTCCCGTCAGGGACGGAAGAGGTTCGTGATCCCCGGGTTCTTTCGCATAGGCGCTAACTTAGCATGTAATAAATCTCAATTTACAGAAGGAAACGAAGGAAACAAAGACCTCGAACATCTTCGTTCTCTTCGTTTTCTTCTGTGAACCCTGTTTAAGTTAGCGCCTATGGGGTTCTGTCGCCCCTCCGGGGCTGGGGAATTTTGCCGCCGGTAACCCACCGTTGAAACGGTGGGCTATTTTCGGCGGTCCCGGCGGGACCACCCTTATTCCTTCCCAGTGTCGTCCATCCCGCGGCCTCCCCAGTAAGTGAGGATACGCACTCCATAAAACGCCTCGTATTCGCGCCTCAGTCGGACGAACGGCTCCCGTTCAAGCTCAGCGAAGACAAACTCCCGGTTCACCACGCGGGACAGGCAATGGTAATAGGCCACCGCAATCATGGCCCGTTAGCCGTTGACGGCTCACTTGAAGATCCCGCACCGTAAACAGTTCCGACCGCACTCCCTGCATGCGCCTCGCGCCGTCTTTACGCGGCACACTGAACCGCGGACGCAACGCCGTGAAGACGCTGTTCACGGGACGAGGATCTGCTGGCCGAATTTCACCGAGGCAAATGAGCTAACTCACCCAGTCCACAGTCAGTCCCATTAGTTGAGCGGCGTCCGCCTGTCGTCGGTCCGCAGTTACGAACCGATCTGCGTCCAGCGCCTCCGCCAGCGCAATGTGGAAAAGATCACCTGTCCGGACACTCGCCCGCCCGCCCCAGGCCGCGGACAGCATATGGGCTTCGGTCAAAGCTTCGGCCCAGTCCACCAGCGCCCGCTGAAACTGGCCATGATGCAGGTAGTGTCGAAACCGTCGCCGCAGCGCCTCACTTTCGGATGGCTTCAGCGCGGACGGATTGCGGACGGTCAACTGTCGCAGCACATGGATGAACTCCAATTCTGCCCAAGCCGACACGAGCCAGTCATCAGTCTCATGCCCTCGGTAATGGTTGAGTGCCGCGCCATGTCCGCCGTCCTTCGGGTTCAGCAAGGACACGAGGAACGACGCATCAGCGTAGTGCCTCATCCTCGAAGCTCCTCCCACAGGGCGGCGCTATCCACCGCCGGTCCGTCCTTGGCCACTAAAGGGCGCAATTCCCGGTCCAGCTCGTCGGCCGTGAGCCGTTTCGGCCGGCGCCGGGTGATTTCGATTTCCGGCGCGTCAGTCAGCCGCAGACTCTGTCCGGGTTTGAGCTTGGACAGCAGCGAGGGTCTCCGAACCAGATCCCGTTTCTTGATCGCATCCTTCATAGCTGACAAGAGTGTCAGCCACCGACCTGAACGAGTCAATCCGGCCTCCGCGAGAGGAGGCATCTTTCCCTGCCAATTTCGTGTGGGTATCCGGAGCAAGGGGCCGCAGACCTTCATTCCGTTCTGGAAGTCCAACTATACCCTTGAGTCGGCCTCTACCTCGACGGTTCCCATGCGTCCATCACGCTCGCCACCCTCGACAAGGCCGCACTCGTGCTCGGGTGCAAGCTTCGGGTCGAACTGCTCCCCGCAAATGAGAGCCGAAGCCGGTGCGCTCTGGGGCGGCGCTTGTCTTGGTGGCGTGAGCGGCTAATCTGCGGCCGTGACGCTGACGCTGGAACAATTCCAAAGGGATGCCACCCCTTGGCTGGCGAAGTTGAAAGAATCCGGTGAACCGCTCGTCCTGCTCGCCGGGAACGACACCTTCGAGGTGCGCCCTGGCCCGGCGTTCTCGCCGGAGCAGGCCCGGCGTGACCTCGAGAAGCTCCTACCCAAGCGCGACATCATCGTGGGCGATCCGGAAGAGTTGGTTCACCTCGATTGGTCCTCCGAGTGGCGTCCTTGATTCACCTCGATACCCACGCCGTTATCTGGCTTGCCGCAGGTGAGCTTTCGCGCTTTCCGGCCTTCATCCGCCCATTGTTGCCGCAGGCTCCGCCGGTCATTTCGCCGATGGTTCTCCTGGAACTCGATTACCTGCACGAGGTCGGAAAGCTGAAGGTGCCGGGCCGGGATATCGTAAGCGATCTTGCGGCGAAACTCGGACTCACCCTCGACGCCGGTAGTTTCACCGCCATCGTGCAGGTGGCAACAAGCCTCACTTGGACACGCGATCCCTTCGACCGCCTCATCGTCGCCACCGCCCGTGCGGCGGCCGCCCCGCTCTTGACGAAGGATGCGACGATTCTGGCTCATGAAAGCAGCGCCTTCTGGGATCGGCCTCCGCCGTAGCGTTCCGGCGAGCCTCTCTGCGTTCAGAATGACTGTGGAACAGGGAAGCCTTTATGGACGACATCAAATGCTCGGAGTCCCGTCCGAGCCTGAAGGGACAAGACTAAGCGCAACCGTTTCCCAGCCCGCCCGGGCGCAAGATAATAGCTCACGGATTCGTATGTGTTTAGCGTCCTTTTGACTGGACTCCAAAGGGGGCGTGGGTGAAGTT
>CAYYSX010000360.1:0-5585 GCA_964474315.1 uncultured Verrucomicrobiota bacterium | reverse complement strand
GGATTTTGGAGGTCCACCCTTCTTTGGAGCTTGGAACTTGGCTTTTGGAGCTTTCGTCGCGATCCCGGCAACTCCTCTTTAGTTTAGCGCCTAAGCTCCTCACGTCCGCCATTAGATAGTAGAAAGAGAAAGGCTCCGGGCACCGCTCCCAGCAAGGTCACGGCAAGGGTGATCAACGCCGCCGCCACAGCGACCGGTGCGCTGATGCCAAAGAGCGCCCAGATGGCCAGAGCCGCTCCTTCCCGCGCGCCGGCTCCCGCGAAAGTGAACGGCAGGGAGGCCGCGAGCCCAATGGCCGGAAAAGTCCACAACAACGCGGCCCACGGGAGTGTCTCCGAACTCACCGCCGCCAGTGCGAAGGCCAGCGTCGCGCCAATCAGCAGGTTGGCGACGAAGGAAAGGGCAATCGATCCACTTAGAATCGCCGGACGGGTGCGCAACGCAGTCCAGGCCGCGCCGATTCGCTGACGGAACGCGTGTCCTTGCTGCCGCCAACGATCCCGCAGCCCAAGCCATAGGAGTCCCGATCCCGCGACGACTGCACACGGGATCAGCACCGCCGACCAGGGCGACGGTGAACTCCATTTCCATTCGGGCCAGGCCGTCTGGCTCAGCATCACCGCGACGAGCGTGGCCGTGGCATAGACCACTAAGCCGCCTCCCCCGCTAACCCGGTCCAGTCCGCAAGCCAGGAGCACGGTGTCATACCGATGACGGTGTCGCCGGGAGTACCAGGCGGACTTGGCCACATCCGCGAGGACGGCCCCCAACAGGGCCGCACTGAGTGCGTTGCCCACCAGAACTCCGCACCACGCCGCGCGAAATCCGTTGTCCACCTCTTGAAGTCGCAGCATCCATCGCCAGCGCACGGCCAACAGCAGGGCCGCACTCAGCACACAGAGCAGCGCGGCCAGGACGGGTAGCAACGCGGCCTGGGCCAACACCGGCAGCAGACGTCCCGGATGAATCTTCCAGAGGATCAACCCGAGCACCGTTGCCGAGACCGCGCCGGCCACCACCCGCTGGTATCCCAGCCGGCGAAGGCGGGGACCGAGCGTCGCAATGTCGGTCAAGTGCATGGGAATCATCCAGGACTGCCTGGATCGAACGAGAACAGCAACGCCCGGAAGGTCACCGGATCCCGGTCAGCCAGCGTATCCGTGCGGATGGCGCTGATGCCATTCCCACGCGCTGCGGACGATGTCCTCGATTTGTGGGAACCGGGGTTTCCAACCCAAACCGGTAATGGCCTTATGAGCGGCGGCCACGAGCCGCGGTGGATCGCCCGGCCGACGGGGTTGTTCGATGGTCGGGATCGGGCGGCCTGACACCCGCTCGCACGTGGCGATGACCTCGCGCACCGAGAACCCCTCGCCGTTGCCGAGATTGAAGAATCCCGATGGGTCCGGTGCCAGCGCCAGCCGGTGGGCCTGGGCCAAGTCTTCGATATGAATATAGTCGCGGATGCAGGTGCCGTCCGGCGTGGGATAATCGGTGCCGAAAATCTCCACGTGCGGCTTCTGGCCGAGCGCCACCTTGAGGATGTTCGGAATGAGGTGGGTCTCGACCCGGTGATCCTCTCCGAAGCGCGCGCTGGCTCCGGCGGCGTTGAAGTAACGGAAGGCGACGAAGTCGAGACCGTGCAGTTCGCGATACCATTTGAGAATCGACTCGAACATCAGCTTCGATTGGCCGTAGGGATTGATCGGGCGCTGGGGGAGCGATTCATCCATCGGAACTCGCTCGGGCGGACCGAAGGTCGCGCAGGTGGAGCTGAACACGAACTTCTTCACACCGGCGGCCACGGCCGCATCGAGCAGGTTGAGTCCGTTGCTGACGTTGTTCCGGAAATACTTCGATGGGTTGATCATCGATTCGCCTACCAACGCGCTGGCCGCGAAGTGGACGATCGCCTCGGCTTGTGAATCGCGAACGGCGGCCAGGACGCGGTCGCGGTCGGCCAGATCGGCTTCGATAAAGGTCGCTCGAGGATCGACCGCAGCCCGATGCCCCTCGGTGAGATTGTCCAGGACGGTGACCGTATGCCCTGCGTCGCAGAGGGTCTCCACGCACACCGAGCCGATGTATCCTGCACCACCCGTGACGAAAACGTTCATCGCGGCGCGGACGTTACGGAGCGGATTTGCCGGGAGGCAAAGGAAAGTTGGTTCTGGGGGGGGCGTGGGCGCCGCAGCGCGGCCGGAGCGCGGGTCTGCGACCCGCAGCCACGTCCCGCCGTCAAAGGCTCCGGTTCATTCTCTTCTCCCCCAGCTCGCGGCTCCTGCAAAACGTCGCAGTCACCTTGGGAACCTTGGCCTTCCTGACGATGTCCCATCCACACCGTTCTAACCCATTCCGCACTCCGCATTCCGCATTCCGCACTCCACGGACTCCCTCAAGCCCCACCCGGCGTCAGAATCGCCTGCAACGCCTCGTCCACGGTGGCCACCGGAACGAACTCGATGAGCTCTCTGGCTTCGGCGGGAAGGTCCACGAGATCCTTCTCGTTCAACAAGGGAATGACCACGCGCTTGATTCCCGCCCGCAGCGCCGCCAGCGATTTTTCTTTCAGCCCGCCGATCGGCAGCACGCGCCCGCGCAACGTAATCTCGCCGGTCATGGCCACGTCGGCCCGCACGCTTCGTCCGAGAAACAGCGACGTGATCGCGGCGAACATCGCCACGCCCGCGGAAGGACCGTCCTTCGGCACGGCGCCCGCAGGCACATGCACATGGACGTCGTGGTTCTTGAATTCCGCCGGATCGATCCCCAACTCCCCGGCCCGCGCGCGCACCAGGCTCAGGGCGGCCTGGACGGATTCCTTCATCACATTGCCGATCTGGCCGGTCAGGGTGATCTGACCCGTGCCGGGAAAACGCACGGCCTCGATGTAAAGCACTTCGCCGCCCACCGGTGTGTAAGCCAGGCCGGTGGCGACCCCGGGAACGCCCACTCCCAGATGCTCTTCGCGTACGTAGCGCGGAGGCCCAAGGATTTCCGCCACCCGCTCGGCGGAAATCTCAGCCGCCGTTTCGCTTCCCTGCGCGACGGCTGCCGCCACGGCGCGGCACACGGCGCCGATCTGCCGCTCCAGCTCGCGCACGCCCGCCTCGCGCGTGTAGTCGTCAATGACGTGGCGGATGGCCTGGTCCGTCCAGCGCGCCCGCTCCTCGGTGAGACCGTTTTCCTGGAGCTGACGCACCACGAGGTAGCGCTTCGCGATGCCCAGCTTTTCCGATTCGGTATAGCCGGGCAGATCGATCACCTCCATCCGGTCGCGCAGGGGACCGGGGATGCCCTCGACGAAATTGGCCGTCGCAATAAACAGCACCTGCGAGAGGTCGAACGGCAGGTCGAGGTAGCGGTCGGTGAAGCCGTGATTCTGCCGCGGATCGAGCACCTCGAGCAGCGCGCTCGCCGGGTCGCCGCGGAAGTCAGCGCCGAGCTTGTCGATCTCGTCGAGCATGAGGACGGGATTACGCGTGCCCGCGCGGCGCAGTTCCTGGATCAGCCGGCCCGGCATTGCCCCCACGTAAGTACGGCGGTGTCCGCGAATCTCCGCTTCGTCGCGCAGGCCCCCCAGACTGATGCGGACAAACTTCCGCCCCAACGCATCTGCCACGGACTGGCCGAGGCTCGTCTTGCCGACTCCCGGTGGACCGAGCAGGCAGAGAATGGGACCGCGACCCTCGGGATTGAGCTTGCGCACCGCCAGGAACTCGATGAGTCGCCGCTTCACCTTATCCAGGTCGAAATGGTCGCGATCGAGAATCTCGCGCGCCCGCTGCAGGTCGAACACGTCCTCGCTCTGCTTCGACCACGGGAGCTCGGCGATGGTCTCGAGGTAGCCGACGAGGACGGCATACTCCGGGCTGGCGGACGGAATGAACTCCAGGCGTTTCAACTCGCGTTCCGCCTGCGCCATCACCTCGGGCGGCGGCGCCGCTTTCTCGAGGCGTCCGCGCAGCTCCTCGATCTCCCGCTCGGAACCTTCCTCCTCGCCTTCGCCCAGTTCGCGCTGGATGGCGCGGATCTGCTCGCGGAGATACGCCCGGCGCTGGGCGTCGCTGAACTGCGTCTTCACGTCCTCCTGCAGGCGCTGCTGGATGCGTGCGATTTCGAGCCGGCTGCCCAGATGGGACTGAACCATCTGGATCCGCTTGCGGACATCGAGTTCCTCCAACGCCGATTGGCGCAGGAGAACCTCGGATTCCATGTGCGCGGCGATGAAGTCGGCGAGCGCCCCGGGATCCTCCAGTTGCTGGAGGAGGAGCTGTGCTTCCGCCGGGGCCTCGGGCATGAGGCGCACCAGCTCCAGCGCGGAGTCGCGCAGATATTTGACCGCCGCCTCGAACTCCGCGTCCACCGGCTCCGGCCGGATGGAGCGCAGTATCGTAATCTCCGCGCGCAGGAGCGGAAAGGTCAGTACGTATTTACGCAGCGCGAATCGTTCCATCCCTCGCACCAGGAGCACGGACTGCTGCTCTGATTGTCGGATCCACTTGAGGACTTCGCCCGCCGTGCCCACGCCGTAGAGATCCTGCGGACCGGGATTTTCCGTCGCCACGTCTCGCTGCGTGATCACGCCGATGATCTTCGACGAAGGAAGCGTTTCCTCGAGCAGCTTCTGGCTGGTCGCGTCACGCACCGCCAGGGCTTGCACCGAGCCGGGGAAGAGCACCACGCCGCGCGACGGCAGAATCGGCAGGACGTCTGGAATCGCCGGCGCGGAAGCCGTTGCCGGCCCGGTGCCGCGCGCCTCCGGGCTGTCCTGTGCCTCCGGGGACGGGCGCGCCGACCTCACGGAATCGGGAGTCGAATCCATAACAATCCGTTTTCCTGCTCCGCGGCGATCCGGCTCAGGTCCACGTCGGGGGGGAGCTGCAATTCACGCTCGAAATCGCCGGAATCGATTTCCAGGGCCAGCACTCGCACTGCCTTGCCGTGTGGCGCTCCCGGTTGCGGGGCGCTCCGGGTACCGCGGAGGCGCAAAAGCCCGGGCTCCACCGTCAGCTCGATCTCCTCCTTCGCGACCCCCGCCAGATCGACGCAGACGCAATAAGCCTGATCACAGCGAAAGGCATTGATGGCCGGCCGCCAGGTAGCGGACTTCGGAAGCAGCATCAGCCGACGCGTATGCTCCCACGTCAGCTCGGTGAGGTGCCCCTGGATCCAGCGGAGCTTCAATGATCGAATGTGAGCCATCGGTTCGGTGGCGATGGTCTTCCCGATGCCCGGGAAAGTCGATGGAAGGAATAGTCCAACGCGAGGAAGCCTGCCGGGTCCATCTCCGCTTCTGGCGCAATGGTTGGGAACGTTCTACGCAGAAATCCTGTAGCGTCGGCTGTCCTCAGCCGACCTTCTGGAGCACCAGGTGCCCTCGCACTCCAGTCCCGCCTGTTCCCTCTGAGCCCGGGCGACTCCACCTGCGCGGTCAGCCGCCGCTACCGGCCTTCTGTCTTCCGTCGTCCGCCCTCGGTCCCCTCTCCCCCGCCCACTTCGCCGGGAGCGCGGACGGCTCGTCCGCTCGAAGCCATCGTCCCGGGAAAAACGTCCCAAGAAGAACCCGTCACCGAGGAAATCGC
>CAYYSX010000359.1:0-5619 GCA_964474315.1 uncultured Verrucomicrobiota bacterium | reverse complement strand
TTGTGGACGGAAGGATCTATACTCTCGAAGCCGTGCTCGCCGGGGGAGATCCGCTGCCGGAACGGCTTTCGGAGAGCGGCGCTTTCTCTGACCTGAGCACGCTTCGTCCGGTGGAAGGCTTGGTTCCCTACGAGGTCATTGCGCCGCTTTGGTCGGACGGGGCTGATAAGTTGCGCTGGCTGAGTGTTCCGTACGAGCACGATGCGACGAACGGAAGCAATGCCATCGGCTTTTCCGATCGGGGTGCATGGGCGTTTCCTCCGGGAACGGTATGGGTCAAGCATTTCGCCATTCGGACCAATTTGCTGGATCCGAAGAGTGTGAGGCGTCTGGAGACTCGGTTTATTGTTCAGCAGGAGGAAGGGGTGTATGGAGTGACCTATCGATGGAATGAGGAGCAGACCGAGGCTTACGTCCTGCCCGAAGGCTTGAGCGAGGCGGTTCCCATCCAGACTCCGGACGGCGTGGTGACTCAAAACTGGACCTATCCGAGCATGGCGAACTGTATGGAGTGCCACAATGCCAACGCAGGCCATGTCCTGGGTGTGAGCACCAGACAGTTGAACTGGAGTCCAGAAGCGTCGGGCCATGCGGGAGCGGGGAATCAGATCCTGCGCTTGCATGACGCAGGGTTGATTTCCGACCTGAACGGATGGACTGGTCAGGAAGTGTTGGTTGATCCTGCGGACGTGAGCCAGCCCTTGACGGCGCGGGTTCGCTCTTATTTGGATGCCAATTGCTCCCACTGTCATCGTCCAGGAGGGGAAAGGGCCTCGTTCGACGCGCGAGCCGAGGTGGCTCTGCCGCTACAGCGGCTGCTCTTTGGCGACGCGGAGGACAATCTGGGAATTGCCGGTGCTTCCCTGATCCATCCCGGCAGAAAGGACCTATCGACGATCTTCCAGCGGGTATATAGCAATGAGGATCCGGTACGAATGCCTCCGCTGGCCAGGAATGTGGTGGACCCAACGGCGGTGAGTTTGCTGGAGGAATGGATCGAAAGTATGTCGGGACTGGTCTTGGAGGGAGTTACCAACGGGATGGTGGTGAAATATAGTCAGGCAACTCTTCCCGTTGTGGCCAAAGCAGAGGGACATTCCACGTTGCCTCAGGCGACGGAGATCTACCTGGACGGCGGACTTTGGGGCAGTTGTCCGGAAGGAGATTGCGCCATTCCGCTGCCGGCATTGGCTCCTGGGCGGCGCGAGATCCAGGTGTTCTCGTATTGGAATGACGGATCGGTGGAGGCATCGCCCGTGACCACTCTCAATGTGGTCGATGACGCGCCGGGGCGGCTGACTCAACCGGAGGCCAACGCGATTTATGCGGCGGGTCTGGTGCCGGTGACGGTGGAGGTGGGCGAAGGAGGGGAGGTGGAGGATTTCGAAGTTTTGGTGGACGGAGCCTCAATGGCGACGTTAGCCGGGCCTCCGTTTTCCACCTGGGTTGAACTGGCCCCCGGTGAGCATGTGATTGGGGCTCGGTGGAAACGCACGGGCCAGGAGAGCGAAGAGGCGGCTCCTTCCCTGGGCGTTGCCGTCACGGACGAGCCGGTGATTCGGTTCGTGAATCCTCAGGAGGAATGGGTAACGGTGCCGGCGGTGAATCTGGTGACGACTCCACTGGATCAAGTAAACGAGTCAGGGGCCTGGAGAGGTTATTTTTCCAAGGTCCCTGGCATGGAGCCGGGGGTGCCTGACCCCTGGGGCTTCCCTTCGGCACTGAGGATACCGGGAGCAGATCGCGGCGGCTTTGATGGGAATGCCAGCGGGATTTATCACATCGCCGATCCCCTTTTGACCACTGGGACTTACTTGGTGAATGCCTGGTTGCGTACCACGGAGAGGAACCTAGCCATCCAGGTCGGCTTGAATGACAACGCCCGCGAGGCATTTTTTGCCCGACCCTCCTGGTCAGAGTACACCCAATTATACGATTACACGATTTGCGACTGCAACGGGGGAGACAACCGGGCTTTTCAAGCGTTTGAGCGGACCGCCAACAATCCGGATTGGGAAGTCGCGCGGCCCCGAGTCTTTTATCAGCCTGGCGTCGATCTGAGCGTGCAGGGACCGGCCTCCAATGAAAACGCGATTCTGCAGGATGGAGCGGAACTGGCCGTAGGAAACGGCGCCGAAACTCAGCATGTCTGGTACTTCCGAAAGCCGGGGCTGTATGCGCTGACCGCGCGATCGAGGGACACTCTGGGTGGCACTCTCTATTCGAGACCCTTGTTCATCCAGGTCGGTCCGCCCCCGGTGTTGACCGTCGTCTCTCAGGATCTGGTTCAAGTGACAGCGGAGCCGGGCGAGTATCTGGCCTTGGAAAGTTCGACCGATCTCGGTCAATGGCGAGAGGAACGCCGCTGGGAGCAGACCGCGCCGATCGTGGCCGTGCAACTCGAGGAAGATTCTTCATCTCCGCAAAAATTCTTCCGAGTTAAGTGGCTGGTTCGACCGCAATAGGTGCCTGCGACGTCCGCGGCCCCGGCGGCGTGGGAAAGCGCCGCTGAAACGGCGATCGAGAGCACAACCATGGCCCGCACCCTGGTTCCGTGTCATGTATCATCTGCAGACGCCGTGCTGCCTTCGCCCGGCCGCCGCAGGCCGGAGGACCGCGAAAGCAACTACCTGAGACTCCAATGATTGAACTACCATCCAATGCGCTGCCGACGTGGCTGCTACTGACGGGTGGGGCGCTGGCCGCCCTCGCCCTTCACCCGTTCACGACCTATCCACTGAGTCTGCTGCTATTGCGAAGGCTGCGCCCCCCGCGGAAGCCGCCGGACGCTGTCGTGGCCCCAGCGAGTTTTAGCATTTTGGTATGCGGCTACAATGAGGAGCGCTGCATTCAGGAAAAAGTCCTGAATCTGGTGGAGAACAAAAGGGAGCTTGAATTAGCTGGACATGCAGCGCAGGTGCTGATCTACACGGATGGATGCACGGATCGAACCGTCGAAATCATCCGCGGACTAGCTCAACCAGTGGAACTTGTGGAGGGCGTGGAACGCGCCGGGAAGAGTGTAGGGATGAAGCAACTCGTAGCGCGCGCCTCGGGTGAGTACCTGATCTTTACTGACGCCGACATCATGCTGAATTCTGCCAGCCTGACCAAAGTGCCCGCCTATTTTGCGGACCCGAAGGTAGGATGCGTGTGCGGACATCTCCGGTACAGCAACGGCGAGGCAAGCGACACTGCCCAGGTGGGCGGCCTTTATTGGCGCTTCGAAGAATGGCTTAAGCACACCGAATCAGATCTGGACAGCACCGTCGCCGCCGCCGGCGCGCTATTTGTCATCAGGCGCGATTTGTTTCGGCCTGTTCCGTCGGGAATTATTGACGACATGTTCACCTCTACTGGGATATTTGTCCGAGGATACCGACTGGTTCAGGCATTGGATGTCGTGGGCCACCAACGAGGTGCCGTGACCCAAGTGGAGGAATGGCGGAGAAAGGTGCGGATTGCCTGCCGTTCTTTTAATTGCCACCGGTTGCTTGGGCCCGAGTTGAAGAATCTGCCGCTATTGCGAAAATATTTTTATTATTCGCATAAATATGTGCGCTGGGTATCAGGGATGCTCCTCCCGGTTGCAGTACTGCTGTTGCTGCTGGCGGTCTTCCTCTGGCATCCGGCACTGGCGTTATTGCTGGTTGCAGGAGCTGTCGTGGGCCTCGGTCTGGGGTTTGCTGGGTTGCCCGTGTTGTCTCAAATGACCGGCCTGCTAACATCCCTCATGGCAGCCAGTTGGGGTGTCGTTGAGTCACTGAGGGGCCGCAAGTATCAAACGTGGACGCCTCCTGCCACTTCACGCTGAATTTAGCCAACCAAAGCCATGAACGCACCGTTGAAGCGATTCGTCCGTAATCTACTCCCAGTCCGCCATCGGGAGCGGGCCAAATCCGCCTACCGAACCGTGGCGTCTCGATTCCTGGAGCGCGACTAATTAAATAGAAAATGCTCTAGACGATCGCACGTCTTGGCATGCCGAAGAAACTGTTAGACCGGGTTGGCCGTTGGCTTGACTCCTTGCGGATTGGTGACCGCAACCGGGCCAATTTCAATGCGAGAGATCTCGACCAACCGCGGCTGTGTTTGGCCGAGTGCCTTTACCCGCCAGAATTTAGCTGGTGGCGGGTCGCGACCGAATCAATCCTCACCGGAGGAAAGATGAAAGTGCCCGTGAAGCCGGAAACCTTGGTCGAGATAATTGGGCCAACCGGCTTGAGGCGGTTGGCAACCAGAGCAAGCACAACAACGAAAACAAATGAGAATTCACGTTGGGATATGTCGGGTTGACTACAGCTGCGTGCCTGCTTCGCCGTGGACGCTCGGTAACCGGTTATGAGGGAGTCGTGAGCGAACGCTTTCTGGACTGAAGCAGGACCGAGATCCTGCTTGGCAACCCCGCTTCGAGCGGGGTTTTTTGTTGGTTTCGCTTCAGAGGTTCCGACCGTGGAAAGCGGAACCCAAATCAACAGCAGGTTGCTCAGTAGGCATTCTTCCGGCTAACGAAGGTCTGAAACATGATCTGGAAATCGAGCCAAAGGCTCCAGTTCTCTAAATAGAAGAGATCGTAGCGGACCCGCTCAGAGAGGTCTGTGTCGCCCCTTAAACCGTTGACTTGAGCCCATCCGGTAATGCCCGGTTTACTGGCGAGACGAGCGTTGTAATGCGGAATTTCAAACTGGAAGTTGGCAATCAATTCCGGCCGTTCCGGTCGCGGGCCGACCAGACTCATTTCCCCCTTGAGCACATTCCAGAACTGCGGCACTTCGTCCAGATTCCATTCTCGGAGAAAGGCGCCTATCTTCAGGCGCCGATCGTCGCCTTTCTTGGCCCATTGCGCGCCTCCCGTTTCCTCCGCATCCAACTTCATTGAACGCAGTTTGATGATCTCAAAATCTTCTCCATTTCGTCCGGTGCGGATCTGGCGATAAAAAATGGGTCCGGGCGACTCCCGACGAATCAGGAATCCGCAGACGCCGATGATGGGGGCGGCAAAAAACAGCCCAACGATCGCGCCGATGATGTCAACGGTGCGCTTGAGGACACGATTGTGTATCCGGTCCAAGGGCAGTTCTTCGACGCCGAGAATGGGGACGCCACTGATGGTCTCCAATTGCAGGCCGGAGACGAGGATTTGGAAATAGGACGGGATGACTTTGAACTGGATCATCAGTCGTTCGCAGAGGTTGGTGAGCCCCACGATCTCGTCAGTCTTGGTGTCCAAGTCGGCCAGGATCACCATATCCACGCGGCGCTCGAACAGAAGTTCGGGCAAGTTCTGGGAGTCGCCGAGTTGGCGAAACCGGCCGGGAGGGTTGAGCACGTATTGGCCACCGGGCGAAGGAACACAGCCGACGATGTCATAGGGCTGGGCGGGATCGGCGTGAATGAGGTCGGCCAGTTTGGCGGCTTCGGTGTTCCAACCCACGAAGAGTACCCGCTGCCGCAGACCGCTGGCAAAGCGACCGAAGCGGAGCGCCCGTTGATAGAGGTACCGCCAAGTCAGGACGGTACCCAGGGTGGCCAGGAACGAGAGCAGGACATAGATGCGGGAAATAGGCGGATCAAACTTGAGGGCGAGGCTGAGCCCGAGATAGGCGGCGAGCCAGATCA
>CAYYSX010000358.1:0-5639 GCA_964474315.1 uncultured Verrucomicrobiota bacterium | reverse complement strand
AAGTAGTGAC
Organism: uncultured Verrucomicrobiota bacterium; assembly: GCA_964474315.1. GTDB lineage: Bacteria > Verrucomicrobiota > Verrucomicrobiia > Limisphaerales > UBA9464 > UBA9464. The sequence continues at coordinate 5,629 of CAYYSX010000358.1, read as the reverse complement.
GCTGGTCCAAACCCAGCGCATCCCAGAGTTTCCCGTCATTCTCTTTGGCCGGGCGTACTGGACTGGGTTGATCGAATGGGCGCGGTCGGCGCTAGAGCCCAGCCGACTTATCTCTCCGGGGGACTTGGACTTAATGCGGGTCACCGACGATCCGGCGGAAGTGGTGGAGTGGATTCGGGGATACCAGCGCCGGGTGGGCGTGCCCGACCAGGTTCCGGCGGCCTTCCGGTAAGGATTTCTACCCGGAAGAGGGGATCGGCGGCCTTACGGTTGATTATCAACGATTTCCCGATGAGAAAACACCTTCGCCGTGGACGGAAAACCGCTAAATTGGCGACATGTACAAGGTAACTCGCCTGGTGAACGGACTGACGGTCCTGACCGCGTCCATGCCGCACATGGCCAGCGTGTCGGTGGGAATCTGGGTCGGAGTAGGTGGACGGCATGAGCCGGCGCGGTGGAACGGTATTTCGCACTTCATCGAACACATGCTCTTCAAGGGCACCCGACGACGGAACGCCGCCCAGATCTCCCAAGCGGTCGAGGGCATTGGTGGCTACTTGAATGCGTTCACCGACGAGGAACACACCTGCTTCTATGCCCGCGCCCAGCGCGACCGCCTGCCGGAGTTGTTGGACGTCTTGCTCGACATGTTCCTGGACTCCCAGTTCGACCCGGGGGAAATCGCCAAGGAACGGTCGGTGATCAAGGACGAGATCGCCATGTATCTCGATCAGCCGGCCGAACAGGTTCACGACCTGTTGAATGCCCTCCAGTTTCCCCGCCATCCCTTGGGACGCCCGGTGATCGGCACCCCGCGCACGTTGGACGCCTTGCGGCGCCGGGATTTCTGCCGCTATGTGGAATCAAGGTACGTGACCGGAGCCACCGTCATTACTGCGGCGGGCAATGTGTCGCATCAGGGGTTGGTGAAATTGGTGCGGCGCCGGGCACGGGGGTTTCGTTTGGGCGAACGTCCGGCCTACGAGGCCGCCCCGGATCAGCCGCACGGACCCAGCATCCGGGTCACCCACAAAGACGCGGAGCAGACCAACCTCAGTCTGGGCATCCGGACCTGCTCCCGCCATGACCCTCGGCGGTATGCTTTGCGTCTGCTCAACGTCGTCCTCGGCGAGAACATGAGCTCCCGGTTGTTCCAGGTGGTGCGTGAGCAGCATGGACTGACCTACAACATCCAGAGTTCCGTCAGTTTTTGGGACGATTGTGGCGACTTGGTCATCTCGGCGGGCTTGGATTCGGGCGAGGTGGATCGCACGCTCAAGCTGATCCGGCGGGAGCTTCAGCTTCTGTCCGAGAAGGCCCCCAGCCGGGCCGAGTTCAACCGGGCGCGCGACTACGTGCTGGGCCAGCATGAACTGCAGCTCGAGAGCACAGAGAATCATATGATGCTGCTCGGGGAACACTGGCTGGGTTACGGTCGGCTGCCCGATGCCGCGGAGGTGCGGGCTCATCTCGCTGTCGTGAAGCCCGCCGATCTGGGGGCGGTGGCCCAGGATTTCTTCCGCCCGGAAAACTTCAGCCTCGCGTTGGTCAGTCCGCGCAAACGCGCTGGTAACCTGGCCCGCCTGCTGACCGAGTGATGGACGGCCCGGCGTCTGCCGGCAGGAAAAACGCCCGGGCGTCGTCTCCACCCCAGTGCCGGCGGTGGTTCTTTTCCTCCTGGGACGGCGCTTCACCACTTCGTCAGAAACTGAGATGTGCCCTCAGCGTGCCCGTTCGTTTCTTTGAACTTTGAGCTTTAAGTTTTTCCTCCCGCTGGAAGCCCGGCGGGCCGTACAGGTTGGGTATCCTGCTCTCCACGGCTTAGGGCCACAAGAATCCGGGATGCTTGGACCGCAGTTGGGCCCGAAGACCGGGATAGGTCTTCAAACGCCAGGTGGGAAAGTCCGTGGTGATTCCCAGTCGCTTCTGGTCGGGGGCGAGCAGGATGAGCGATACCGGCAACCGGCCTTCCGCCAGACGCGGATGCTCCTTCAGGGCAAAACAGTCGGTCAGCTTGATCTGCACCTCCGGACCCCGCTGGTCCTCCGGGTCGTCGTCGTCCGAAGGTTCCGGATAGACCAGTTTCACTTGGGGAAGTCCCGGACAAGACAACGTGGTCGGCACCAGTTCATCGACGAAGGCCGCTTGCGCCGGTTCCAGGTGCGTGAGGAACGCTTCCAGGAGATCGGCCGCCTGGGCTTCCTTGACCAGGGTCAGTCCCCGAAACGCCCGGGCCAGAATGCTCCGGAGGGCTGGACCATCGAAGCGGGGAAACTCCAGTTCGGGAACAACGCGAGAAAGCAGGCTGACCCGCGCGATGAATTGCCGGACCCGGTGGTCGAGCTTGGGCAGATCGAACCATCCGGAGGCAAAGGCATCGGCCAGGGCCTGGCCGGCCGCGAGGGGATCGATCTCCTTCGCGTGGGTGCGCTCGATGACGACATCAAGAAAAAGGGTTTCGCGCAGGGCCGCGACCCTCTTGTGCAGGCGGTCCACTTCGCAAGTCCAGCGTTGGGAAAGATGCTGGGGATAAAGTTCCTTCAGCCATTCCGCCCGGACCGCGGTGGCCAGGGCCAGGAGGGTCGTGCGTCCATGGCGACCCTCCACTTCGCGGACGCTGCCCGCCACCAGCAGCCGGGCGTCCACCATGCTTTCGCGGACCAACGATCCGGTGCGTCCGCCGACCATCCGGCAGTCCAGCGTCCCGCCATCTTTGCGAACGGCGAGCTGGTCGATGAACCCGGCGGCGAGGCAGAAGGGCAGGGGATCCACGGCGGTTGGATTGGCCTTTTCGGCGGAAGCGGATTCCGGGGACGAAGGTGTCGGCGAGGTTTCTGGAGTCGCCGCGGTGCCGGGCGGCCGGACCAATCCTTGCCTTTCCGCAATGGCCAGCAACTGACGGTAGGTATCGTCCACTTGGCGGGCCGTCTGGGCATGGATGCCAAAGCGCCGGCACTGCTGCACGTCGAACTGCGTCTTGCGGGCGAATTGAAAGGCCCGCAGGAGGGTGTGGAAGTCGCTTTCCCGACTCGCCTCGAACAGTTCGCGGGCTTCCTTGACGTGAGAATCGTCGCGTCCCAGGCGTACCAGCAAGTCCCGCCCGCTGGTCAACGCCGCACACAAGGCCGCCGCGGGAACGCAGTGGCGTCGTGACGCTTCCACCAGCATTCGCGAGTACCGCGGATGCATCGGAAGCCGCAGCATCTGATGCCCGATCGTGGTGAGATCGGAGGACGGAAGGCTGGATGCGGTACTGCGCTCCGTTTCTCCTTCATTCTCTGTCCTCTGTCCTCCGTCCTCCGTCTTCCGCCTTCCGCCTTCCGTCCCCACCAGCGCGCCCAGGGTCACTAGGAGTCGTTCCGCCCGCTCGACCGCGACGGGATCCGGCCGGTCCAGCCAGGCGAACTCCACCGCCCGCCGAATGCCCAGCGAATGCAGCAGCAACACCACTTCGGCGAGGTCGGCCCGCTGAATCTCCGGGGTGTTGCGGGCCGGACGATCGAGATGCGCACTTTCCGTCCAGAGGCGCCAGCAGGTGCCTGGGGCGGTGCGGCCGGCGCGTCCTGCCCGTTGGTCCGCCGAAGCCCGGCTGATCGGTTCGATGGCCAGCGTCTGTAGGCCGCGCTCGGCGTCATACCGGGCGACCCGAGCCAGACCGGAGTCCACCACGTGCCGGATGCCATCGATAGTGATGCTGGTTTCGGCGACGTTGGTGGCCACCACGACTTTCCGTTGGGAAAAGGATTCAAACGCCCGGTCTTGGTCTTCGGCGGGAAGGTCACCGTGTAAAGGAAGGAAAACGCAGGGTTCGGCCAGCCGGGCGGCGCGGAGGGCGTTAATGGTCGAGTTGATTTCCCCCATGCCTGGCATGAAGACGAGGATGTCCCCTTCGGCTCCACCGTTGACGAGACGTTCGACGGCGTCTGCGGCTTGCTCCGGGGCGGGTCGTCGGTCGCCGTACTCGGCCCAGCGGATGTCCACGGGATAGATGCGTCCCTCGGAGACCAGGACTGGTGCCGGAGTGGCTTCCGCCAGGTATCGGGCCACTGGCTCGGCCTCCAGCGTGGCCGACATCACCAGCAGCTTCAGGTCGGGCCGGGTGGTTTGTTGGAGGCGTCGGGCGAGGGCGAGGGCGACGTCGCTCAGGAGGTTGCGCTCGTGGAACTCATCGAAGATCAGGACCCCGACTTCGCCCAACTGAGGGTCATCCTGAAGCCAACGCAGGAGGATTCCCTCAGTGATGAAGCAAATGCGGGTCTCCGGCGCGATGTGGTCTTCAAACCGCACCTGGAAGCCCACTTCTTGTCCGACCTTTCCGTCCCGTTCCCAAGCCACGCGGTGGGCGACACTCCGAGCCGCGACCCGCCGGGGCTGGAGAACGACGATACGCCGATCGCCGGCGATTCCACCCTCCAGGAGCATTTGCGGGACCTGGGTGGTCTTGCCCGAGCCGGTGGCGGCCACGAGGACCAGTTGGGAGCCGTGGCGGAGGGAACCGAGGATTTCGGAATGAAGCTGCCAGACGGGCAGGTCGCGGGGAGAAAGAGAGGATTCCAAGTTCAAATCGTTCCAAGCTCAAACATTGCGGCTGCTGGTCTCTTGCTCAGGGGCGCCTCTGGACACAGTCCTAACCGGCAGGAGCGCGGGCGGCTCGCCCGCAGAACAACCCGAGGGGAAGCTCCAAGTTCCAAAACCCAAGCTCCAAAGAAATCCCAAGCTCCAAGCTCCCGGATTCCGTCCAGACCGCGGCGAAGCAGGCGTTGGGGACAGCGCTTCGGCCGTCCCTGCTCGTGGAGCGGCATCACCTATCTGGGAACTGACGGAGCGCTTGGACGTTGGTCCTTGGAGCATTGGGCCTCGTGACGATGTCCCCACCACGCCGTTCTGCCCATTCCGTATTCTTGGAGCTTCTTTGGAGTTTGGAACTTGGCTTTTGGAGCTTTCGTCCCCCGGTCCCCGTCGCCGTTCCGGTAAGGACAATTTCAAGATGCGCCTCTTGCTCATTTGCTGTTGTCCGCCAGCACTCAGGCTTGTGGGCGGAGGACCAGGATGGCGACGACGGTGATCAGGGTCAGAACCAGGAGCATTCCGGATGGCATGAACTTGCGGGTCTTGGTGAAGCGCAAGCCGAAGATCACCAACAAGGCGCCCAGGACGATGGCCGCAGCAATGAAGGGCAGTACTCCCGCCGCCGCCAGCGCCAAGGGAATGGCCGAGGCGATCGCGGCGACCAGCGAGATGCGGCTGCCTGCTTTGGTAACTCCAATCACCCCTCCCGCCACCAGCAGAGCGGTGTAAATCCAGACGACAATGCTCCAAGTCATGGGCCGGGGATCGTAGCGGGCGGACGAGGCAGGGGAACGCGAAATCGGATCGGACGTCTTGTTGGGGGGTGCATCTTGACACGGTCCTTACTGGCAGGAGCGCGGGCGGCTCGCCCGCCGGACCACCCCAGGGGAAGCTCCCAAAGCCGAATCCCAAGCTCCAAAGGCCAAACCCCCAATCCCCAGGAGGCTTCCATCGCCATGCTCCATCTGAATCGGCCCGACAGATCCAAAAAAGCGAAGCGGGCTTGGGGGTGACACACGGTTTGCACCGCCCAAGCCCGCCAACCTACTCACTCGAG
>CAYYSX010000357.1:0-5656 GCA_964474315.1 uncultured Verrucomicrobiota bacterium | reverse complement strand
CAATGCTTCGTACTCTGTCGCACAATAATTTGATATCGTTCATGGCATTTCCGCTTCTATGTGTTCTTTGAGTCTTTGTGGTTAATTTTTCGGAAACAGTGTCTCCAGCAGTGCGACCAAGTCCCGGTAGTCGGGAATGCAGAGGTCGGCCCCGACCCCCAGCAACCTCCGGCGTTTCCAGTCATCCAACTGTCCCGATCCGTTGTTGGCTTCGTCGCTGGCGACCGCCACCGCGAACCCACCCACCTGCTTCGTGTTCTCGATCTCCACATAGCCATCTCCGAACGCCAAGAGCGACTCCCCGGGAATCCGGTTCTCGGTCAAAATCCGGTCGATGACCATCTTCTTGCTAAATTTTCGGTAGTCGTCCTGCGCCCCATAGATGCGGCCCTGGAAATAACGGGTCAGATCCAACGCCTCGGCCTCGGCCTGGACGAACTGTTCATCCGTCCCACTGGCGAGATAGAGCGGCAGGCCCCGTGCCACCAGCGCTTCCAACAGGGCCCGCGTTCCGAACACCGTCAGATCGTCCCGCGGAATGGTCCCGGCCTGAATCCCGGTGATCCGGTGATGAATCCGGGCCTCGAGACGGCGCAGGTATTCGTGCTTGTAGTCGAGCGGTTCCCCGGGAGTGCCCCCTCGTTCCTTCACGCGCTCCGCCAGTTGGATCATCTGGTAGATGGTCTGCTTGCCGTTCAGCCGCATGATGTCCTCAAACGCAAGCTGGCGACGCTGCTCCTCCGTCTCACCCGGAAGGGGCGGAATGAGTTCGGCAAACATCGGCACCATGACGTCGGGCCAGCCCTGCCGGATCAGGGACAAGGTGCCATCGAAGTCGAAGAGGACATGGCTTAGTCCGCGGCGGGGTTGGAAGTGGGGGGCGAATTCGACGAGCCCGGTGAAGTGGGTAGGCATGAGAAATCTGGCGTCCGTCATCGTTGCTCCAAGGTTCTTCGTTACAGCGTCACCGTCTGGCCGGTCCGGATGGATTGTTCTTCGACTTCGCATAGCCGGATGGTTTCGGCGGCATCGGCGGCCGTCACCACGGAGGGAGGCCGGCCGGCGGCGATCGACTCGAGGAAATGTCGCAATTCTCCGACATAGCCATCCGGCTGTTCCAACCGGATTACCGAGGTGGCACCCTGGGTGGAAACCTGGAACGCATCCCCTCCGCGGGCGAGATCGTAATCAACGGTCGCGCCTTCGAAGTTGATCGTGAAGGCCATGTTGAATCCGAATCCTTCGGCCATGGCCCAGCTTCCTTCGGCACTCACCACCGGACCGTCGCCGTAGTGGTACAGGGCCACCACGTGATCGATGGCGCCACTGACTCGGCTATAGCCGGCCGCCGTCACCGCGTGCGGTTGGCCGAAGCAGTAGCGCAGGAAATCGACATCGTGAACGTGCAGGTCGAAGAGCGCGCCCCCGGAACTCTCGCCCTTGAGAAAATGGCTCCGCCCCCAGGCCGGGGCGGACGCCACGCGTCGGAACCGGGCATCGAGCACTCGACCGAACTCTCCGCTCCCGATGCGCTGTTTCACCCAGTCATATTCCGGCCAAAAGCGGAGGCACATGGCGGGCATCAGAAACACCCCGCGTGGCGCTGATTCCTCCGCGGCGTCGGCGATCCGGCGCGCTTCCGCACTGGTGCGCGCCAGCGGCTTTTCCAGCAGGACGTGCTTGCCCGCCTGGAGGGCCGCCAACGCCAGGTCCAGGTGGGTCTGGGTCGGCGTGCAGATATCCACCAGGTGAATCTCCGGATCGGCCAGCAACGCAGTGATATCGCGGAACGCTCTCACCTGGGTCATGTCGAGTCGCAGGGGCTGGGCATCACCCACATTGCCCGCGACCGTGGAAAAATCACCGTCCAGATTTCGTCCGCTGGGGTTGCCGAGCGCAGCGATCCGGACGCCGGACACCTGGCGGTACGCCTTCAGGTGCTGCGCGGCCATGAACCCGGTGCCGATGATGCCAACGTTGAGCATGCGGACAGAGTGCCGCAGGGCATGACCTGAACCAACGGGATTCAGCAGGCCTGAGGTGCGCCAACTTCTGGCAGGCATGGCCATTGACGCGCCGAATCCTCAGACGTTCCCGGATTGCGGCGGCGGAAAGACGCTCTGGCCGAGGTTTGGCCTTGGGCGCTTTGCGTGGTTAATCCTTCTCTCCACTGCGCACCCGGAGCCATTTCTCAAATTCCACCACCCCAAACGCCACCAGTCCGACCCCCAGGATGTAGAGCCATGACAGGGCATCAAGCGGCGCGGTATGGAACAGCCGATTCATCAGCGGCACGTGCGTGAACAGAACCTGCGCCCCGATCATGGCGCCCATTCCCACGAACACGAGACGGTTGCGGAAAAAACCCACCTGAAACGGCGAATGAAGGAGGGAACGGCAGTTGAGCAGATAAAAGATCTCCACCATGACGATCACGGCCACCACCGTGGTCCGGGCTTCCACCACGCTCTTGCCCCGGACCTGTTGCTCCCAGAGAAACGCACCGAAGGCTCCGGCCAGAATGAGCAGCGTGACCAGCCCGGTCCGCATCACCAGCGGGAAGGTGAGAATGGGCTGATTCGGGACCCGGGGGCGCCGGAGCATGAGGTTGGCTTCTTTGGGTTCGAAGGCCAGCGTCAACCCCAGCAAGATGGCGGTCGTCATGTTGATCCAGAGCGCCTGCACCGGCAGCAGCGGAAGCGCGGTGCCCAGTACAATGGCGGTCAACAACACCATCGCCTCGGCCGCATTGGTGGGCAGGGTCCAGACGATGAACTTGACGAGGTTGTCGAACACCCCCCGCCCCTCTTCTACAGCCGCCGCAATCGCGATTGCGGCGGCTGTAGAAGAGGGGCGGGGGGTGTTCGACAACCTCGTCAAGTTCATCGTCTGGACCCTGCCCACCAATGCGGCCGAGGCGATGGTGTTGTTGACCGCCATTGTACTGGGCACCGCGCTTCCGCTGCTGCCGGTGCAGGCGCTCTGGATCAACATGACGACCGCCATCTTGCTGGGGTTGACGCTGGCCTTCGAACCCAAAGAAGCCAACCTCATGCTCCGGCGCCCCCGGGTCCCGAATCAGCCCATTCTCACCTTCCCGCTGGTGATGCGGACCGGGCTGGTCACGCTGCTCATTCTGGCCGGAGCCTTCGGTGCGTTTCTCTGGGAGCAACAGGTCCGGGGCAAGAGCGTGGTGGAAGCCCGGACCACGGTGGTGGCCGTGATCGTCATGGTGGAGATCTTTTATCTGCTCAACTGCCGTTCCCTCCTTCATTCGCCGTTTCAGGTGGGTTTTTTCCGCAACCGTCTCGTGTTCGTGGGAATGGGCGCCATGATCGGGGCGCAGGTTCTGTTCACGCACGTGCCGCTGATGAATCGGCTGTTCCATACCGCGCCGCTTGATGCCCTGTCATGGCTCTACATCCTGGGGGTCGGACTGGTGGCGTTTGGGGTGGTGGAATTTGAGAAATGGCTCCGGGTGCGCAGTGGAGAGAAGGATTAACCACGCAAAGCGCCCAAGGCCAAACCTCGGCCAGAGCGTCTTTCCGCCGCCGCAATCCGGGAACGTCTGAGGATTCGGCGCGTCAATGGCCATGCCTGCCAGAAGTTGGCGCACCTCAGGCCTGCTGAATCCCGTTGGTTCAGGTCATGCCCTGCGGCACTCTGTCCGCATGCTCAACGTTGGCATCATCGGCACCGGGTTCATGGCCGCGCAGCACCTGAAGGCGTACCGCCAGGTGTCCGGCGTCCGGATCGCTGCGCTCGGCAACCCCAGCGGACGAAATCTGGACGGTGATTTTTCCACGGTCGCGGGCAATGTGGGTGATGCCCAGCCCCTGCGACTCGACATGACCCAGGTGAGAGCGTTCCGCGATATCACTGCGTTGCTGGCCGATCCGGAGATTCACCTGGTGGATATCTGCACGCCGACCCAGACCCACCTGGACCTGGCGTTGGCGGCCCTCCAGGCGGGCAAGCACGTCCTGCTGGAAAAGCCGCTGGCGCGCACCAGTGCGGAAGCGCGCCGGATCGCCGACGCCGCGGAGGAATCAGCGCCACGCGGGGTGTTTCTGATGCCCGCCATGTGCCTCCGCTTTTGGCCGGAATATGACTGGGTGAAACAGCGCATCGGGAGCGGAGAGTTCGGTCGAGTGCTCGATGCCCGGTTCCGACGCGTGGCGTCCGCCCCGGCCTGGGGGCGGAGCCATTTTCTCAAGGGCGAGAGTTCCGGGGGCGCGCTCTTCGACCTGCACGTTCACGATGTCGATTTCCTGCGCTACTGCTTCGGCCAACCGCACGCGGTGACGGCGGCCGGCTATAGCCGAGTCAGTGGCGCCATCGATCACGTGGTGGCCCTGTACCACTACGGCGACGGTCCGGTGGTGAGTGCCGAAGGAAGCTGGGCCATGGCCGAAGGATTCGGATTCAACATGGCCTTCACGATCAACTTCGAAGGCGCGACCGTTGATTACGATCTCGCCCGCGGAGGGGATGCGTTCCAGGTTTCCACCCAGGGTGCCACCTCGGTAATCCGGTTGGAACAGCCGGATGGCTATGTCGGAGAATTGCGACATTTCCTCGAGTCGATCGCCGCCGGCCGGCCTCCCTCCGTGGTGACGGCCGCCGATGCCGCCGAAACCATCCGGCTATGCGAAGTCGAAGAACAATCCATCCGGACCGGCCAGACGGTGACGCTGTAACGAAGAACCTTGGAGCAACGATGACGGACGCCAGATTTCTCATGCCTACCCACTTCACCGGGCTCGTCGAATTCGCCCCCCACTTCCAACCCCGCCGCGGACTAAGCCATGTCCTCTTCGACTTCGATGGCACCTTGTCCCTGATCCGGCAGGGCTGGCCCGACGTCATGGTGCCGATGTTTGCCGAACTCATTCCGCCCCTTCCGGGTGAGACGGAGGAGCAGCGTCGCCAGCTTGCGTTTGAGGACATCATGCGGCTGAACGGCAAGCAGACCATCTACCAGATGATCCAACTGGCGGAGCGCGTGAAGGAACGAGGGGGCACTCCCGGGGAACCGCTCGACTACAAGCACGAATACCTGCGCCGTCTCGAGGCCCGGATTCATCACCGGATCACCGGGATTCAGGCCGGGACCATTCCGCGGGACGATCTGACGGTGTTCGGAACGCGGGCCCTGTTGGAAGCGCTGGTGGCACGGGGCCTGCCGCTCTATCTCGCCAGTGGGACGGATGAACAGTTCGTCCAGGCCGAGGCCGAGGCGTTGGATCTGACCCGTTATTTCCAGGGCCGCATCTATGGGGCGCAGGACGACTACCGAAAATTTAGCAAGAAGATGGTCATCGACCGGATTTTGACCGAGAACCGGATTCCCGGGGAGTCGCTCTTGGCGTTCGGAGATGGCTATGTGGAGATCGAGAACACGAAGCAGGTGGGTGGGTTCGCGGTGGCGGTCGCCAGCGACGAAGCCAACAACGGATCGGGACAGTTGGATGACTGGAAACGCCGGAGGTTGCTGGGGGTCGGGGCCGACCTCTGCATTCCCGACTACCGGGACTTGGTCGCACTGCTGGAGACACTGTTTCCGAAAAATTAACCACAAAGACTCAAAGAACACATAGAAGCGGAAATGCCATGAACGATATCAAATTATTGTGCGACAGAGTACGAAGCATTG
>CAYYSX010000356.1:0-5658 GCA_964474315.1 uncultured Verrucomicrobiota bacterium | reverse complement strand
ACGAGAAGCTCGGCGCGCGGTCCCGCACGGAGGCTATCATCAAATACCTTCAAAAATGAAAGCCCACCTCTACCGCGGCGCCACCGGGACAGTTTGAGGCAAAGGATCAGCGGCTCCCTTTCCACGCTGGAGAGCAGTCTTCGTAGACGGACCTTGCCACTGTCGGACCTCTCCTGGCCGCGCATCTGCATGGATAACGACCCGTGGACTGGCTCGCGCAGTGATTTGGAACGAAAGACAGGATGTTACGAAGAGAAAGGTCATTTCCGAGTCAGCAGGTCATGGACCATCAGCCCAACCAGGATACCTATGGTACTACCCTAATGTCATTAAGTTAAGAATCGAAGGTTCCTGCTAAAAAAATCGGTGATTTTCGAAGAAAAGCTGGCCATCAACCCCACTTCTATCTAATATTACGCCATGCACTTAATACCGACGTAAACTTCCATCGTTCACCAAGATAATCTTATGAAGAAAAGTACGCCAAGCTTATCCCAGGAGGGCGTGCAGCTTCTATGCCAGACTATTAGACATTATCAAACACACCGCCGAGCGCAAGGACTTTATCCACGCGCATCGGGCGACTCCTAAGGACTTTACCCGGCGCAGTCCGTTGTCCTTTCAGACGATCTGCTTCCTGATCCTGGGGAACCTGAGAAGCTCTCTGGCCCGCGAACGGGAGCGATTCTTCGACCAGGCCCACCCCGGAACCGAGCCGCCGACCGACGCCGCCTTCTGTCAGTCGCGCGGGAAAGTGCTCCCGGAAGCCTTTTGCGAACGGAATCGGATCCTGCTCGATGCGTTTTATCAAAAGCGACCCTGCCCACGCTGGAAGGGACGGCGCGTGCTGGCGGTGGACGGCTCGACTGTGCGTCTGCGCGGCGTCCACGCCGAGTGTGCCGCGGCCTTTGCCGGAGCCGCGGGCTGGGATCCACAGAATGGCACTCCGCTGGCCCGGATCAGCCTCTAATGGCCCGTTACCAAGCCTGCGGAGGTGGTTCGAGAGCAACCGGAACTCCAAGACGCTTCGCGACGTTCCCACCGGGGCCGATGACCAACGTCTGGGCCTGTTTTTCCCGCCTCTCAGAATTCGGTGAGGCACCCGTGATCATGCTCGTCTTCAGTGAGGGGCCTTCGCCAACGGTTCCGACGGATCAAAAGGATCCGACCGATCGATCCTGCAGTCGGTCCACCAAGTACCAGCGTGCCCATCGGTGGTAGAAGGCTTCGGCCTGACTGGGGGCGGCGGGCTCCACCGCGGTGACCGGAGCGAGGCGATCACGCAGGGTTCGCCACGCTTCGAACGGGACGGAATGGAGTTCGCCGCGTGAATCGAGGCGCCGGCCCGCGATCGCCTCGGCCAACTCCGGAAGCCAGGGCGGCGAGGGCGCCGGCGCGACCTCGACCGGCCAGAGGCGGACGGTTCCGTCGCGTGAACTCGTCACGACCCGATCTCCTTGGGGCGAAAAGGCGACGCGTTTGAGAGCACCCTGGCTGCGCATCCAGTTGCCGATGGGCAGACCGGTGGCGGCATCCCACAGTCGCGCGTAGCCTTCGTCGTCCCCCGTCAGCAACCACCGACCGTCCGGGCTGAACTCCGTGTACCACACCCCGCCGGGATGGCGCATGACTTCGGAAACCTGACGACCGGTTTCGCGATCCCAGACCCGCGCGGTCCGATCGGCCGAGCCGACCAGGACGCGGCGGCCGTCGGGGCTGAACGCCGCCGAGTACGCCGCCTTTTCGGAGCGGAACTCTCGAAGGACGCGGGCGCTGGCAATGTCCCAGACCAGGGCGGTGTGATCGCCCGAAGCCGTGACGAGCAACCGGCTGTCGGCACTGGTGCGTGCCGACCAGACCACGCCGCGATGTCGGGCGCTGGCTGGCCGGGGCTGGCGATTCGGCAGAGACCAGAAATCGACTTCCCCATGGGTCGTCACGGCGATGAGGGTGGACAGGTCCGGGGTCACCAGCGAACGGACCACGGGCGCTGCGGACTCAAACAAAGGCAGAGCGGGTTCGCCTGTTTCGGCGTGGAGCAGCCGCGTCCACGCCGCGGGCGCACCTTCCCAGATCCAACGTCCATCGCTGGAGTACGCGAGGTCATGGAGCGCGATCTGGCGCGAAAGGGGTGGGGTGGCGGGCGTCCCGTCGGCAACATTCCAGAGACGTAGCATGCCGCGTTCGGTGGCGGCGGCGATTCGACTTCCGTCCGGCGAGATGGCGACCCGCGAGACGAGGTTGCTCATGGGCAGTACATGCCGTCGTGCGCCGGTGCGTGCATCCCGAATCTCGGCATGGGGATCGCCGGACATGGCAAACCACGTGCCGTCCGGCCCGAATTGGACATCCCAGACCTCGCCCGTGGTCCGGACGACCAGCGGTTCGGGTGGCTTGGGCCGCAGGTCCCAGAAGCGCACGGATCCATCGACAGAGGCGGTGGCGAGCGTGGCGCCGTCGCGCGACAACAGCGCCGCATTGATCGCACCGGCATGTTCGATGGTGTCCGGTGTCCACTGTTTCGTGACGAGATCCAAGACGCGCAGCGTGCCGTCCGACGCCGCGAGGGCGAGTTTCCGGTTTCCGTCGAAGAAGCGAAACGCCTCGACCCGCGCGAATTCATCGAGATGCACCTCCACGAGCGGGGGATCCTCGACGGGGACGTCCGGTTCGTTTTCCCCGCGCAGCCGGAGTCGCCACACCAACGTGGAACCGCCCCAACTGTTCACGGCCACGAGGGTGTTGTCGTCGCTGATCGCGCCCGCGTACATCGAGTTAGGCGTCACCCCCTGGGGCAGTTGGACATGCCAGAGCCGACGTCCGGTGGTCAGGTCCCAAAGCCCGACGAACCATCCTTCGACTCCGGGGTAGCTCAGGGATCGGAGGACATAGCGGCCGTCCGCGCTGAGGGGCGCCGGCCGACCCTCCGGGTGGCCGAATTGCTGGACCGGCACCACCCGCTCCAGCACTCGTGGATCCCAAAGCTCCGGGTCGATATCCCCGGAGACGAGCATGGCCCGCGACCCGTCCCGCGAGACGGTCCAACGCAGGTTGCCGCTCAACTTCGCCGGTTTCTCCTGAAGAAGCCGGCCCTCCGCGGACCACACCGAAACCCCCTGGTGATCCGCCACCAGGAGGTGGCCCGAACCCGGAACAAATGCCGCTGCGGGCGAAAGGAACTCGCGGTCTAGGACCCGTGGTGCCGGTTGCGGGTGCTCGGACCAGGACCAGAGGCGCACCCGGCCATCGCTCGCGGCGGTCAGGACGAAGCGGCCGTCCGGCGAGAAGTCGGCGGTGGCCACCGCGCTGTCGTGCAGGAGCGGCGGCGCGGCCGGGATGGAGAGCGTCTGGTCGGCCAGCAGCCCGAGAAGACGCGTGGCGATGACGGGATCCTCCGGGTGCTGACGGGCGGCGCGGGCGAACCAGTTGAGCGCCGGCAGCGCCTTGTCCTGATCGAGCAATTCTTCCGCGTCGTTCCATTCGCGCAGGAACAAGGTGCGCGCGAGCTGGCGGTTGGCCGCCTCGGTTTCCGTGCGCGCGCGCGTCACATGCAGGCTGAAGAACAGGGATCCGGCGGAAAAGGCGATCAGGGAGGCGGCGATGGTAATGAAGAGCGCCGCCTGCAAGCGGTTGCGCCGGGTCCATTTCAGGGACCGTTCCCACGCCGAAACGGGGCGCGCGGCGATCGGCTCATGACGCAGAAATCGATTCAGGTCGGCGGCCAGGGCCTCCGCCGAGGCGTAGCGCCGTTCGGGCGCCTTTTCCAGGCACTTCAGTACGATGGTGTCCAAATCCCGGGGAATGCCCGGGTTCAGACTCGAGGGGGGAAGCGGTTCGGTATCACGGATGCGCAGCAGGGTGTCCGCCAGGGAGGCGGCCAGAAAGGGAGGCCGGCCCGTGAGGAGTTCGTAAAGCAGGGCTCCCACGCCATAGATATCGCTAGGGGGACCGACGCTGGCGTGGCGTCCTTCCGCCTGCTCGGGGGAGAGATAGTTGGGCGAACCCAGCATCTCCCCGGTCAGGGTGAGGTCACCGCTGCCATCGAGTTTCTTGGCGAGCCCGAAGTCGGTGAGACGGATGCAGTCGAGGGCGTCCAGCAGGACATTGGAGGGCTTGAGGTCGCGGTGCAGCACCCCCTGGGAGTGGGCGTAGGCAATGGCCTCGGCCACGGTATGCGCATAGCGGGCCGCCCGTTGCGGGGCGAGCGGACCCTGCCGGAGGATCTCGGCGAGACTGCGCCCCTCCACGTACTCCATCGCCAGGAAAGGCTGTCCCTCGGATTCACCTACCTCGTACACCGGAACGATGTGGGGATGCCGGAGGGCCGCAGCGGACTGGGCCTCGCGATAGAAACGCCGGATGCTGTCCGGGCTGGAATGGCGGCCGAGCAGCAGGAGCTTGACCGCCACCACCCGGGCGAGGCTGACCTGATGGGCGCGGTACACCACGCCCATGCCGCCGTGGGCGATCTGTTCCTCGAGATAATAGTCTCCCACCTGGAAGGCTTCCTCCCGCCGGGAGGTGGAGGACGTGGAGCCCGCCCCGAGCGCCGAAAGGGGGCTGTCGCCCGTCGGCGATGCCGGCCCCAGGGCGAGGCGCGCGACGCAGCTCCAGCAGGCACTTCCGGGCACGTCTGTCGCGAGGGGCGCGCCGCAAATGCGGCACATCCGCCGCTCCTCCTCGGTGGGGTTCGAGGTACCCATGCCACTTGGACTTACCAGATTTTTGCGCTCAGGTTACGCGGGCGTGCCGAACTCTTCGGTCAGCGCGTCAGGATCTGAAACAACCTCTGCAGCTCATCCTCCACCTCCCCGGCATTGGCGTCGGCGACGGTATGGGCAATCTCCTCGCGCAGCAGGGAACGAAAACGGGCGCGGAGCCGGTGCATGGTGACCTTGACCGCCACCGCGGTCATGTCGAGCGAAGCGGCAATCTCCGCGTAGGGCGTGCTCGTGTCGTCTCCCCACAGATGCGGTTCCAGGTGATCGAACAACTCGACCCGGCCCGTCGTCGCCAATTCCCGGCGGAGGCGGGCCAGCGTTTCTGCGATCAGCGTGGAGGCCCAGCGGCGGTCGAAGAGTTCCGCCGGCGACCAGTCGGTCGTGGGCTCCGCCTGGTATCGTTCCTCGGCGGATTGGGCGTCCCAGGAGACGGTCGTGCGTCCACCACCGCGCTTCTGCGTCGAGGCTTTCTCATGTTCATTTTTCAGGAAGTTCTCGAGCGAACGCAGGAGGAAGGTGCGAAATCGCCCGCGTTCCCGGTCGGCCAGCGAGATTTGATTGCGCTCGATGAGCTTCTCGAAAAACGACTGGGTCAGGTCCTGGGCGTCTTCGGGCGAGCGGCCGTGGTGTCGCACGCAGCAATACAAGGGGTACCAGTACGTCTGGCAGAGTCGTGCGAGCGCCGCCTGGGCTTCCGGGGCGCTGGTATCGCGCGCGGCCAGCACCACGCTCCAGTGCGTGGTGCCGAACACGGGGCTGACGCCCAGACCCTGGACCCGGCGGGATTTCACCGACTCCTGCAACACGCCCACGAAGGTATCGACGACGGCCCTCGGGGAAAGGGGGATTTCGCGGCGAAGTCATGGGTGCCGAGTCCTTTCCTGGTGGAATCCAGGAGCTGCCTGCGGGCTGTGGTGACCGGTCCCGAGCCTGACAA
>CAYYSX010000355.1:0-5711 GCA_964474315.1 uncultured Verrucomicrobiota bacterium | reverse complement strand
TTGTTCGTCTGGGACAGTCACACTTGGAAAATTCTAAGGGAATTCCACGGTCACAAGAGTGGGGTTTGGGCCTCTGCAATTTCTCCGAACGGCCGCGACATCGTCACGGGCGCGGCTGACCTGACGGCACGATTCTGGGATGCGAACCAAGGCGAATCCTCCCAGTCGTCCCGCCTGGTCAAGGACGGGAACCTCATTGCCGGTTTCACCCCGGACCGCCGCACCCTGGTCCTGGCTCCCAGCCCGTACGACTATCGTTGGCACCTCGTTGACCTGGAGAGGAACATTACCAGAAGCGTCGAGGTCCCGGCCCACCCGCCGCTGAGCCTGCTGAGGGTGGTCGAACGTCCCTTCGACGCGGTTGGCGACCTCCCGCTCGGGGTTTTGGGACGGCGCGATGGGACGGTGGAGTTGTGGGATCTGGCGGCCGGAAAAATAACGCACTCCTGGTCCGCCCATACGAACGAAGTCAGCGTCACCACCTTGTCACCGGACGGCTCCCGCGTGGCAACCGGGGATCGGAAGGGACAGGTCAAACTATGGGATACGCACACGCGGAAAGAATTGGCGTCGCTCGATCGGCCGGTTCGGCCCGAGACCCCGGTCGCCATGCTGGAGTTTTCTCCGGATGGGCAAGCCCTGGCGGGAGGCTGGTGGCCGACCGCGGTTGGGGATTTGGTGTTATGGGACGTGAAGACCGGGAATCACCTAAGGTCTCTGAAGGGATCGAGTGACGACATCGAAGCCATCGCCTTTTCGCCTGATGGACGGCTGGTGGTGGGCGGAAGCGGTGGAGGCGCTCGGGGCTATGTTTGGGAGGTGGCCTCGGGTCAACTGCAACGCACGATCCTGGGCCATGCGACCAGCGTGATTGGCCTGGCGTTCTCGCCTGACGGCCAAACGCTGGCCACGGGAAGTTATGACACGATCAAGCTCCGGAATGTGGCGACGCTTCAGGAAGTCGTGAGCTTCCCGACGGAGCGGGCCGTTTTGCGCGGGCTCCATTTTTCGCCGGACGGAAAGACGCTCGCGGCGGGTTACCTGCCCTTTGCCGGACCCCCCGATAGCACCAACCGGGTCAACAATTTCGTGCGGCTCTACCACGCGCCCTCGCTGGAGGAGATTGCCGCGATCGAAGCCAGTGAAACGAACTCCACTGCGAAATGAATCTCCCGGACCGAAGTCGGAACGCGGAAGTGGGAAGCCGGAAGTGGAAGCAAGCCCCGAGGAAAGGTTGGCCGATGGGTCACGCACCACGCCTCACGCACCCGATGGCGCCTCGTCCCCTCGGCGGCGACGAATTCTCCGCGTAGCCGGAGACGGGAGCGCGGACGGTTCGTCCGCCCGTCTGGGGAGCGCGCCCGCCCCGGGTGCTGCCCTCGACGCCCCGTCGAGGGCTCCGGGCGCCCCCGCCCGTGGTGTACTCCCCCTGGCGAGGTTCCCCTTCTTTGCCCCACCGCCGAACGGACTCACACCCCAGCTCTTTCGACCCGCCACGGCACCCGAGGCGGGCGCGCTCCCCAGACGGGCCGGTTGAATCTAAGTGCGGCAGTGGAAATGAACAGAAGGCAACCAAGACCACGAAGGGAATGAGACTTCGGCTGACGTGAGCCAACACCGGGGATTCTCCCCCCGGCAGAAGTTCACCCAACCGGTGTCTTTCCTTCCACCCTTTGACTCTTCGTTCCCTTCGTTTCCTTCTGTAACAGGACCAAGCGCCCGGTCACCGGTCCTTGTCCCGACCCCAAACGGATATTTTGTAACGTTGCCCAGCGATTCCTTTGGAAGAGAGTGAATATGAAACACACCCCCAAAGTTCCCCACCTCTCACCCGCTCGGCTGGCCCCCTGGGCGCAACACGGCTCCTCCCGCCCCTGCGCAACACCGGCCTTCACCCTGATCGAGCTGCTGGTCGTCATCGCGATCATCGCGATTCTGGCCGGAATGCTTTTGCCTGTTCTGGGGCGGGCCAAGTTGAAGGCGACTGGAGCCGCCTGCCTGAGCAACCTCAGGCAGCAGCAGGCCGCCTGGCTCATGTATGATAACGACTCCAATGGTCGGCTGCCGCCCCTGGACTTCGTTCCTCCCTTGGAACGCTCCCTTACCCGCACCGGGCCGGGGTCCTGGATGGTCGGCAATGCCTGGACCGACACGACGAGTTCGAATCTCCAGCAAAGCCTGTCCTATCCGTACCTGCGGTCGGACCGAGTCTATCGTTGTCCGAGCGATCGCTCCACGGTGCGGGATCTGGGCCGCGTTCCGCGGACCCGGAGCTATGCCATCAACTGGCATCTGGGAATGCATCCCAGGCCGGAGGACCCGCATCATCGAACCCGGTGGCATAAGTTCGGGGACCTCCACAAGGCTCCCGGTCCGAGCCAGCTCTTTGTTTTGGTGGACGAACACGAGTCCAGCGCCGCGGTCGCCCCTTTTGGAGTCAACCACACCAACTACCACACCTATTTTGGAGGCTCGGTTTGGCGCTGGGGCAGCTTCCCCGCCACCCGGCATGGCAACGCGGGCACGCTCAGCTTCGCCGACGGGCACGTCGAGACGTGGCACTGGATCGAGCGCAGAACGCTGGAAATTTCCCGCACGAGTAAGACGAGGGGGGGTGGATCGTCACGGAGGCGCCTGAGGCGGTGCGGGGAACCGACCGCGATCTGGGCCGTTTCTTTGCCGCGAATCCGGAGAAATTTCCAGTTCCCTGAGCCGCAAGCGAGTGTTCCTACGGGGACAGCACACCTATCGGACATCCAGCGGATCTCCGATGGCTACTCTGTCCCCAGCTTGGAGGGAAGGGGCGCGGACACCACCCAGGTGGTCAGGGTGACCTGAGCTAGGGTTGGGCGGCGGCCCGGATCCGGGTTTCAGCGGTGCGAAACCTTCCGCTCTGCGCGACGGGGAGCGCGCCCGCCTCGGGCGCAGCCGTCGGGACAATGGAACTAAAATCACGACGGATCACTTCGCGATCAGCCCCGCCGACGACCCCGGGCGCCCCCGCCCGTGGTGTACTCCTCCCCGGCGAGGTTCCCCTTCTGGCCCACACCGCCGAGCGAACTCACACCCCAGATCTTTCCCCCCACCGCCGGGGGGCGGGCGCGCTCCCCAGGCGCGAGGGACAGGGCCTCAATACGGGGGGCGCGCAAGGGAGCATCAGTCCGCTTCATCAAGGTGACCGGCGGCCTCGCCGGGTGGATGACCCCAACCAAGCAGGCCACGGAAACACGAAGGAAATTACGTCCGGCGCCGCCGACTGCTTAAGAGAGGATTCCAGACGTTCGTAAAGCCCAATCCCGCAAAGTCCTTTTCGTTCGCTGTCGCGAAATCGGTGACGCCGAAGGCGCGGAGGCTGAGCGCGGTGCGGGAATCGTAAATTCGGCGCCGGGCAAAAGAGGGTTCGGCGGCACGCTGCCAAAGATCGGCATGAAGTTCACGGCTCGCGGGCGGAAAACCGAGGACTTTCCAGCGCGGATGCCGGCGGTAGCTCTGGATGACGTTGACGGCTTCCGGCGCAGAGAGCGGATGAGCGAGTACGGCGGGGTTGCGCAGGAGCAGGTAGAACTCGGTGAGCACGAATTCGCTCAACGCCACGTCTTCGCGCGGCGAAAGCGACTCGATGAAGTTTCGGGCGTCGTCGTGCTGGGGCGAGGCCTCGCTGTAGCAGTACAGCAGGAGATTGGCATCCACCGAAAGCATGACGACACGACGGCCAAATGCTTAGGCGAGACGCGCATCGGCGTCAGCAAACACGGCCTCGCGCAGTTGCGCAGGGCTCAACCCCTTCCAGCCAACGCGGTTGGAGGTCGGCGGCGTCCAGGCGGTCGCCTGGGGAACGGTCGTTTCCGGATAGACTTGCAGGAGCAATTCCGCGCCGCGCCGGAACGTCTCGGCCAGCGACCATTCGCGCTGCCGGGCGAATTCCCGAATCTCCCGGAACAACTCTTCCGGAACTTGGATCTGCGTCTTGGTCATGAGGAAAATCCTATCCGCCATCGATTTGATGTCAATTGAACTGAACGTGGCCTCGGCAGTCGCCCGCTTTACACCGTCCTTGGCTTCCGAAACCAAGGTAGCCGCCGCCTCGAAATTCCTCGGAATCGGATGGAGGCGGTGCCTTGAAGCCGCCGTAGTCATAAACAGCCGACCTTTCCCCGTCTCGCCAGTCTCGCTGGCCGCCTTTCCCAATTTCCCCATGTCCTCGCCCAAGTCCCCGCTCTCGAAAAATGGTGGGACCTGGAGGTTCCCGCGGCGGCGAACTCAATCGCCTTTCCAACTACTGGCCCCCGCCGCTTTTCCAAACCGACCTGTAACCTTCGTCTGCGACTTCTTTGGAATCAGGTAAGGACGGTCCTTCAAGGCCGCTCAAAAATTCCAATGAAAAGCTTGACCATCACTCTCCTGCCCCGTCTGGCCGCCCTATTGACGGCCCTTACGCTAGTCTCGCAACCGGCCCGCGCCCAAACCGCTTTGACTGAGATGTGGATCCATCACGACGCGAGCGTTGTCGGGGTAGAGGATCGCGCGGTGCAGATCGTTCATGACCCCCAAGGCGATGTGATCATCGCCGGTACGAATGGAAGTGACGTCCTGGTGGTCAAATACTCCGGCAATGATGGGGAATTGCTATGGCAGCAACGCTATGGCGTGGAGGGTGACTGGGGGAACACGGTCAAGGACGTGGCCGTGGATGCCCGCGGAAACGTGGTGATCATCGGCGGTTGGGTCACTGATTGGGACTATGGGGCCCCGTACATCGGCAAACTTGCCGCGACCACGGGCGCCTTGATGTGGAGGAAGCGTCTTTTCGATTCCTCACAGGAATGGCTGATCCTGGAGGGATTGGCGGTGGATGATCGCGGAAATGCCATTGCCACCGGAACAATTGGCGGATCCGAACTCTACACGGTCAAATGTCGCGCGGAAGATGGGGCAGTCATTTGGGACCGACGCTACTTGCCCGAAGGTGGAACGGCGCGAGCTCGGGCCGTCGCGGTGGACAACGCCGGCAATGTCTTGGTCACCGCTACCTCCGAGCGCGGCAATCCATCTGATCCGGGATATAGTTATATTATGCCTACACCGCCAAGTATGCGACGACGGACGGCGCGCTGATGTGGGAGAAGCAATCCGAGGGCATGGTGTACGCCGACGACTTGGCCGTTGATAACGCGGACAACGTCGTTTTAGCGGGTCGGGAGCGTGAAATTTATTGCCTTGACAGATGAATAGGCTACACTAGGCGCCTTGAAAAATGATCTGAGAATATTCTTATCATTGGCTATTTTCAGCAAATCAGCTTCGACTCGGGATTTGGAGCGACTCGTTCCTGTAGAGCGGCAATTTGCGAACACTATTGCTCTTGAGGTGCTTCCAGACGAATTCATCCGGATTTAGATCCGGCGCATAGGGCGGCAAGAAAATCAGTTGCAACTTTCCTTCCGTACTTTGAAAGCAAACCAAAACTTCCCAAGTGGGCTGACGGCACTGACGGCGTTGATGCGCTGTCTTTGACCGCTCGTTTTCACAATCGGCGTTTCACCTCTGACTCCCCAGGTCTTTCCTAAATTGGGATCAGATTTGACCCCCGCCTCGTCGAGAAAGAAAATCTCGGCACCCTGCTTTTTGGCCGCTTTCAGCACTTCGGGATACGTCTTCTCCTTCCATTCCAGTACCTCTTCTTCGTCGCGTTCATAGGCTCTTCTGAGTGG
>CAYYSX010000354.1:0-5728 GCA_964474315.1 uncultured Verrucomicrobiota bacterium | reverse complement strand
TTCCAGGATGGCCACTACGAGGGGCACAAATGGGTGGATCCGCGCACGATCAAGGCCGCCAAGGATTCCGCGGTAGGGATCTCGAGTTTCAACTGGGCCGGAGGCGGTCCCAGCAACCCCGACTTCCGCTGGGTGTGGGAGAACTATCGCCATCGACGCTGGAAGCCCCTGTGAACGCGGGAAGCGCGCTTATGGGCCTCCCTTTGGGTGCCGGTGTAGCACCAATGGGTCAGCCAGTCGGAAAAAGTACCGACCAGCGGCAATCTCCATCCCAGGCCACCGTGATCTAGCGGACACGGACCCTGGGATTCCCGATTCAACCGTTTGGGGGATTCCATACAGTTGACATGGGGTGTAGGTTTTTTTCAAGGAAGTGCCAGCCGCCTCCCGCATCGCCCTTCCGCGGTTATCTGTATGACGCCACGTCCAAACTACATGACCCCATGAGGATTCCCGTATCTACCTCCATTTCGAACCGCCGAGCGACCCGCCGCGGCTTCACCTTGATCGAGCTGCTGGTCGTGATCGCGATCATTGCGATCCTGGCTGGCATGCTCCTGCCCGCGCTTTCTAAGGCCAAACTCAAGGCCACCGGAGCGGCCTGCTTGAGCAACCAGAAGCAGTTGGTCATGGGTTGGTTCATGTACTCCACCGATTCCCGCGACGAACTTCTGCCTACCGCTGCCCCGGGAATGCAGCATCCCGGCGGGGGATATTGGTACAGCCCCGAGCCGGCCATTACCGCGGGCATCTCCCTGAGCGAGGCCCAGAATCGTGTCCGCCAGGGCTACGAGAGGTCGATCATCTTCAAATACTGCGCTGCAGTGGGCGCCATTCACTGTCCGGGCGACCTGCGGACCCGCACCCGCAAGCCCGGCCAGGGCTGGGCCTTTGACAGTTATTCGAAGTCGGAGACGGTTGGGCAATTCTTCGACGGTAATTGGCGAGTGATTCAAGGCTGGGCGCCGCTGGCTGTCGTCCGGCCATTTTCCAAACATTCCAGCATCATTGAACCGGCCGACACTATGACCTTCATTGAGGAGTCGGATCCCCGTTCATACAACAATGGCTCGTGGGTGATGGACGTAAACCCGCCAGGGTGGGTGGATCCGTTTGCGGTGTTTCACGGCAATTTTAGCACGTTTGCCTTTGCCGACGCCCATTGCGAAGGCAAGCGCTGGACCGATGCGCGGACCATCAAGGCAGCGACTGATTCGGCCAAGAACGTTCAGAGTTTCTATTGGGCAGGCGGCAACGCACGCAATCCCGACTTCGTGTGGGTGTACAACCGCTACAAGCACGGCCTCTGGAAGCCCCTGCCCGGAACCTGAGCGGCGGGTATGCCAGCAGACATCCCCGTCTGCTATTCCGCAGGCTGGCCGCCTGCCAAGTGGACCTGGGGCAGGTTGAAAACCTGCGCTACAGCAGGCTCGGAGGCCTGCGCTACACTGTGCCCCGGGAGTTCTTTTGGAGCTGGGGGTTTCGGATTGGGAGCTTCTCCCCGGAGTCATCGCTTGACCCGGAGGCCCAGGATTCCGACAAACGTTCATGCACTTGAACTCCCCGCTACAGCACCTCCCGTGCTGGGTTATCGCTTCCCTGGTTGCCGGTGCCCTGCAGGCCTCCCAACCCACCCTCATCTCCTTCCAGAAACAACAGTTGTCCGACCAGTTCTGGGCCGAGGGGGCTCATGCCGGGGACTTCAACCAGGACGGCGTGCTGGACATCGTTTCCGGACCCTACTGGTGGGCGGGGCCGGATTACCGCCAACGTCACCAGTACGCGCCCGCGACGGAATCGTTCCAGCTCAAGAAAGCCGATGGAACCGAAGAGACGATCCCCGGCTTCGAAGGCGCGCTCGGCAAAAACAACGCCTATTCCAAGAATTTTGTCGCGTTTGCCCACGATGTGAACCGGGACGGCTGGGATGACATCCTCATCCTCGGTTTCCCGGGGGAAAAATCGTCCTGGTATGAGAATCCGAAGGGCCGCGCCGATCTCTGGCAGGAGCACGTCGCCCTTGAGGTCACCGACAATGAGTCGCCTACGTTCATCGATCTGACCGGCGACGGTCAGCCGGAGATCGTGTGCGCCTCCCGGGGCAGCTATGGGTGGGCGAGTCCCGACCCGGCCGATCCGACGGCGTTGTGGAAGTGGCATGCTCTCAGTCCCAACAACAACTATCATAAATTCACCCACGGCCTGGGGGTGGGCGATGTGAATGGGGATGGACGCCTGGATCTGCTGGAGAAGGACGGCTGGTGGGAGCAACCGGCCTCGCTGGCCGGGGATCCCCTCTGGACCTTCCATCCGTTTCCCTTCGGCGTGGGAGGAGCCCAAATGTACGTCTATGACGTCAATGGCGACGGGCTCAACGATGTCATCTCCAGCCTTTCGGCTCACGGATATGGACTGGCTTGGTTCGAGCAGGTGAAGACCGCCGACGGAATCACCTTCAAGGAGCACATCTTCATGAACAAGGAGCCCAACGAAAACCGCTACGGGGTGAAGTTCTCCCAACTGCACGCCCTGGATCTGGTGGATATCGACGGCGACGGGCTCAAGGACATCATCACGGG
Source organism: uncultured Verrucomicrobiota bacterium (assembly GCA_964474315.1). Taxonomy (GTDB): domain Bacteria; phylum Verrucomicrobiota; class Verrucomicrobiia; order Limisphaerales; family UBA9464; genus UBA9464. Next base: position 3,149 of record CAYYSX010000354.1, on the reverse strand, counting down.
GAAACGCTTCTGGGCTCACGGCCCCGCGGGCGACCCGGAACCGGGAGCCGCCCCGGTCCTCTACTGGTGGAAGCTGGTGCGGGGTCCCGACCGCTCGGTCGATTTTGTCCCGCATTTGGTGGACGATGCTTCCGGAGTAGGAACCCAGGTGGTGGCGCGGGACCTGAACAAGGACGGTCAGCCCGACTTGATCGTAGGAAACAAACGGGGGGTTTTCGTTTTCACCCAGCAGCGGAAGCCGGTGACCGAGGCGGAATGGAAAGCGGCCCAGCCCAAACCGGTGGCGCAATGAGCCCGCCCTAGGTGCGGGAGTCCTCCGTTTCGCAGTCGCGATGGGCGCTGGATTGCAGCAGGGTGAAGCCCCGTGGCGAGGCCTGACGATCCTGGAGGTTGGTTGCAGGAAGGCGATACCAGACCGGTTGGTTCCTTCCAGTGGCCGGTCGTGGAGGAGTTCTTCGAGTGCGTCGAGGCCAACCCGGAATGGATGGATGCCCTGTGGAGCCAGGGCTGGCGGCATTTTGGCACCCGTTTCTTCCGCTATTCGGTCTCCGTCCACGACGGGCAGGTGGTGCAGGTGTTGCCTCTGCGAATCGATCTGGCCCGTTGGAGGCCCTCCAAGAGCCAAACCCGGGTTCTCCGTCGCAACGCGGATCTCGAAGTCGAATTCGTCCGTCCCGAGATCCATGGCGAGCATGGCCGATTGTTCCGCTCCCATGTTCGGCGGTTCACGTCCAATGTTCCCCGCCGCCTCGAAGATTTCCTGGGGCCGGATCCGGGTCGAATCGGGAATCCGCATGCCTATCCCTGCGTCTGTGTCGAAGTGCGGGTGCGGAGCGGGGGACGGCTGGTGGCGGCGAGTTATCTCGATGTGGGACGCGTGGCGGTATCCTCGGTGTACGGCCTCTTTGATCCGGCGGAGGGGCAACGGAGCCTGGGAGTGGCGACGTTGCTGTGGGAAATCGAATACGCGCGCCAACAGGCGTGCCGTTATCTGTACCCGGGTTATGTCTATGCCTCGGCGTCGGCCTACGATTACAAGAAGCGTTTGGGCGCGTTGGAGGCGTATGACTGGAACTTCTGGCGGCGGTGGGATCCGGAGGCGGAATCGGCGTGAAGAAATCAGGCCTCGTTCCCTGCGGCGTGCGCTTCCTCTACCAGTTCCCGAATCGCCTTGAGAAAGGCGGGAATGCCTTCGTCGAAGGCGGCGGCAATGGGTAGAACCGGCACCTTTCGGATCTTTCGTTTGAAGGCCTTCAGGTTCGCCTCGGCGGGCGGTTCGTCCATCTTGTTGGCCACAACGAGGCGCGGTTTTTCCAGCAGGGCGGTGTCGTACAGGTCGAGTTCCTCCAGCAGGGAGCGATAGTCGTCCCAAGGCGCGCGGTTGTCGGTGCCGGCCATGTCCAGCAGAATCACCAGCGCCGGGCAGCGGGCGATGTGACGGAGGAATTTGTGCCCGAGACCGACATTGCGGTGGGCGCCGGCAATGAGGCCGGGAACGTCGCAGAGCGTCAGCCGCCGGAAATCGGGATACTCCACGATGCCGACCTGCGGGGTGAGGGTGGTGAAGGGATAGGGAGCGATCCTCGGCCGCGCCTTGGAAATGGCCGTCAGCAGCGTGGACTTGCCGGCGTTGGGATAACCCACGATGCCGACATCAGCGACCAGCCGGAGCTCGAACAGGTAGTGGCCTTCGGCGCCGGGTTCGCCGGGTTGGGCAAAGCGGGGTGCCTGCCGGACCGCGGTGGCAAAGTTGCGGTTGCCCAGTCCGCCGCGACCGCCTTGACAGAGGGTGAACCGCTGGCCGTGCTCGGTCAGGTCACACACCAGCTCGCCACGGTCAGGGGCGTGGAAGGGCGGATTTTCCGGTTCGGCCTCCAAGTCGATCTCCCACGCCCGGCCTCGGCCTGACTTGATGACCGGTCGGCCGGCCGAAGCACTCAGGAGGGTGGGAGCCTGGTCGTTGTCCTGCGGGTGTACCCCGGCGGCGGGTACCTCGGATGGCAGCCGCCAGACCATGGTGCCGCAGGGAACCTTGACGACCAGGTCGGCTCCGGCATGTCCGTCCATGCCTTTGCCCAGGCCGGCCTGACCCAATTCGGCCACCAAGCGGGGTTCATAGAACTGGTGGATCAGGTTGTTGAGATCGTGGCTGGCTTCGAGGACGACGTCGCCACCGCGGCCGCCGTTGCCGCCGCTGGGACCGCCTTTGGGCCGGTAGGCTTCGCGGTGAAACGCCACGCAGCCTTTGCCTCCATGACCGGCGCGGGCGAAGACCTTGACCTCATCGATGAACATGACGGGAAGCTAGCGAGCGGCCGGGAGGGTGGAAGGAGGGAGAAGGAGCAAAACAAAACGGGCGAGGCTGATGGCCTCGCCCGTGGAAAGATAGCTTCGGCGGTTTAATTGCTCGCCGGGACGGTCTCGGGGGTGACATGCACCCGGCGGGCCGTTTTGTCGAACTTCACCCGACCGTCCACCAGGGCGAACAGGGTCCAGTCGCGACCGGTGCCGACATTCTGTCCGGCGTGAAACTTGGTGCCATTCTGCCGTACGATGATGCTGCCGGCGGTGACGAACTCTGATCCAAATGCCTTGACGCCGAGACGCTTGCTGACGCTGTCGCGCCCGTTACGCGTGCTTCCCTGACCTTTCTTGTGAGCCATGTGGTTTCCTTCGAGTTAAGCGGTGATTTCCTTGATCTTCACCACGGTCAATTCCTGCCGGTGTCCCTGCTTTTTGTGGTATCCTTTGCGGCGTTTCATTTTCCAGATGACTTTTTTGTCACCTCGGCGGTGATCGACCACATCGGCCACCACTGTGGCGCCGGGTACCGTGGGGGAGCCGATGGAGACCTGACCGTCTTTGTTGACGAGCAGGATGCGGTCAAACGTGAAGGTCTGGCCCGCCTCGGCCTTGAGGCGTTCGATTTCGAGCGTGTCGCCTGCGGCCACGCGGTATTGTTTACCACCGGTTTCCAAAACTGCGTACATACGAAGTGCCTTGCAAAAAGGAATTAGAGTCAACCAAACGGCGATCCGAGTGTCAATGTACGTTTTCAAATTCGTTGAAGAGACCCCAATCATGCGAAGAAACGGCCCGCCGCTGCACGTTCAGGCGCAGCTTGAATCTGTCTGGCAGGAGCGCGGGCG
>CAYYSX010000353.1:4374-5730 GCA_964474315.1 uncultured Verrucomicrobiota bacterium | reverse complement strand
CGTTTGCCACCGGCGAACAGCGAGTAGCGCATCGCCTGATGAATGGTGGTCGGCCGGGTCGAACCCTTGGGCAGAAAACGGTCCAGCGCCCGGTCCACGGACTGCGACTGGGTCTTCAACCAGAGGGACAGATCAAAGGAAACTGACTTGGGCGACGGCATGCGTGACGAAAGGCTACGGATTTCCCGGGAAAAAGCTCAAAGCTCAAATGCGGGTGAGTCGCCGCGAAACCGGGAAGCCGACCGCCCAGGCCAGACGCCAAGCCTCGGTGGCCTCTTACGGCCGGAGCGCGGACGGCTCGTCCGCTCGTTTTCCGGGTATTCCGGCGGGTCACCGCAGGGAGACGATTCGGTGCCCCTTCCCTTTTTATTTCGCTGGTTTGTGTTTTTTTTGCTTCCGGTGGCAGCTCGCCGAAATCGGTCGTTCGAGCGGACGAGCCGTCCGCGCTCCGGCCCTCCGGTCCGGCGGACCCTCCCGCCGTCACGCCTCACGCCTCACGTTGCTCGGTTCAGTCGGCGGAGTCCGTCTTGGCCAGACCCCGGCTCACATACAGGAGCGATACCAACGTGCCGGCAAAATAAGCGAACAATTGGGCCGTGCTGTCGAATTCGTTGGTCAGCCATTGGCCCAGGCCGAGCTGCACGAACACGAACAGGCTCCAGACCAACATCCAGGACAGGAGCAACGGCGGACAGCGTTCCCAGAATTCGCCTCGGAGCAGGGCGGCCAGCGCCAGCACGAAGGCGAGTATTTCCGCCCAGGCCAGCAGCCAGAACGAGGCGGTGAGCCCAGGAAACCGATTGAGGAGCGTCGGGCCAAATTTGTCAGCGAACCAGTCGGGTATTCCCGACTGCAGCTTTCCCAGGCCGGTGAAGCCCCAGACCATGAGGAAGAGAAGGTTGATGGCGAGCAGTGCGCCCCGACGAACCAAGGCCGGATCGTGAAGGTTCATGCCGCATACCCTGCCCGAGAACCGCCGGCCGAAGCCACCGTTCATCCGCGGATGGAGCGGTTGGTTCCAGGAGGCTCCCAGGGTGGAGGACAAAAAGGGCCGTCCTTTCGCGGACGGCCCCCGGAAGTCCCGCGGTGCTGATCAGTCGCGGTCGAATTACTGGTAGCGGATGACCAATTGATTGCCTTCCACGGCGATACTGGTGATGACCACAGCGCCGGATCCGCTCACCCGATAGAAGGTGGTGTCAGCCGGGAGCGCGGTGGTGATCGACTTGGCGGACGAATCCACGGTAGCCGTGATCGCCGCGTAGCTTCCGCCCAGTGTTCCAGAGGCGAGAAGCCCCGTGTCGGGGGGCGGCACCACGGCGATCGATCCGATCGAGGCGCCAGGAATGCCGTGTG
>CAYYSX010000353.1:0-4274 GCA_964474315.1 uncultured Verrucomicrobiota bacterium | reverse complement strand
TGGTGGTCCCAAAGGTGTACCGACTGGACAAGGCCGCATCGATGTATTGGAGGTCGCGTCCGATAGTCGCGTTGAGGTTCCCCTGGTCGAAGGTCCAATAGCCTTTCACTGCGTTGGCGAGGTTTCCGCCCGCGGATTTGCCGGTCGTAAACGTGTACTCCCTTCGCACGGTCTGGCCATTGCTATCCGAGAATTCGACTGCAACGGTCTGGGATTCGAGCGCCCCCAGGGGAGCCGCCACTTGGGTGGTAACCGTGGTCAGGGATCCTTCCTTGGTCGAAGACGAGGAAACCTCGGCGCCGTTCAGAAGCACCTTGATCGAATCGGAGACCACCGTGGCCCCGGGATCGTCCGTGAGGCCCAGAGTGATTCTCGGCTGGGTGCTGACATTGAGCTCGCCCGGCGCTGGACTGGCGGAGCTGACATAGGGGGATCCCCGGTAGGTGGCGGACCGCCGGGAGTAGGATTTCAAGTGGCCGGGAGTGGCTCGATCGTTGAGGAGGATACGGGTTCCGTCGGCGGCTTCGGACCAGAGTTCGAAGTGTGCTCCGCCGCCGCCCTCGCCCCAGACGGCCCGGAACGGATACAACCCTGCTTGCTGGACGATGAAGGTGCCGGAAGCCGTGCCGATGTTGACCTCGACCAGCTTCAACGCCGTCAGGTCACGCGGGTCACCGCCGATGGCGATGCGCATGTTGTCATCGCTGACCGATCCAATGGTGTAAGCGCCGGGCTGAAGATCGAGGACCCCAGTGACCGCCGCGGCAATATTGTCCGTCGTGCCGAAGGTTCCTGGAATGCCCGGGATGTAGTCATCGGGATAGCCCTCGAGGCCGGTGAAGAACCCAGCTTCGAAGGCATCCTGCTCGAAGTTCACCAAGGTTCGCTCGAAGATTCCGCCGGTGGCGCCGCTGAGGTCGGCGATGTTGTCGCCGGCCTGTCCCGCCAACACCGCTTCGGAAACGGCATAACTGGTGGTTCCGGGCAGAGTCTCCACTTGATACACCTGCAAGCTGAACCCGTCGCTGGACAGATTCACCGTGTCGGCCGCCACCGCCGCCGTGGCCGGCAGCACCGCGGCCGAGATCACCGTGAATCCATAACTGAACGTCTTGCCGGCGTAGGTCAGGACGATCTGGTGTGTGGATCCGGGTTCGAGAAGGCCGGGCGGATCATAGGTCAGCGTGGTGGTCGTTCCGACCGTCTCCCGGGTGGGCTCCACCGGACTGCCATCGAACGTCATCGTGGTTGCCCCTCCACCCAGGCCCTCGATGGCGATCACTACGGCCGCGTTGGGGGGTGCATCCTGCACCAAAGGCAGGACCGACGACAGATAGGCGCCGGAGACCGGAGTGGTGGTGATGGTGAGGTCATCCACCCAGAAGTTGTCGCGGTTGGCCGACGTGATCTCCTCGGTGCCGGCGCCGAACGCAAAGCGACCCGCGATCGGCAGATACCCGATGGGAACGTTATCATAGACTTTCTCGCCGTTGTAGGTCACGTCGAGCGTTCCATCCTCCTCCAGCTTGACCTCGACGGGAACGAAGTTGTCGCCGGTGCGGAGTCCGTCGAACCGCTGGTAGGTCACCGTCTTGCCGCCCTGGCGGATGATGATGCCGGGGGCGGCTCCTGGGTCATTGCCCTCCGTTACCGAGGAGGGGCCGGTGAGACCGTCGATCGTGTCAAAGGAAATCACCAAGCCCAGCGTGGCGCCACCGGCTTCCCGGAACGGCACATCGTCCGGATAATCGTTGGCCAGCACGAAGCTGAGGCCCTGGGAGGAACGTTCGGTTCCTCCTCCGATGCGGACTTTGAAGGTGGCGGTGAATGCGGCCACCCGGTCGGGCTCGATCTCCGGGAAGATGTAGGACGCCTGGATGGGGAGTCCGGTGATACCGTCAGTGAAGTCTTGCAGGTCAACGAGCTTCAGGTAGCCGTCTTCCACCAGAACCGGGCTCGGATTGTTCTGCAGCGCGATTCCGCCCGGGTCCGAGGAGAAGTCGCTGCTGAAGGTACCACCGAGCACGGCGCCACCGACCGTCAGGGCGGTGGCTGCGGCCCAGCCGCGCGAGCCGACGGCCCGCCGACGGAGGCGCCGGGCGGGCGGGATTATGTTGGTTTTCATGTTGCTAGAGAATCTTAACAGTTTCTTAACATCCGTTACTCCGGCGCTGGATTTTCTCCTCTCGGTCGCCCGAGGCGCACGTTCCGGCCACGGCTGCCTGAGGGTGGGCAGGGAACCTTAACCGGGAGGGGTAGCGGAGTTTCGGGTAAATTAGAGCCCGGTCGCTTTTCCACCGCGAGCAGATTCTTGCGAATCCCTGAAAACGGGTAATCGGTCCATTCCGACCAACCCACCGGAACGGCACTTGCCGATCTGGGGAGGACGTTCTGAAGTCGGGCCATGAAGAAACACCGGTTGCCGGTCCTCGTCGTTCTGCTGGGAATACTGGTTCCACCAGGGAACGGATGGGCGGGAAACTGGCCGCAGTATCGGGGGCCCGGTGCCAGCGGCGTGGATGATTCACGGCCGGTACCGACCTCCTGGAATCTGGAGACCGGAGAGAATCTCCGCTGGCAAACACCCATTCCCGGACTGGCCCATGCCGCCCCCATCGTCTGGAACGACCGGGTCTATGTCGCCACGGCGGTGAAGCCCGGGGAATCGTCGCTCAAGATCGGGCTCTATGGGGACATTGCGTCCGTCACCGAACTGGAGCCGCACGATTGGCGGCTGCTCGCCCTGGAACGGGAAACGGGGCGGGTGGTTTGGGATTCCCTGGGGTGGCGCGGGATTCCCAAGGTCAAGCGCCACACCAAGGCTTCTCATGGCAATTCCACGCCCGCCACCGACGGGCACCGGATTGTGGCGATCTTCGGATCGGAGGGCCTGTTTTGCTTCAGCCCGGATGGAGCGCTGCAATGGAAAAAGGACCTGGGACCGATGGATTCCGGGTACTTTCGTTCACCGAGCGCCCAATGGGGGTTTGCCAGTTCGCCGGTGTTGCACGAGGGCAAAGTCATCGTGCAATGCGATGTGCAGACCAATTCGTTTCTCGCGCTGTTTGACGCGGGGGACGGACGCGAATTGTGGCGGACACCGCGCCAGGATGTCCCTACCTGGAGCACCCCCACCGTGGTGATCAGCGGCGACCGGCGCCAGATTGCCGTGAATGGGTGGCATCAGACGGGCGGCTACGACCTGGCAACCGGGGCGGAGCTGTGGAAGCTGACCGGTGGCGGTGACATTCCTGTGCCGACCCCGGTGTTCGCGCATGACCTGATCTTCTTCACCAGCGCGCATGGGGCACTGCGACCCCTCCGGGCGATCCGACCCAGCGCCACCGGTGACATCACACCGGCTGAACTTGGCCAGACCAACGCGGCCATTGCCTGGGTGCATCCGCGGCAGGGCGCCTATATGCAGACGCCCATCGTGGTGGGGGATTTCCTGTGGACCTGCACCGACAGCGGGGTGCTGACGTGTGTGGAGGCGCGGACCGGGGTCATTCGGTACAGCGAACGTCTGGCCACCGAGGGAGGCCAGGGTTACACCGCTTCCCCGGTTTCGGATGGCCGGAATCTGTTTTTCACGAGCGAGGTGGGAAACGTCTTTGTGGTGCCGGCCCGGCCAGAGTTTGCCGTGCTGACGGTCAATGTGATCAACGAACCGTGCATGGTGACGCCGGCGATTTCGGAGGGAACGCTATTCCTGCGGACGCGCTCCCGAATCCTCGCCTGGGGGGAGAAACGGTAAGAAAAGAAACGCCGCCCACCTTGCGGTAAGCGGCGTTTCCACCCAAACGACCCTAACCAAGTCCAGCCACCCGGCCAGACCTGCGATACCCTTGACGCAATCGCGATGCCAACTCACTCAACTCGGGCTTGAACTGCGGTCCCCCAATTCGGGTGGTAAGAAAACAACTGTGAATTCCCCGGCAACTCACGGTTTTGGTAACGGCATTTTCCGTTGGTGGCTCGATCCCTACGGCCGACCACACAGGGGAATGTGGACGGTAGGTTTGCGTGAGATTCCCGCCATCATGCGTGAAGTTCACGCTTTTGAACGATCGGTCTCTCCTCCGCCACACCGCCGATTTTCCATCTGCTCTGTCGCCGCCTTGCAGCCTGCAAGGCAGCGCGGATCAGTCCGGGGGGCGGCTCTTTGTATCCGCATCAAGAGGCACCCACTGGAGCGTGGGGCTCAGCTCCGTTTTTAGATGGGGAGCGTACGCCTCTGGCGTGCCGAACCGGGCGTCCCGCCCGGTTCCTCC
>CAYYSX010000352.1:0-5768 GCA_964474315.1 uncultured Verrucomicrobiota bacterium | reverse complement strand
ATTCGGTCCGCGAAAGCCTGAAGCAGAAGGCGGCCGAACGGACCGGCGCCATCTCGTGGGCCATTCGCGGCGGAGACCGGTTCTTTCGCCAGGAGTTGCTATTTCGCAATCGCGAAGCCGCTACCGTGCTCCAACTCGCCGGCACGGTGGCTCGACAAGATGGAAGCGCCCGCGTCAATCGCGCCCAAATCCTCGGGGTCCGACGTGATTTCCTCACGGCGCTCCGAAAGCCCGCGGACGGCCAGAGCTTGAGCGCCCGCCGGAGGCAAATGGGTGATGTGGACGATGCCACCCGCCAAAGCTGGCAACCGATCGACGTTCCGTCGGCCGGCTTCGCCGCCCTGAGCCCCAGTCTGGCTCAAGCTCTCAACGCCCAGCCGGGGGATGAACTGATCGTCCGAATCCAGAAGCCCAGCGCGCTGTCTCGCGATGCCATCATCACGCCCCGCGATGATCAATCGGTGGCGCTGCGGCTGAAGGTGGATACGATTCTGGGTCCGGGCGCCGGCCACTTCAGTCTGGAGGCCAACCAACAACCGCCGCTGAGCGTTTGGGTGGACATGGACGAACTCGGCGCTGCGGCCGGCCTGTACCACCTGGCCAACCTGCTCGTCCATGCCCAAGGGGGGAGGCCAACAGAAAGCAGAGGAAACGAGTGGGAACACCAATTGCTAAACCGGCTCTTTTTTAGTTGGCCTCCTCGTGGGCCGGCTTGGTGGCGTCCGGCTTGGTGGCGCGATTGGCTGAGCAATCGGGTGGCGAAGAAGCGTGACCGCATCGCCTATTCGCTTCCCGATGCGCAGGAATCGTTAGTCGAAATCCGCGAATCCCTGGCCTCCGATTGGACCCTCGACGACGTCGAACTGTCGGTACGCCGGGTGTCACCCGACCCGGAGCAGACCGGCGGCGAGGCCATTCCGACCTTCGCCGAACTGATCACGCGCCGCATCTTCCTCGAGCCTGCTGCCATCCGCGCCGCTCTCACCAACTCCCCTGTCCTTCCGCCGCCCGTTCCGATTCTCACCTATCTCGTCAATTCCCTCCGCCTCGGCGACCAGTTGACGCCCTATTCAATGATCACCGCGGCCGGTCCGCCTTATACCCCGGCCGACCTGAAGGACGACGAAATCGTGATCAACGAATGGCTGGCGAAGGACCTGGACGCGAAGCCGGGCGATTTAGTGAAGCTCGCCTATTACCGCGCCGACGCGGGAACCCAACTGGTCGAGTACACCAACTCCTTCCGCGTCCACAGCATCGTTCCCCTGCGAGGTCTGCATGCCGACCGCACCTTGATGCCGGAGTTTCCCGGGCTCGCCAAGGCCGAGAGCACGCATGATTGGGATGCCGGCTTCGACTTGGTCCACACCATCCGCGACCAGGACGAAGCTTATTGGAAACAATGGCGCGGCACGCCCAAGGCGTTTGTCTCGCTAGCCGCGGGACAGAAGCTCTGGGCCAACCGGTTTGGGGACCTCACGTCCATCCGTTGGTTCCCCAGCGGCCTCCTGCCGCAGTTCGCGAGGCGGGGGTCCGTCGGTATGTCCCTCAACAGCAATTCGTTGCCCTACCTGGGTGAAGAGCTGGTGAAACAGCTTCGGGCGAATATCGATCCCGCCGAGTTCGGCCTGGTCTGGCAACCAGTGCGCGACACCGCGTTGCGGGCAGCGACGTCCGGCCAGGATTTCGGCGGGCTGTTCATTGGATTCAGCTTCTTCCTGATCGTCTCGGCGTTGCTGCTCACTTCCATGCTGTTTCAATTCGCCCTCGAACAGCGCGCCTCCGAAACCGGACTGTTGCTCGCGCTGGGATGGACTCCCGGGCGGGTGCGCTTCTGGCTGTTTCGGGAAGGGGCGATCCTGGCCGTGATCGGCACCCTGCTCGGGGCGGCGCTGGGGGCGTTCTATGCGCGCGGTGTTATTTGGGGATTGTCCACGCTGTGGCGTGATGCGGTGGCCGGAGCAGGGATCCAGTTTCATCTGACCGGCGTCACGTTGTTGATCGGCGTGGTACTCAGCCTGGTGGTGGCGGCGGTGACGCTGTGGTTCGCCCTGCGACATCAGGTCCGCCGCCCCGCCCGGGAACTACTGAACCAGGGCGCTGGGGATGTCCTGGTGGTCACGGCGGGAACCTCACCTTGGGTCCGCCGTTCCGCCTGGATCACCACGATCCTCGGCCTGGGACTCGCCGGGGGCGGATGGGCGCTTCGCGAAACGAATCCGGAGACATTCTTTGGCGCGGGCGCCCTGCTGCTGGCGGCGGCCTTATTATGGGTCCGCATGGGACTCGGCCGGCTATCGCACCCCGCCGCCCGTACGCAGCCGGTGCAGTCGCTCGGGGCACTGGCGGTTCGTGGTTTGGCCCGACGACCGTCACGCTCGTTGGGCACCATCGCCCTGCTGGCTTCGGCGGCGTTCCTGATCGTCGCGGTGGCCGCCAACCGGCTGGACGCCACTCGCAACGCCACCCAGCGCAGTTCCGGAACCGGTGGATTCGCGCTGTGGGGGGAAAGCACGCTGCCCATCCTGGAAGACCTCAACACCCGCAAAGGACAGGAATTCTACGGACTCGAGCCCAGCGAACTTGCCGGCGTTTCGTTCGTCGGCTTCCGGGTGCGCGACGGGGACGACGCGAGTTGTCTGAACTTGAACCGCGCCCAACATCCGCGCTTGCTGGGAGTCGATCCCGCCGAGCTTAGCCGTCGCGGCGCCTTCACTTTCACCCGACTCCTGCGTGGTCTGAACGTGACCAACGGTTGGGAGGCTTTCTCTTCTCCTCTTCCCTCTTCGCCCACACCCGAGGTGCCGGAAGTGGCGGCCATCGGCGACGCCAACTCCATCCAATGGGCTCTCGGTAAAAAGATCGGTGACACTATCGACTATCTCGACGAGCGGGGTCAGCCCTTCAAGATCCGCCTCGTCGGTGCGGTGGCGAATTCGATCCTGCAAGGCAGCCTCGTCATTGCCGACGACGATTTTGTCCGACTGTTCCCCAGCGAAAGCGGCCGGCGGGTGTTGCTGATCGATGCCCCTCCCGAGGAGACGGAGGAACTCTCCGCCTCACTGAGTCGCGCATTCCAGGATGTCGGTCTTGAACTGACTCCAACGGCCCGGCGTCTCGACCGATTCAATGCGGTGCAGAACACCTACCTGAACACGTTCCAGGTGTTGGGCGGGCTGGGGCTTCTGTTGGGAAGCGTGGGCTTGGGGGTCGTGGTCCTGCGCAATGTGTTTGAACGCCGGGGTGAACTCGCGTTGATGCAAGCCGTGGGATTCGAGCGACCAGCGTTGCGCCGACTGGTGCTCACCGAGCATGTGGTGCTTCTCTTGGCTGGTCTGGGCGTCGGCGCGTTGACCGCGGGCCTGGCGGTGCTGCCCTCACTCCTGACGCCCGGCTCGGGAATCCCCTGGGGTTCGCTCGCCGTGACGCTCGCCTTGGTTCTGTTCAACGGGCTGATCTGGACGTGGCTCGCCTCGGGGCGCGCGCTGCGGGGCCGGTTGTTGGAAGGGCTGAGGGAATTGTAATATAGCGCAGGCCTATAATGTAGCGCAGGCCTCCCGGCCTGCTGTACCGCAGGTTTTCAACCTGCCCGCCCCGTTCCCGCTGGCAGGCGGCAAGCCTGCAGTACGGGGAGCGCGCCCGCCCCGGGTGCAGCCGTCGGCGCCCCGCCGACGGCCCCTGGCGCCCCCGCCAAGCGTGCCCCTCGGGGCGGGCAGGTTGAAAACTCTGCGGCACAGCAGACAGGAATGTCTGCGGTACACTCCCGCTCAATCTCCCCCGCCGTGGAGCAGCTTTTCTTTGATATCCGGAGGCAGCGCGCTCTCCAAGATGGCGGCCGTGGCGGCCGCTTCATCCACCTTCAACCACTGCTGGCCGGAACTTTGCAGCGCGTTCTTCTGCTTCTCCGGATCCGAGAGCGTGGCGGCCCAAGTCCAAGCCGTCGCCGGCTCATGAGGCGTCACGTTACTAACGAACGACGCGACGGCATCTTCGCGACCTTGGCCCGGCGGCACCGTGTTCAGCCAGGTCGCTGCCGCCGCCGGATCATCGCGCGACCACCGACCGATCAGGGTCCGGGTGGCGTCGTCCCGGAGTGAGCCTTCGGGAAATTGCCCGATCCAACTGGCGGCATAGGCCGGGTCGGCGGAGACCATCGAGGGAATCACCGCTTTGGTTCCCCGCTCCTGGTCCAGCCCGGCCGGAAGGTTGGCGATGAAGGCCGCCGCCTCCTGCGGTGACACCGACGCCCACGAACCCAGGACGCTCGCCGTGGCCGCCGTTCGACCGGCACCGGTCGGCATCTGTTGGACCCATGCCAAGGCGCCCTCGGGATCGGCCCGCGCCCAACTCCCAGCGATATTCTGCATGACGGCATCCCGGCCGGCGCCTTCGGGCAGGGTGGCGGCAAAGGCGGCGGCTTCCTGCGGATTCCGGCTCGCCCAATTCCCGGCGATCTGTTGCAGCATGTTCTGCCGGTTGGAATCGGCGGGAAGTTCGAGCGCGAAGGCGACGGCTTCCTGGGGATCGCGCCAGGTCCAATTGCTGGCCAGTTGACTCAGCATCCGGGACCGCAGTTCACCGGGAGGAAGGTCTTTGGCGAACTCGGCGGCACTCTTGGTATCGCTGTCCACCCAGGCATTACTGAGCTGCTGGTACACCGAGTTGCGTGCCGCGCCCTCCGGCAGGGTTTTGGCCCATTCCAGGGCGCCATCGATGTCCGTGTCGCCCCAGCGATTGGCCAACTGTTCGACCAAGCGAGAGCGTTCCTGGCCCGGCGGAAGAAGATCGATAAAGCTGGACGCGGCCTGGGGGTTCTCTTCCCCCAAGTTCCACATCAGGCCCTGGATCGCATCCCGTCGGGTCGCCGGATTCGGCACTGTCTTCAGCCAGTCCACCGCGGCCTGCGGATCCTTGGATGCCCATTCCTGGGCCAGCGCGGAGATGGCCTGGTTTTTCCCCTGACCGTTGGGCAGGGAAAGCGCGTACTGGCCGGCGCCTTGAGGATCGGTCTGCGCCCAGGTGGACAGCACCCCGCCCAGCGCCTGATCGCGGGCCGGGCCGTCGGGAAGACTCTTGGCCCAGGCAGCCGCCGAAACCGGATCCCGATCGGCCAATTCACTACCGACAGTCCGAAACGCAAAAGCCCGGTTCGGATCCACCTTGAGATTCTGGAGCGCCGCCGCGGCCGCCAGCGGATCCGACTCGGCCATGCTCTGGGCCAGGGCCAGTTGTCCCAACAGCTTGTCCCCGTCATTGGATTGGGCAGCGACCCAGGTCTTCAACGCCTCGGGATCTCGTCGGCCCAGCGAATCCAGCGACTGCGCCAGCGCATCGTCGCGCCGGCGGCCCGGCGGCAGAGTCCCGACCAGTTGGACTGCCGCTTCAGGGTGGTTCCAGGCCATGTTCTGCATGGCTTCGGTGACGAACCGGCGCTTGCGAATCTGGTCCGGTTGTCCCTTCAGCCAAGCGACGGCAGCCTCGGGATCCTGCTGCATCCAGGTGCTCATGACGTTGCCCAGTTGATTGTCGCCGCCACCCCAGCGATTCGAGCGATCGTACTTGAGAGCCAGTTCGGCGGCGCCTTCCGGATTCTTTTGCGCCATGGCCCCGATCACTTCATGCCGCATCCAGCGTCGCTCGCCCATCGGCAGTCCTTCCACCACTTGCAAGGCACGGTCCGGATCCCCTTCGGCCAGGCCGGACACCGCCGCCAGCCTCAAGTTGCGCCGCTGGCTTCCGGACGAAACCCGGTCGATCCAGGCCATGGC
>CAYYSX010000351.1:0-5859 GCA_964474315.1 uncultured Verrucomicrobiota bacterium | reverse complement strand
CGATGGCGAGCTCGGGGCCGTCGGCGAACGGGAAGAACGCGTCGGAGGCGAGGACGGCGCCGGAGAGATCGGCGACGCGGCTCTTGTCGAGGGCGATGCGGACGGAGTCGACGCGGCTCATCTGGCCGGCGCCGATGCCGACGGTGGCGCGGTCCTTGGTGAGGACGATGGCGTTCGACTTGACGTGCCGCACGACGCGCCAGGCGAAGACGAGCTCGTCCCATTCGGCGTCGGTGGGGTGACGGTCGGTGGCGACTTCGAACTGCGAGCGATCGTCGGGATCGGTGTCGCGGTCCTGCATCAGCATGCCGCCGCCGAGATCGCGCGTCTCGGGGTCGATGCCGCGGCGGAAGCGGCGCTCGCGGTCTTCGAGGACGCGCAGGTTGGGCTTGGAGGCGAACACTTCGAGCGCGGCGGGTGAAGGTCGGCGCGATGACGACTTCGGCGAACTGGTCGGCGATCTTCTTCGCGACGGTCTCGTCGATCTCGCGGTTGAGCGCGATGATGCCGCCGAATGCGGAGAGCGGGTCGCAGGAGAACGCGCGCTCGTACGAGTCGAGGGCACCGGCGCCGTGGGCGGCGCCGCACGGGTTGTTGTGCTCGTCGATCCCGCCTCCGGGCGCTTCCTAAACGCCGAGCGAAAGACCTTCGACGCCTTCGGCAACCCCACCCACCTGCTCGATCCGCTGGGCACCGCGCCCGGCGCGCCGCATTCACGGACCATCGCCTACGACGGCACGCTGCACACCCACCCGGTTTCCGAAACGATCCACCTCGGCGGCGTGGTGGAATCGGTGACCTTGGAGGCGGACTACGATCTCGGTCTGGGGGTGCTCACCGAGTCGCAGGATTTCAACGGCCACAAAACCTTCTATCAGTACGATCCCTTCGGCCGGATCGCCGCGATCGTGAAGCCGGGGGACTCGGCCGAATTCCCGACGGAGAGTTACGACTACCGGCTCGGCATCGGCGTTTCCGGCGGGCGGACCATCAACTGGATCGAGACCCGCCAGCGGGAAGCGGCGGGCGGCGGCACGGTGGACAGCCGGATGTTCTTCGACGGGCTGGGCCGCAAGATCATGCGCCGCGCTGAAGGCGAGGAACCCGGCCAGGTGGTGGTAACGGATACGGTGGTCTTCAACGACCGCCGCACCGAGTGGAAAACCTATCTGCCCTACTTCGAGACGGGCGCTCTGGACTTCGCCGATCCGACCTTCGAGACACCGTTCCAGGAGCGGCACTACGATGCGCTGGGCCGGCCGGCTTTGCTCTATCAGCCGGACACCGGGCACGGGCGGGCCTTTTCCCGGACGATCTACGGGCCGCTCGCGCGCCTCCAGCAGGATGAGGAACAGACGCGGGAAGGCTCGCTGCATTTCGGGGCCGGGCTGCGCTATGTCGAGGACGGGCTGCGCGACGAGGAGGGCAAGGGCCGTCTGCGGACCGTGGAAGAAATCGTGAAGGTCGATGCCGCCGGAGAGTTTTCCGCGACGCCGCTCATCTGGACCACCCGCTACCGCTACGACACGCTCGGGAATTTCACCGGCTACACCGATTCACAGGGCAACGAAAAACACTTCCTCTACGACGCGCTGAGCCGCCGCGTCTTCATGGACGATCCCGACCGCGGGCATTACTGGTGGGCCTACGACGATGCCGGGAACGTGCGGCGCACCTGCGACGCCCAGGGACAGCATCTCGTCTTCGCCTACGACGGTGCGAACCGGATCACCGCGGAATGGCATCTGCCCGCCGGGGCGGGCGGCGCTTCCCCCGCGCCGAATACGATCTGGTCCGATCCTCCCTCCCCGCCCGTCACGGAGCCGCAGGTGGCCTATCACTACGATGCCGCCGCCGGTCCGCTCGCGCGCGAAGCCTTCTGGCGGCCGCAGGAAGCGGAGGGGCTGGCGAAGGTGGTGCTGGAAAAAATCGCCGCATCCCCCTTGGCCGATGTGAACGGCGATGGCGTAGTCGATGCCCGCGATGTCGCCCTGCGCTCCGCCAGCCCCACGACCGGCGGAACCCTCGAGGCGGACAACACGCTCGGCCGCCTGGCCTGGGTGCGCGATCAGGCAGGCGAGGAACATCTTTCCTACGATGCCCGCGGCCGGGCGGTGTGGAAGGTGAAGCGTTTCCGCGTGCCGGAGGCGGAGGAAATGCTTTCGTTCTTCGTCGAAAACGCCTTCGACTCGATGGACCGCCTGGCCCGCCATGTCTATGCGGACGGCACCTACATCGACTATCATTACAATTCCCGCGGCCTGCTCGAATCGGTCGCCTCGGCCATCGATCGCGTGGATTACAATCCCGCCGGGCAGAACCTCCGCATCGACCTGGCCAACGGCGTGAGTACGAGTTTTGCCTACGACAACCGCCTGCGGGTGGAAGGCATCGCCTCGGTGCGCACGCGCGACGGTCTGGCCTTGCAGGACCGCGCCTTCAGCTACGACGACGTTTCGAACATCACCGCCATCAGCGACCGGCGGACGACAGGCCATCGCACGTCGATCCTCGCCGAACTGCCCGGCCCGGCTCCGCTCGTGGCGGCGGATCTGGTGGATTCCTATGCTTTCCACTACGATTCGCTCTATCGCGTGACCCGCGCCGCCGGTCCGGCGCAGGGCGACCACGGTTACCGCTTCGACCCCATCGGCAACTTGCGCAGCCACCGCTACCAGGGAGACGCCCGCTTCATCCCGCCGGATACCGGAGCCCTGACCTATGGGGAAAACGGTCACGGCCCCCACGTCCTGACCGGCCTCGCCGGAGCGGAAGGGACGAAGACCTTCAGTTACGATGCCAACGGCAACCTCACCGGCGACGGTGGCGGAGTGACGATGAGCTGGGATCCAAAGGACCGGCTTATCGGCGCCGCCGAGGACGGCATGGAGCACATCCACGTGTACGACTATGCCTCAAAGCGTTCGATCCATAGCCTGACCCGCGACGGGCAGACCAGCCGTACCTGTTACATCGACGACGTGAGCGAGTTCCGTGACGGGCGGC
Organism: uncultured Verrucomicrobiota bacterium; assembly: GCA_964474315.1. Lineage (GTDB taxonomy): Bacteria > Verrucomicrobiota > Verrucomicrobiia > Limisphaerales > UBA9464 > UBA9464. The sequence goes on along the minus strand of CAYYSX010000351.1, from coordinate 2,853 downwards.
TGGTGAAATACATCTATGTCGGCAGCGAGAAAGTCGCCCGCTCGGACTTTTCCGGAGAACCCGGCCAGCCGATCGTGCCGGATCTATTCTACCTGCACGACCACCTCGGCTCCACCACGGCGGCGACGGACCCGGCGGGCGCGGTGCGGCAGATTTCCAGCTACTCGCCCTACGGCCACAATCGCTTCAAGGAGATCCCGGGCACAAAGGCGATCGACTATGGATTTTCCGGCAAGGAACTTCACGACTCGCCGGACCTGTCTTATTTCGAAACGCGCTTCCTGTCGTCGGGGTTGGCGAGGTTCACGCAGACGGACACGCTGACGCTGAACCCGCCGGAGGAGTGGCGATTGAGTCCGCAGAAGTGGCATCCGTATTCGTATTGCGGGGGGAATCCGGTGGGGATGGTGGATAAGGGAGGCACAAACAGTTCTCCATCATCTCAGAAACCTGGGCTGCTTTCACTGGTTAGAGAGCTTTTTAAATCTATTCTGCATGTGATCAACGAAGCAAGGCAGGGAAGATCTGTCCCCTTGGGGGAACTCTCGGAAAACAGTAATCCTCCAAAAATTCCGAACGGCGATATCTCAGGAAAGCTAAGTGGTAACATTGGCCCCATCGGTGGCAATGACAGATCTGTCAATGTTTCGGCTGGCGCTGGTTACGCAGAAGTTTCAAGCGACAGTTCAACAATTCGAGCTGAAGGTGGTTTAGGAAAGAGAATCGGCCCCGTTGAGATTAAAGCGGGAGGATATATTGAAGCTAGTCGTCCCAACGTTCCGTCAGGATCACTGAATGTTGTGGGTGGCGTGACCGCAGGTTCGGGCGCTCAGGTCCAAAAACACGGATCTGGTGTTGGAGTTTCAGGGCCAAGTTCAGATAGAGAATTATGGAAAGGAAAAATTGGCGTGTCCGCGAGTCGAGAGATTGAGCAGCATTATAAACGAAATGCAGAGAGCCTGCTTGAAGATTGATCATCTCTACCTGAGGTGGATTCTGAGTCCAGAAGAAAGTTGGCTCAATATTTGAAAACAGCATTGAAGAACAGAGAAAAGGGGGAAAGGGACAGGGACAGGGCACCTATCCGCGTCTATCGATAAGTGTCTTGTCCCTCGCCATCCCCAATCAGCAGCGTCTCCCGGCCATGAGGTTGCGGTGGGGATCGAGGCCCACCGCAACTCTCGCACCTGTTGGGCCCCAGACCCTGAATCCCGACCACCTGGGAAGAGCCGGATGAATTCAGCGATCCGGCATCAGGCCCAGAGCCGGGTCACTTCGTAGGCATCAAGCTTCGGGTCGCAGGAAATGACGGGCAGGCCGCGCAACTGGCACTCGGCCGCCAGCAGTCGGTCGAAGGGGTCGCGATGATAGTGCGGTAGGAAGAGGGGCAAGGGACAGGACATCTATCGGGAGGGGTAGGACAGGAGGGCGGGCATCAACGCCCGACGCTAATGGACCGCGGAGGAACGGCGGACACGGAGAAGAAGGGGAGTTCAGCACCGAGGAGGGGAGAACACAGAGGGGCAGCTAATCGAGGACGGAGCGCGATAGAGGCCCTGTCCCTTGGCTCTTCTTGGCTTTTTTGGGGGGCTTTTCTGGCTTGGAACTTGGCTTTTGGAGCTTTCGCCCCTAGCGCCGATCGCCGTCCCGATAAGGACAGTGTCCAGATGCACCCGTAGAGGGAAAAACAGTGAGTTATGGATTGATTGGAAGGCGGGGAGCTTGGTGAAATGCGCGAAAACTAAGAGCATAACACAACCCATGATCATCAGATTTTTTGTCGCGGCGGCACTTTTTGGGACGGGTTCGGTTCCGCTGGCCGCCCAAACGCTCGGCACAGTCGTCGTGTGGGGAGACAACTTCGCCGAGAGCACTTTGCCCGCCGGCTTGAGCGGAGTGGTGGCAGTAGCGGCGGGAGTCGCTCACAGTCTGGCGTTGAAGAGCGACGGCTCGGTCGTCGCGTGGGGAAACGTCGTGTTGGTGAATGACGCTTCTGGCCTGAGCGCCGTACCCGCCGGCTTGGACGGGGTGGTGGCAGTGGCGGCGGGATGGGGTTACAGTCTGGTATTGAAGAGCGATGGCACCGTCGTCGCGTGGGGAGGTGACCTTTTTGGTGAGAGCACCGTGCCCGTCGGCTTGAGCGAGGTGGTGGCGGTGGCGGCGGTGGCGGCGGGGGACTATCACAGTCTGGCGTTGAAGAGCGATGGTACGGTCGTCGCGTGGGGCCGTGACCATTTTGGCGAGAGCACGGTGCCCGCCGGCTTGAGCGGGGTGGTGGCGGTGGCGGCGGGAGACTCTCACAGTCTGGCGTTGGTCCGGGATACCGTTCCGCCGCCGTCGCTCGCGGTGGACCATGTCAGCGGCGTGCCGGTGCTGTCGTGGCCCAGCCCGGCGGAGGGCTACGCACTCGAAAGCGCGCCGGGCCTCACCGCGCCGGTATGGAGCGCGGTGACGGACCCGCCGACGCTTATCGAGGGACGCTTCCGCGTGACGAACGCGGTGACGGGCCCGGCACAGTTCTTCCGGTTGAGGAAGCAGTGGTGAGGCGTAAGAGCAGGGGAAAGCGACAGGACCCCTATCCGTGACTATCGACAGGTGTCCCTCGCCCTCCCCTCTGAATCCCGACCACCTGGGGAAAGCCGGATGAATTCAGAGACCGGCATCAGGCCCAGAGCCGGGTCACTCCGTAGGCATCGAGCTTCGGATCGCAGGAAATGACGGGCAGGCCGCGCAACTGGCACTCGGCCACCAGCAGCCGGTCGAAGGGGTCGCGATGATGGGGCGGCAGGAACGCCGCGCGGCGCATGGCCTCCCAGCCGGGAGGCAGGAGTTCGAAACCCTGGCGGGCCAGCA
>CAYYSX010000350.1:1774-5894 GCA_964474315.1 uncultured Verrucomicrobiota bacterium | reverse complement strand
ACGACTCTACAAGGTGGGAAGGGACGGTTCATGGGAAGCTCCAACGTCCAAGCGCTCCGCCAGTTCCCAGATTGGTGAGGCCGCTCTACGGGGAGGGACAACCGAATTGCGGTGCCCCAACGCCTGCTTCGCCGCGGTCCAGACGGGATCCGGGACCTTGGAGCTTGGGCTTTGGACCTTGGAGCTTCCCTGGGGTTGTCCGGCGGGCGAGCCGCCCGCGCTCCTGCCGGTCAGCACAAATTCGGCAATTGAACGACCACGGATTCAAAGCCATCGGTCACTCCAAAGAGAACTCCACCACGGGCTGCTGCAACGGCGGTGCATTGGTGTCGGTGGCTTCGGATAACACGATCCTCTCCACGTCGAGCCGGTTGGACGAAGTAAGCCATCCTTTCACTTGGTCCACGCGGGCCGCTTGGATCGCCGCGAGCTCCTCGATCCCGGGCTGGAACTTCTCCAGCAAGCGCTGCTGCATCGCTTCCGCGGAAACCGTTGGAGATTCCGGTCCGGCCGCCTCGCCCGGGAACTCCGCGGCAAACAGTCGCGGGAGGAGACGCTTCCGTTCTGCGGAGGTCAAAGGCGGTGCGGACGGCTCGGTCGGAAGCACTGGGGCGGGACCCGTTGCCAGCCCGTGCAGCGCCGCGTCCAGCCGTTGCTGGGCCAGGACCGGTCCGTCCAGTTCCGGAGAGGCGCCACCGCGCATCACCAAATAAAGCTCCGGACGTTTATCCAGGGCGATCACGAGTTGTTCCAATCCGCGAGTGGCTCCTGCGGTCAGGTCGGTCGAACCCGGGTCGAACTCGACCGACTGCAACGCCTCGCCGTCCTCCTCGCTTCCGCCAAACAGCGAGCCCAGCAGCTTGAACGGGGCCGTAGCCACTTTCGTAAACAGTCCCTTCACCGCCTGCCAGACCACCTGGCGCACGCCGAACTCCGGATCGTCCAGGCTGCCCTGCACCGGAATGTCCAAGGTAATCCGGCCGTTGGCGTCCTTGAGCAAAATGACGCCCAGCTTGATCGGCAGGTCCAGCAAGGGTTGTCCGGCCGCCCGCGGACCCAGCGTCAGCCGGTCCACGGTGACATGATTCTGGCCGGCCACCTGACGTCCCTCCACCCGGTAGCTGACGTCCGCCGAGATTCGGCCTTCCCGCAGTGGATAGCCGGCGAACTTCACGGTGTACGGGGTAAAGGGGATCACCTCGGCATCGGTGGTGGTGACCCGCATATCGAGGAAGAGCTTCTGCGGATCCGGGAGAACCCACCCCTCAACCCGGAACGGCGCGCGGGGTCCAACAAATCCGGCCAGCTCCACGTGCGATTTGCGCCAGTCCGGCCAAGCCACGTCGGTCACCATCCCGGAAAAACGCTCGATCGTGGTGGAAAACTGGCCGGGCACCGTCTGGTCCGCGGCGTAAAGCGAGGCGTTGGTGAACGTCAAGCGGTCCACCAAGACCCTCACCGGCGGCGTGGGTGATGACTCCGCTTCCGCGGTCGTGCCCGAAGCATCCAACGAGCGGACCAGTGACAGGGCGTTGAACTGGCCGTTGGTCATCAGGATGAAACTGGTTGCCGGTTCCTGAAGCCGGATTTCCTCGACGTGGACGGTGGCGGGTTCCCAGGCCCCTTTGACGTTACGCAGAAGCAATTGATTCCATTTCAAGAATTCAGGTCCGCCCCGGGTATCGACCGCCAAGAGTTGGTTCACCTCGAGATTTCCCTGCGCCGTGATGAGCGGCCCACCGGCCGAACGATTGTAGTCGGCCCGCCAGTGGCCATCCACTTCACCTTGAGTGACCTTGAGGTGAACACGCTCACCGACATAGGGCTGAAGGTGGACCAGACTGAGGTGGGAAAAGTCCAGCTCAGCGGTCGCTACGGCGGGCAGCAGCGTTCCCTCGGCCTTCAGGGTGAGGCTGCCGTTGGTGCCCCAGCTCGAGGTAACATCCAGCCTGACCGGCTGATTGCTGCGGTTGGAAAGCCCTTCCGCCCGGAGGTGTTCAATGCGGACTTCCAACCGGACGGGCTCCGTGGCTGTCGGCAGCCCTGAATCACCCCAGTTGAACACCATCCGCTCACCTAGAATGGACGGGACATCCAGATGCCACCCGGCGAAGTGTTTTTGAAGGGCTTGGACCGCTCGCTCGACAAATTCCGGCCGAATAGCCTGGGCCACATCGACCGAGCCATCGGACCGGCGCTGTGCCAGGAATCGTCCATCTCGAAACATCAACGACCCCACTCGGGCTTCCTGGTCGGCCAGGCTCGCCGAAATCTCCCCGATCTCGAACTCGTTCAGGGTCAGGGTCGGTTCGGTGGTGTCCGGCAGGAGCAAGGAAAGGTTGGTGAGACGCAGCGAGGCGTTGGTGATCGAGGCGTGCAGGTTTTCACCGGAAAGAACCGAATAGGTGATCCCGAGGCTGGCCAATCCCTGGGTGATGTTCGCCGTCGTGGCCAACTGGAGATAAGGTCCTTGGCGGGGAATGGGGAAGGCCTCCACCTGGAAGGTCCCTTGCGAGGCGGGGGGATCCAGGCTGAGGTCGCCTTCCCACGAGACGACTTCCTCCGTGTCACCCACGAAGATGAAATATCCAGGGGAACGGGCCTGCGGTGTGGTGCTCAGGTTGGTGAACTGCAGCTCCACCGAGCTGAACCGTTTGGCGAACCCTCCCGGAATAGCGTCGTCGTTCAGGGCCAACTCGCCCGCTCCCATGCGAAAGCTGCCAATCTCCATCCGGGGAAGCAGACCGCTCGGCGTATTCGTTGGGGAGGAGCGCAGGTTGTCCACGTTAAGTGTTCCGTCGGCATGCCGCCGGAGGTGGAGGAAGGGCTGTCCGATTTCCACCTCGCGCAACACCCACGCCCGACGCCAGAGCGAAGAGATCATCAAGTCAGCATGAACCCGCTCCACGGAAGCGAACCGGGTCCCATCCGGCTCGATCAGAGTAAGGTTGGAAACCGTCAGGGTGAGCTGAAACGGGTTGACCTGGACCCGTCCGACTTCGGCCTGTCGGTGGGTGGCGGTGGGGAGTCGTTGGAGAAGTTGGGAGCGAATGAGCCGGGGCACCAGGAAGAATCCCACCAGGGTGTAGATCAGCACCAGTCCCACCGCGCCCAAGATCCAAGGCAGGCCGCAACGACGGAAAAAGGGCTTGCGCGGAGGAGTGGCGCCCGGGTTCACCGCGGAACCATGGTCGGGAACTCGTAGCGGGTCGAGACGCATTACGATCGGAACCCGTCTAGAACCTAAGATGCCCCCCGGCCTTCCCGCCGAGCCCTTTACTCGGGTCGGGTCACAGCTCCGGCTCCATGTCGCGCTGGTAATAGAGGATCCGGGTGCAGTTCGGACAAAAGACCAGACCTTGTTGCGCTTTGGCTTGCAGGAAGACCTGCTGGGTCAACTTCATGTGGCATCCGCCGCAAATCACCCCCTTCACTCCCACCACGACATTGTCCCCTTTCTTTTCCACCAGTCGTCCGTAGCGGACCAGGGTGGCCGGCTCGACCGCCGCGGAGAGGCGTTCCCAGTCGGCCAGCACGCGCTCCAGTTCCGCCTTCAGATTGCTTTCGCGCGCCTCGAGATCGGCGACCTGTTTCTGCGCTGCGGCGCGGTCTTCGGCGGCCTGTTTCTCCGCGGCAGCCAGTTCCCGAGCCGCACTCTCGCCCTGCTCCATCAGCACCAGTTCCTGGTCTTCCAACGCCGTGATCTCGTTTCGGGTGGTTTCGATCTGGTGGGTAAACCGGCGGTATTCGTCGTTGCTCTTGGTGCTGCCCTGTTGGGTTTCGATCTTGCGGATGAACTCCTCCTTGCTCTGCACCTCCAGTTCCAATCGTTTGCGTTCGCTCTCCAGATGCAGGGTTTTCTGCTTGAGGTGATCGGCGGCAGCGGCCGCTTGGGCCACCTTTTCTTCCCAGTGCCGGCGTTGTTGGGGGAGATCGGCCAGTTCCTCCTGCAACCGCAGGCGTTTGCGGTCGCGGTCCTGCAACACCAGAAGCTGCTCAATCACGGGAAGCATGGCCCGTAACGCTATCGGCGGTGGCGGGCAGGGGTCAATCGTCGGCGATCATCAGAATCCCTCGCAGGCGCCTCTGGACACGGTCCTCACCGGCAGGAGCGCGGGCG
>CAYYSX010000350.1:0-1674 GCA_964474315.1 uncultured Verrucomicrobiota bacterium | reverse complement strand
GGACCACGGCGAAACAGGCGTTGGGCACAGCGCTTCGGTCGTCCCTGCCCGTCAAGCGGCATCACCAACCCGGGAACTGACGGAACGCTTGGACGTTGGTCCTTGGAGCTTCTTTGGAACTTGGGTTTTGGAACTTGGAGCTTTCTTCACCCTGTCCCGTCCGGTTCCGTGGCTTGGGCGGCGGGCCGATCCTCGCTCAGCCAGCGTTGACGAAACCGCCCGAGCCACCCGATCAGACATATCCCCGCCGCGGCCCCGGCCGAATCGATCAAGACGTCCGTGATCTGTCCTTGCCGGGAACTGACGAATGACTGGTGAAACTCGTCGGTGACGGCATAGAGGGTCGCCAAGCCCCAACTCCACCAAGCCAGACGAGCCGGCCAGGGACGAACCCGGCCGAGCGAAGCCCCGTTCAAGGCCCGCCAGAACAACACCGCCAGCACCGCATACTCGGTGGCGTGACCGGTCTTGCGAATCGCCAACTGCACCAGGCTTACCGCCTCGTCCGTGACTCCCGGAATCAGCCAGCGCAGAAACGGTCCGATGAATCGGGAGGTATGTTGGGTCGCGAGCAGATCCGTCGAACCGATAAAGATGACCGTCATCCACAGGACCACCCATCCCCACCGCAGATACTGTTCCGTCCGCGCCATGGCGGGCGGAGGAAATCAAGGCCGGTCAGCCGGCCGCAAACCAAATTCCCACCTCGCGGCGAGCTCGGCGGCAAGGTCACTCCGCTCAGTCCCGGCCCGTGCCGGGGTCGGGCGTCCACAAACCGATCTCCGGGTGCGGGTTATTGTCGTTGTTCCAGCGCCGCCGCCACTCATCGTTCCTGGGGTTCACCACCTCCTTGCGCAGGGCACTCTCCGCATGGCCATCGGCAAACTGCAGATTGGTACGTTTGCTGTGCCGGTTGGAAGGCCATTGGTCGGATTCCTTGGGGTCAATATTTCCGTCCCAGTTGGTATCCGTCTTGGAGTCGGCCAGCATGATCATCTCGGTGGGAGCAATCACCGCGACCTCGCGCACTTCAGACGAAAAGCCCGGCCCAATATCACCACCCAGCCCCAATTGCGGCGACTGCCCCGGTGCTCTGAGGCCCCAGTCGTTGTAACCATAAGTGAAGGCCGACGCCCCCAGCCGGAACACGGGCGTCCCAATGTATTCCAACTGGTTCCGGAGCGTCCGGTTAACGTTAGTGTCCCACTTCCAGATCGCCTTGCCGGCCGGGCACCAGAAGGCAGAACGGTTCGTCCCCATCTGGGAGAAGAGTCGGTTAACCCAGATATAGGAAAAATATCCTGACCCCTGCCGGGCATCGATACACCCGGGATACATCTTGAACTCGTTGACGTACATGATCGTGGCCAGCCCGATCTGCCGCAGGTTGTTCAGGCACGCCGTCTGCGTCGCCTTCGCTTTGGCCTTCGACAACGCCGGAAGGAGCATCCCGGCCAGGATGGCGATGATCGCGATGACGACCAGCAGCTCAATCAGGGTGAACGCCAGAATCTGGCGACGAGACATGAGAGTAGGTCGCATATGGACAAACGTCAGTGGGCGGAAGAACCATGCCCGGCCTGACCCCGGCGGGCCATGCTGCCGGGGCACGGTGTCCTATCTGGAATGCACGCCGGAGAAAGCTCGAAATGCCAAATTCGAAATCTCAAATCC
>CAYYSX010000349.1:0-5909 GCA_964474315.1 uncultured Verrucomicrobiota bacterium | reverse complement strand
GAGCGTCCTGATTTCCAAGGATGGTGTCATAGCTGATCGGGGATCTCAGCTTCAACCAGTTTGGCCAACAGCGTCAGCGACTCCTGCCAACCTAGATAGCACGCCTCGGCGGGAATGGCCGCGGGTATTCCTTCCTGAGTGATGCTCAGATCGGTTCCGCAGAAAACCGGCTTCAAGATGATGGTCGTCTGCATCTCGCCAGGCAGAGTCGGGAGATCGAATTTGTCGGTATAACGGAGGCGTTCGTGCGGCGTGAGCTCGAGATAAGTCCCCCCGAACGAGTGGCTTTTGCCCGTGCTGAAATTGGTGAATGACATCTGGTACGTGCCGCCAACCCGGGCGTCCAGGTGATGCACTTGGCCCGTGAATCCGTTCGGCGGAAGCCATTTGACCATCGCGTCGGCATCCAGAAACGCCCGATAAACCCGCTCCGGCGTCGCGCGGAGCACACGGTGAAGTCGAACGGTGTTGTTGGTAGTCATACTCGTTTTGGTTTCGCTGTCCTCAGTACGACGAACGAGATGGACGCACCAGGACATTCATCGTAAAGAATTCGCGTGGCCGCCGTTCTTGCCGGTTGGCCTCGGGCTTGACGCGTTCGAGGCGGAGGGGACCACCATGACTCTATGAGAATCTTCCCAACGGCTCAGCGAGGTGAAAGCCAGCGAGGAGACGAGATCAATGCATTATGAGAGACGACACGATTGACCTGCAAGAGGTCCGTTCCCTGCCACCCGCCGAACTGGCAGACCAGTTGGAGCGCTGGTCCGCGACCGACACCCAGGAGATCTTGCCCCAGCTTTCCGGAGAGGAGGTCGCCGCGGTGCTGGCCGAACTGGACGCGGAACAAGCCTCCCGACTGCTGCCCAGTTTTACCGATGAGCAGGTCACGACCTGGTTGCGTTTGCTTCCTCCCCATGTCACCGCCGATCTCGTCGCGACGCTGCCCACCGAGCGCCAGGAACACCTCCTGGCAGGTTTGCCGGTCGCGCAGTCGGCCGCCGTGGCCGCGCTGCTCCGCTATCCGCCGGACTCCGCCGGCGGCATCATGGACAGTCGCTTCATCGCAGTCCGGGCGGATCAAACGGTGGACCAATGCCTCGCCCATTTGCGGGCCAGCCAGGCGCAGCATGCCGATCAGATTTCCTACATCTACGTCGTCGATGACGCCCACCGGTTGGTGGGGGTGGTTTCGCTGCGCAGCCTGGTGTTTGGCCCCCGGGAACAACGCCTGGTGGAAATCATGAATCGCGAGGTGCGCTTTCTGCGGGCCAGCGATGACCAGGAAAAAGTCGCCCAGGAGATGCAGCATCATTCCTTCCTCGGATTGCCGGTCGTGGATGAGCAGGAGCGCTTGGTCGGGGTGGTCAAACTCCGCGACGCGATTCGCGTGGCGCAGACCGAGGCCACCGAGGACATGCAGTTGATGGTCGGTCTCTCCGGCGAAGAACGCATTTGGACTCCCTGGAAGCAATCCGTGGCCCGACGATTGCCATGGCTCGGAGTGAATCTGGTCACGGCCCTGGGAGCGGCGACGGTCGTGAGTTTCTTCGAGGGTACCCTGGCCCGCTGGACGGCACTGGTAGTGTTCCTGCCGCTGATTTCCGCCGTGGCCGGCAACACCGGGAATCAAGCGCTCACGGTCATCATTCGCGCGCTGGCGCTGGGGGAAGTCTCGGCGGGCGATGCGATCCGGGTGCTGCGCAAGGAACTGGCGATCGGTCTCGCCAACGGATTCATGCTGGGATTAGCGATCGGTCTGCTCGCGTTCGGCTGGAAGGGCAGTGTGCTGTTGGGCGCAGTCGCCGGCGTGGCGATGATGTTGAACCAGGTCGTCGGCGCCTTGTCCGGCGTGGCCATCCCCTTCGGGTTGCGCCACTGCGGGATCGATCCCGCGCTCGCCTCGAGTATCTTTGTCACGACTATTACCGATATCATCGGCTTTATTGTGTTTCTCAGCCTGGCCGCCACGGCGATGCGCCTGTTTGGCCTCTAAGCACCGGACTTCGAATTACTTAGATCAGAGTGAATCGCCGCACGTTCATCGCCACTTCGGCCGCTCTTCCCTGGGCCTTCACCGGTTGTGCCCATCGTCCTCGTCTAAGCAGTCCCTGGACCCAACTTGCGCCGCTTCCGGACGCCCTCGGTGTCGCAGCGCCCTTTGCTGGAGTGAGCGGCGATTCCTTGCTGGTGGCGGGCGGCGCGAATTTTCCGAACGGCTTTCCCTGGGACGGCGGCCGGAAGGTGTGGCAGGATGTCGTTTACCGGCTCGATTCGCCGGACCGCCAGTGGACTCGCGCTGGCCAGCTCCCACGTCCGCTGGCGTACGGCGTTTCGGTCTCCACACCCAACGGACTTCTATGCCTGGGCGGCAGCGACTCGACCCGACATTTTTCTGATACGTTTCGCTTGTTCATCCGCGGCGAAGCTCTCCACTTCGAGCCCTGGCCGTCGTTACCCCAACCGCTCGCCCACGCCGCCGGGGCCTGGGTCGGCAATCATCTTTTGCTCTGCGGCGGTTCAACCGAACCGGGTGAGAAATCCGCCTTGAACCAACTCTGGTCGCTCGACCTCTCCCAACCCTCCGGTGGATGGCGCGAACGGGAATCGCTGCCCGCGGTCCCACGCTTTCTCAGCATCGCGGCGGCGAGCGGGAACGACTTTTACCTCATGGGCGGGGTCGGTCTGTCCCGGCGCGACCACACCTTGACCCGCGTTTACCTGAGCGACGCCTGGCGATATCGCTTCTCCTCCGGCTGGCAACGTCTCCCGGACCTGCCTCGTCCCATGGCCGCCGCCCCTTCGCCCGCGCCGGTGATTGGCAACGAGATTCTTCTTCTTCCCGGTGACGACGGATCGCAATCGGGGTTTCAATCCGTCGCGAATCATCCGGGCTTCATCAAGCGTTCCTTGGCTTACGACCTCCGACGCGGTACCTGGCGTGAAGGCGGTCCGGTTCCCTTCGCTCAGGTCACCACGCCGTGTGTCGCTTGGCGCCAACGGGTCGTGGTGCCGAGCGGTGAAGTGCGGCCGGGGGTGCGTTCGCCGGAAGTCTGGTCTCGCCTGCTCTGCTAACAATCGTGGCGAACGCATGTTCCTACGGCTTGAGGTCCGGGCACCCGAGGGGTGCGGTGGGGACACCGCACGCTACAGGCACGCACTGACGCAACGATTGATAACACCGTCGGCGGCATTAGACGCGGTTCGTTGTCCCCTGCCCAGACGGGTCGTCCGGCCGAACGATCCCGATCGTCCGAGGCTTGCCGCGGTGAAACGCTCGGATGCGGACGCTGACAGAATCCCTTGGTCGGCGGAGGGTTCACGCTACCGTCCGACGCGTGCGCTGGCTGAAGCCCCTTTTTTCTCCCTGGACCTGGCGGATGGCGTGGCGGGATTCCCGCGCCTCGCGTCGCCGCCTGCTGCTCTTTTCCTCCAGCATTTCCCTAGGTATTGCCGCCTTGGTGGCCGTTGGATCGCTTGGCCGGAATCTCCACGCCGCCATTCAGGAGCAATCCAAAGCGCTGCTGGGCGCCGACCTGGTACTCGCTTCGCGACAGCCGTTCACCGTGGAGACGGAAGCCTTGTTCTCCCGGCTGGGCGGCGACCGGGCGAGCGAAACCAGCTTCTCGACCATGATCGTGCTGACCAACGGCACGCGCCTGGTGAACGCCCGCGCCCTGGAAGGCAATTTTCCGTTTTACGGGCGGATCGAAACGGACCCGCCCGAAGCAGCCGACGAATTGGCGGCCGGCGGCGGCGTACTGGTCGAGGAGGGCATCCTCCAACAGTTCGACTTGAACCGGGGCGACACGGTCAAACTCGGTTCGGCCTCGTTCCGGGTGCTCGGAACGTTGCTCCGAGTGCCGGGGGACTCGATGGCCTTCGCTTCCCTCGCGCCGCGGGTGTATCTCGCGGCCCGCGACCTTCCGCAGACCGGTCTGCTTCAACCCGGGAGTCTGGCCCGGTACAAGGCGATGTTCCGCCTGGATCCTTCGGTCAACGTGGAGGCGCTCGTGGAGCGAGAGAAGACGGCCTTTGAAGATCTGCGGTTGCGCGAGGACACGGTGGAAGAACGACAGCGTGATCTGGGACGGGCCCTGGAAAACCTCTATCGGTTCCTCAACCTGGTGGCCCTCATCGCGCTGATTCTGGGAGCGGTCGGCATCGCCAGCGCGATCCAGGTTCATGTGCGCCAGAAATTACCGAACGTGGCCGTGCTGCGCTGTCTGGGGGCGTCGTTGCCCTCCACGTTCGCGGTGTATCTCGCGCAGGGGCTGTTCCTGGGGGCCGTCGGGACGGTTTTCGGGATTGCCTTGGGAGGCCTGGCCGCACGGGAGCTTCCGGAGTTGGTGCGCGGATTCATTCCGTTCGCCTTCACCCCGCGGTTTGATTGGGCCGGTGTGGTGCTGGCGGCGCTGACGGGATTCGGGATTTGCTTCCTGTTTACCTTGTTGCCGCTGCTGGAGGTTCGGCGGGTCTCGCCGCTGGCCGCCATCCGCGCGGCTTACGAACCGCCCGCGCGGCGTGACCCGCTTCAGCTCGCGGTGATCGGCGTGATCGTGCTCAGCATCACCGCGTTCTCGCTGGGGCAAACGCGCGACTGGAAGGAGGGACTGGGGTTCGCCGGGGGCTTGGTGGCCGCGTTTGCCCTGCTGGCCGGGGCGGGACGACTGACCATGTGGTTGGCGCGCCGGTTCACTCCGGCCGGACTTCCCTTCACCTGGCGCCAGGGAATCGCCAGCCTGCACCGACCGCATAACCGCACCACGCTGCTGCTGGTCGCGATCGGCCTGGGCACCTTCCTGCTCCTCACGATGCACCTGACCCGCGATGTGCTGTTGAAACAGCTCTTCCTCGATTCCGGTCCGGCCCAGCCCAACGCCATCTTGTTCGATATTCAGCCGGATCAACGCGCCGGAGTTCTGGAGACGCTGGCCGCCCATGATCTTCCCGTCTTGGAGGAAGCCCCGATCGTCACCATGCGGCTCGGATCGCTGAAGGGCACGCCCGTGGACCAGTTGATGACCAATCGCGGCCGCGGAATCCCGGATTGGACGTTGCGGCGCGAGTATCGTTCGACCTGGCGCACCAATCTCAACACGTCGGAACGCCTGCGCTCCGGCGAGTTCATCTCCTCCATCGTGGATCGACCCGAGGTGGTCCGGAAACGTCCGGACGGCGAGCCGGTGTATCCCATCTCCATGGAGGAAGGTATCGCGCGTGATCTAAGGTTAAAACTGGGCGATGAACTGGTGTGGGACATCCAAGGCATACCCCTGGCCACCTATGTGGCGAGTTTGCGACAGGTGGACTGGCGGCAGGTCCGGCCCAACTTCTTTGTGGTCTTTCCGGCCGGGGCGCTCGAGGCGGCGCCGGCGATGCTGGTGATGGCCACCCGCGTGGCCGATTCCGCCAGTTCGGCCCGCATGCAGCGGGCGTTGGTATCCGCCTTCCCTAACGTGAGCGCCATTGACCTGACCTTAGTGCTCAAGACGCTCGACGGAGTGCTGACCCAAGTCGGGTTCGTGATTCGCTTCATGGCGTTGTTCACCGTGCTGACCGGCCTGATCGTCCTGGCCGGAGCCGTGTTGACAGGACGCTGGCAACGAGTGCAGGAGAGTATCCTGTTGCGGACACTCGGAGCGACCCGGCATCAAATTCGACGGATTCTATTCGCCGAGTACGCCACGCTCGGGCTGCTGGCTTCGGCCTCCGCCGCCCTGCTCGCCGTGGCGGGAAGCTGGGCGCTCGCGCGGTTCGTCTTCAACGCTCCCTACGCCGTTTCGCCGTGGCCGCTGGTCGTCGCGGTGGCGGGCGTGACCCTGCTGACCGTTGGGGTCGGCCTGTTGACCAGCCGGGGCATCGCGGACCAAGCGCCCTTGGAGATCCTGCGTCGGGAAGGGTGAGGG
>CAYYSX010000348.1:4490-5958 GCA_964474315.1 uncultured Verrucomicrobiota bacterium | reverse complement strand
CTTCTTTGGAGCTTGGAACTTGGCTTTTGGAGCTTTCTCTCTGTGTTTTTTGCGCTCGTTCGCGGTTCCATCCCCTTCCGTTTTTCGGATCAACTGCCCAGCGGATCAGGAAGATTAAAAACCATCGTGAGTCCGGAACTTGAAAACCTGCTGCGGGAAACCTCGCGGTCGTTTTACCTGACCCTGCGGGTATTACCGGCGGCGGTGCGTCCGCAGATGGGCTTGGCGTACTTGCTGGCCCGGGCCACCGACACCATTGCGGACACCGAACTGGTGCCGGTGGCGGACCGGTTGAAGGCGCTGGCGGATTTGCGTCAACGCATCGAGGGAACCCGCACCCAACCGCTGGACCTGGCTCCCGTGCTCGCCGCCCAGCCGCACGACGGACCGCCGGCCGAGCGACGCCTGCTGGAGCACATCGAGGATGCCCTGGATCTCCTGCCCCGGTACTCCGCGGAAGACCAGACGGATATCCGGTTGGCCCTGGCCACGATCACCCGCGGGCAGGCCCTGGACCTGGAGCGGTTCGGGGGCGCCTCCAGCGCCTCGCCCGTGGCCTTGCGGCAAAACTCGGACCTCGATGAGTACACCTATCTGGTGGCCGGCTGCGTCGGTGAATTTTGGACGCGTATCACCCGCCGGCACTGCTTTCCGCAGGTCTTGCTCGATGACGCCCGTTTCCTGGATGACGGCATCCGTTTCGGCAAGGGGCTTCAGTTGACCAACATTCTCCGCGACCTGCCGCGGGATCTGGCGGCTGGCCGGTGTTACCTGCCCAGCGCGGCGCTTTCGGCCGTCAAACTGCAACCGCGCGACCTGTTCGACCCGGCGCAGGAGAGCCGGCTCCGTCCCTTGTACGATGAATGGCTGGGCTGCGCCGAGGGGCATCTCCAGGCCGGATGGAATTATACCCTGACCGTGCCCCATTCCCAGCGCCGGCTGCGGCTGGCCTGTGCCTGGCCCATCCTGATTGGTATTCGGACGCTGGCCAAACTGCGGACGGGTCCCGTGTTGGATCCCCGGGTGCGGATCAAGGTCAGCCGGGCGGAAGTGCGTTCGATCATCTTGGGTACAATCTGGCGGCTGCCGTTTCGGAGTGCATGGGAAGGGCAGTTTGCCCGGGCACTGAGGGAAAGTTGAGGTGTAACCAGGCAGTTGGATCGGGGAGCGCGCCCGGCCCAGCGTGCCCTCCGGGGGGCAGGTTAAAAACCTGCGGAACAGCAGACAAAAATGTCTGCGGTACGGGGAGCGCGCCCGCCCCGGGCGCGGACTTCAAGCTCGAAGCTCAAAAGCCAGAGCCGACGGACCAAAAACCAATCCCCCATTGCGCGAAGTCCGTTTCTGCTTCATACCAACCGGGCGCTTCCGACGTCCGCGTGCCGGTGTGGCGAAATGGCAGACGCGCTAGACTCAAAATCTGGTTCTCGCAAGGGAGTGGGGGTTCGAGTCCCTCCACCGGCACCAACGA
>CAYYSX010000348.1:0-4390 GCA_964474315.1 uncultured Verrucomicrobiota bacterium | reverse complement strand
CCCCCCTGATTCCCCTGCTTCTCAGTCTCGGGCCTCCCGGATAGCCTTCCCGGACCTGATGGAAAAAGAACCAGCCATGCTCCGCCGCCCCAGACGCTTGCGCGGATCCTCCGCTGTCCGGGCCTTGTTCGAGGAGTGCCGGGTGGAAACGGCCGACTTGATCGCTCCCCTGTTCGTACGCGAAGGCGGGGGCCGCCCGGTGCCGGTCGATTCCATGCCCGGAGTCTTCCGGCGGTCGTTGGAGGATCTGGTGGCCGAATGCCGGGAACTGGCCGGATTGGGTCTTCCCGGCGTGGTCCTCTTTCCGGTGACCGATCCCGTGCTCAAGGACGCCCGCGGTTCGGAAGCGCTGAACCCCGAGACCCTGGTCCTGCAAGCAGTCCGCGCCCTCCGGGCCGCCGTTCCCCGCCTGCTCGTCTTTACGGACATCGCGCTCGATCCTTACACTAGCCACGGACATGACGGCATCCTGACCGCCGACGGATCGGACGTGGACAACGATGCGACGGTGGAAGTACTCACCGAAATGGCGGTGCTCCACGCCCAGGCCGGCAGCGATTTTGTGGCGCCCAGCGACATGATGGACGGCCGGGTAAGCGCCATCCGCCAGGCACTCGATGCGGCCGGACATACCGGAACGGGAATTCTGGCTTATGCCGCGAAGTTTGCCTCGGCTTACTACGGACCGTTTCGTGAGGCAGTCGGCAGCGCCGCGGCGGCGGGCACCCGAGCCTTGGACAAACGGACGTATCAACTCAATCCCGCCAACCGACGGGAAGCCATCGCCGATGCCCTGCTGGACGAAGCCGAAGGGGCCGATGTCCTGATGGTAAAACCCGCCGGGCCCTACCTGGACGTGATCACGGAACTACGCCGGGCAACGCGGCTTCCGGTGGCCGCTTATCAGGTCAGTGGCGAGTACGCCCAAATTCACGCCGCCGCCGAACGCGGCTGGCTCGATTTGGAACAAACCCGGGAGGAGTCGCTGCTGGCCATCCGCCGGGCCGGTGCGGACGTCGTGCTTACATATTTTGCGCGGGCTGTGGCAGAAAACCGGGCCCGGTCAGGACGCCCGGGATCGAAGGAGGCTTAACAGTCCTTCGAAACGAAGGGATCCTTAGGCCGGCGACGTTGATTTGCCATGCTACCAAAGGCGTAATGCCGACGTGGCTCGAGACGGGCATATGGATTGCATGTTCTCCGCATTGTTTGCCGGCAGCCCTGATCCCATGTGGGTGGCCGACCCAGTGGATGGCCGGATCGGCGAAGGCAATCCGGCCGCCCTGACCTTGCTGCGAGTTACCGATGGAAACGCCCTGGTGGGCCGCAGTCTGGCGGCGTTGTCCCCCCGGTTTCAGCCCGACGGACGCGAATCGGAGCCGGCCATCCGTCAACTGCTTCCACCCCGCTTGACCCGGCAGGGGACGCGCTTCGAGTGGACGCTGCTCCGGGACGACGGGACCGAGGTGCAAGTGGAAATGACCGTGGTGCGCGTTCCCGTGGGCGAGGAAGAGCGACTGGTGTTCGTCGCGCGCGACGCGACGACGCGGCACGATTTGGAAGAACGGGTGGTGGAGCGGACGGCGGCCCTGCAACTCGCCAATGAACTATTGCGCGACGAAGTGGCCGACCGGCAACAACGCGAAATGACGGAACACGCCCTGTTCCGCATCTCGGAAGCGATCCATCTGGCGGAGAATTTGGAAAGCCTGTTCCCGCTCATTCACGCCGCGGTCCGTGAGCTGATGCCCGCCCAAAATTTTTATATCGCGCTGCACGACCCGGAGACCGATCAGCACCATTTCGTCTATCACGTCGATGAGATGGATCCCCCGCCACCGCCGCGAAAACTAAGGACCGGGATGACGGCCTTTGTATTTCGTACCGGGCGCCCCCTCCTGGCCGACCGGGCCTCGATGCTGCGACCCGCGGGGAGCCGGGTTGGCCAGGACTGGGCGGTGGAGAATGGCACGCCGTCCGCCGTGTGGCTGGGCGTCCCGTTGATCGCCAACGGTCAGACGCTGGGAGTCATGGTGGTGCAGGACTATCAAAACGAGCGGGCGTTCGGCGAAGGGGAACAACGGATCCTGACCTTCATCGGCGAGCAGACCGCCATCGCCATTTCCCGCAAGCGGGCGGAGCAGGCGCTGCGCGATTCCGAGGCGCGGCACCGCGCGCTCTTCGAAGCCACGAGCCAGGGCGTTCTCCTGCAGGACCGAGAGACCATCATGGCGGCCAACCCCGCCGCGGCCCGCATGCTGGGCTATCCGGCCGAATACCTGATCGGCCGCGGGCCGGTGGATTTTTCGGCGCCCCGGCAAGCCGGCGGGCGCTCCGCGAAGGACCTGGTCAGGCGCTTTCTCCAACGCGTGTTCAGCGTGGGCAGCGCGCGGTTCGACTGGATTGGCCGGCGGGCCGACGGTTCGGAATTCCCCATGGAAGTGACCATGACCGCCATCGACCTCGGTGGACGGCGCATCGTGCAGGCGGTGATCAACGACATCACCGAACGCCAGCGCCAGTTGCAGGTCGCCCAGGCGCTCTATCGCATTTCCGAAGCGATCCACGAAGCGGATACGCTGGAGCAGCTTTACCCGCTGCTGCACGGGGTGGTGGCGCGGTTGATGCCGGCTCGTAACTTTTATATCGCCATCCACGATCCCGTCAGCGGGTTGCTGTCGTTTCCTTACTATGTGGATGAACGCGACCCGCAACCGCAGTCACGCCCGCTCCGCCGAGGCTTTACCGAGTATGTAATGCAGACCGGTGAACCGCTGCTGGCGGATCCGGTGGTCACGGAGCGACTGCAACGCGAGGGGCGGTTGGAGATTATTGGCGCTCCGGCCGCCCTGTGGCTGGGCGTGCCCTTGACCGTGCGCGGACGGACCCTCGGTGCCATGGCGGTGCAGGACTATGACCACCCGCGGGCGTATGGTCCGGAGGAGAAACGGCTCATGACGTTCGTTGCGGCGCAGACCGCATTAGCCATTGAACGGAAGCGCGCGGATGACGCGTTCCGGCAACGGCATGGCGAGTTGGTGACCCTGCTGAATCACCTGCCCGGGTACGCCTTTTTCAAGGATGCCGCCGGCCGTTATGTGCTCGCGAACGAGAACTTCGCCGCCACCTTGGGACATTCCCCGGAATCGATGGCCGGCCGCACCGATCGCGAACTGCTCCCTCCTGCCGCGGCGGAACTTCAGTGCCAGGAAGACGAGCGCCTCGTGAAGTCCGGCGAGACCCTGCGCGCCGGCGAACAGCCCATGTCCGACGGCGCACGGACCTTCTGGGTGGAAACCGTCAAGGTGCCGCTGAAGAACGAAACGGGGAAGGTGGTGGGGATTCTCGGCCTGGGTTTCGACGTCACGGAACGCAAGCAGGCCGAACTCGAGCTGCGGCGCGCCTTGGAACGCGAACAGGAATTGGGGCGTATGAAGAGCAACTTCACTTCGCTGGTGTCGCATGAGTTTCGCACCCCGCTCGGTGTCATCGGTTCCAGCGCGGAAATCCTGCGCGACTACTTCGACCAATTGACCCCCGAGGACCGGTCCGAGCATCTGAACACCATTTGCAAACATACCCGACGCATGGGCAACCTGATGGAAGAGGTGTTGCTCCTCAGCCGATTTGATGCGGGGCGGACGGAATTCCAAGCCCAGCCGCTGGAGTTGGGTGATTTCTGCGGTCGCGTGGCCGCCGAAGTCGTGTCCGCCACCGGACGCCGCTGTCCCGTGGATCTCGAGGTGGCTCCGAACACCGGTACCGGCGCGGCGGACGACCGGCTCCTGCGCCACATTTTGGTCAACCTGTTGGTCAACGCCGTGAAGTACTCCGAACCCGGCGCGCGCGTGGCACTGCGGGTCACCCGCGAGGAATCCGACGTGATATTCGAAGTGCAGGACCGCGGCATCGGCATTCCGGAAGCAGACCGCGAGTGGATCTTCCAAGCCTTCCACCGCGGCAGCAACGTTGGTCATCGTCCTGGCACCGGGCTAGGCCTGGTGATTGTGAAACGCTGCGTGGATTTGCATGGCGGGCGGATCGGGTTGGAGAGCGAAGTCGGACAGGGAACCACCATGCGGGTACATATTCCGATGTACGGGGCGGAACACCGGTCGCGGACCGGTGAGGACGGAGCCTGAGCGCCCCGTCGTCTTCGGTGACCAGGAGCGCGGACGGCTCGTCTGCACGTGTTCCCTCAAGGACCGCGGGGGGAGAGGAAAGCTCCAAGTTCAAAGCTCAAAGCCTGTTTTAGAATCCCTTGAACTCCCGTGGGAGTCGAGGTGACGAGACTTACTTCCTCCGCTCCTCCAGTCCCTTCGTCTCGGGAGCGCAGACGGCTCGTCCGCCGGGGATCCCGCAAGCCGGGTCAGGATTCGCCCGTCAGCAA
>CAYYSX010000347.1:0-5983 GCA_964474315.1 uncultured Verrucomicrobiota bacterium | reverse complement strand
TCTCCGTCCCGGGCGGTGCTGCGAAGGACGCGTCGGAATGAGAACAGTCCACGAGAGTCTCGGCGGGACGCCGAGACTCACACGCGGGACGCGTGTGCTCCCCATCCAAAAAACGGAGATGCGCCCGTTTCTGGCCCGGGGTGCCGTCCCACGTTGACACCCATGGGCACGGTTGGGAATTCTTCCTCGAAATGGCCACGGAGGAATCGTTGCGGAATCGATTGATCCGGCGGGTCCGAGCCCCGTTGTTGGAGGCCCTCGCCACCCGATATGGAGCCCCCCCCGGCCCCGCCTGCCTGGAGGTGGCGCTTAACGTGCTCCGCTCCGGACACCTGGCCGCTTCTGACCTGAACGGGCTCGCGGGCGATCCCCTGGCAGAAGCCGAGCAACTCTGGATGCGAGATCAATGGGCTCGCGCCTGTCAGGCCGTGCTGGACTCCGAGCCGGTCCAGGATTGCGCGCAGGTGATTCAAGCGCGCGAGGCCGGTCCCGGGCAACCCGCCTTCGACGACTTCCTGGCGACCTGCTGGGAGCGTTTGCAGTTTCGAGCTCGGCGAGGCCTGTTCTCTGATAAGCCGAAGCTAGCAGAATTATTGGAGGACGACTGGCTTCGGGAACTGGCTGAAGACCGCCTGTTCCGGACGTATTCCGAAGCACAGGATACCTTGCAGCGACTCCGAGGAATCAAAGAACCGGAACCTCAAGAAGACGACTCCGCGGCCAAGACGCAGACGAATCCACTTTCACGGAATCGTTCTCCCAAGAAGCCGGCGTCGGGGCATCATTTCCAGGATGCGCTCATGGATTACGATCCGGAGCTGCACGGACATTGGAAAGACTTCTTGAAGAAGCGGTTTGGATGGAAACTTCAGGACGCGGCGCGGGCATTGGATAGCGGTCCGGATTGGGAACCGCTGGCCCCGAATGACCAGGACCTAGAGCAGGCGACGGATCCTCACTGGTATCCCAATGAGCCAAATCCGCCGGTGTCACCAAGCTGTGAAACGGCCGACCACAAACTGACGGTGCTGGCGTTGAGATTCTCGGAGGTGCGGAAGAGGCTCCGGGATCGGCTGATCAACCAGGACCAGACTCCGACGCAAGGCCATCCGACCGCCAGGCAGGTCGAAAACGAGCGGATCGCCGATGAATCGTTGGCGGTCCTGGAGATCTCCTACACCGCGTATGTGGACCCGGAGACCTATTCCGAGGCTACGCGGAGGCTGACGCCGTCTCTGGCCGAGCGCTTCGAACTGGAATCATGGATCGAGTTGCTCCAAACCCGGTTGGAAGAGACGCCGGGAAACGAGCGGGCGAAGACGCCGCGGTTCGATCCGCTCAAGAATCCGGCGAAGGAACTGGCGTCATTGATCCAACGCTGGGCGGAGTTCCTGGGCCGGGCCAATCCCAAAGAAGCCGCGGCCATCCGGGCCGAATTGGAACAAGCCGCCGCCGCTGGCCAGAGCCTTCCGTGGACCGAGCTGACTCAACAGCAGGAAACCGCTCTGGAGCTGGCCGCCCAGACGCTGCCTGCTGCCGATCGGCGTTCCGTCGTCCGTGTGCTGATCACGTTGCTCGGTGCCTGCGTTTCTCGTCCGGCTTTGGACGAATTACGAGACGACTACCATGACTCGGTGCTGTTATGTCGTCGCCTGGTTGAGCAATTGGGAGAGGCCCGTAACGAACAGACCGTTTTGGAGGCCCTGCTGGAGAAACAAAAGCAGCACGCCAGTGAGTGGGACATCAGGCTGACAGACGTCGGGCAAGCCGAGCAATTGGGCCGGCAGTTGGCCTTTGCTCCCAAGACGGTTTCCGACGCGGAACGAGCCGAGGTCAAGGAGTTGGAGGCAACACTGGAGGCCGACAATAGAAGGCTCAGGGCTCAGGCGTTGTCTTCCGGCCGCCGCCGCGAACTGGAGTTCAAGTGTTTCCAGTTGGCTCAGCAATTCCGCCCGGTGGAGGCGTTCGAGACAGAACTCAAGAACCTCGAACGCCGGATCAACCCGGCGTTAAGACAAGACCAACGTTTAGTGCCACCCGCCCTCTTGGAGACCTTCCGGCGGAGGATGCTGCTGGCCCGCGTCACGCTGGCGTCCGTCCGTTTGGCAAATGCCGAGCAACGCGTCGAACGCCTCCACGGCCCGGACAGCAATCTGAGGCGCTACGAGTGGGGGGAGAAATTTAAGGAGCCGGATCTCACCTCGCCCGACATCAAAGATCGGCCCCATCGGTTTTGGCGACGTTCGCAGAGAAATGTCATGCGCCTCTTGCCGGGCATGGGCCAGGCCATGGTGTCTCGCCGCCTCGGGGACATCACCGAGCCACTACCGTCTCGGAAAGACACCTCAGGCGCATAAATTTTTATGAACCTCGCGTATTCCCCGGTAGAGCGACGTGTTTCTGCGAAGGCTCCGATCCTCATTGGACCGCACCTGCAGACCGCGTCGCCCGCGCCATGGGTGTCTATTTTTCATACTGTCACGCCCGCTACCGCCAGTGGCTGGGGCTGGACGAACCGCCGGTTTTCGTCCGGACGTGGCGGCCGCCGTGCCGCGCCACGCCGCTGGAGTCGGCCAAAGGGGATTCCCCTGCGGCGTCCGGCGGGTCGAGGGGCGAACCCGCCGTCCCGCGGTGGTCCTCGACGGCTGGGACCCATTGGAGACGGCCACGCCTGCGGCCCCTTCATTTTCTCCCGTCATGAATCCTGAATCCGCTACGCCGGTGCCACCAGGCGATTCTCCACCCGCGGGACTCCCGGGCGCCTCCCCACCGGTTTTCGCGGAGCAGTTGCTGGCCTATGCCGAAGGCTCTCTGAGCGGCGAGGAGCGGTGGCGGATTCAAGAGGCCATTTGCGCCGATGTCCTGCGGTACGAGCAGATGGTCGAGCTGCGCCAACGCATTTACGAGCGGGCAACATTTCCGACGCCGCCCAGCCTGGTGGACGAAGTGGTTGCCTTGGAGGCGGCGCTGGCGGCCGCCACCGATACGCTATCCGGCGAAGCTTCCCTTGGCTGGAACGAATTCCGGGAGTGGTGCGCCCGGATTTCGGCGGAGGTCGTGACGACGGCGGAACTGGCAAACCAAACCGTGCGCGCCTTGCATCCGACGGCGTGGGTTCCCGCGGCGGTGCAGCTTACGCGGCTGGCCTCGACGCGCGGAGCAGAACCGGCGGTGACGCTGCTCCCGGCCGAAGGGGAGGTCCATTTGGAACGGGACGGGAACAGCGTGCGGATTCGTCCGACCGACACGGGAGTCACGATCACGGTGATCTTGGCCGATGACCGCGCCGATCGGGTGGTAATCCTGCGGCCGTCGGCGGCGGAGGCCGCGGTCCTGGAGCGGTTTCCCGGCACCCAAACCGGCTGGCCCAAAGATCGGGTGGCTACGCTTGAAGTTCCCTGTGAGCCGGGCCCGAATCGGTTGGTCGTCGAAGTCAGCTTCGGCGCCCAGGTCCTTCATCGCTGGGCGTGCGGGGTGAATCGCCTTTGATACGCCTCATTGGTTCGCCGTTCCCATGCCCGCCCATCTCGAACTGCGCTACCTTCGCGACGACTCCCGTTGGGCGCTGGATGCGGTGCTGCGCCGGAGCGGACAGGTGGTGGGACGTTCCGGCCGGCTGTTTCTCGAAGAACCGGGCGCCGAGAGGGTGGCGGCCGCGGTCGCCCGCTTCGCCGCCGCGTATGAGCAAGGGTTGCAGGCCGGGGATCGGGCCGGCGCCATCCTCACCCAGGCGACCGGCGTGACCGATGCGCTCCGGCGTCAGGTGATTCCCGCCGCGGAACAACTGGGCGCAGCGCTGCTGCCGCCGGAAATTCATCCCTGGCTGAGTGCGTCTCCGGCGCCCCGGATCGAAGTGGTGTGCGACGCCGATTTGCTGCACGTGCCCTTCGAGGCGGCCTGGTGGCACGGCGATTTTCTGGGATTCCGGTTCCCTGTTGCCCGCCGGTTGATCACCCGGCGCCAGGGGTATCGTCCGCGCCTGAAAGTCTCGACGCCCCCGCGCTGCGCCGTGGTGTCTGATCCGGGTGCCCTGCTGAACCCGGACGGACGGCGAAGTTCCGGTGCGACGGTGAAGGAACTGCTGAGCCGACTGCGGGATGGCTGGACCGATGCCTCCGAGCGCCGGATCGAACTGCCGCCGTCCTCCTGCCGCTTCTCCGAACCGACCACGGCCGAGCAACTGAACGCGCTTTTGGCCGGCCACGACATCTTCATCCTGCTGGCTCACCACGAGGCTGACCGGCGCGATCCGCAAAGCCGGGAACTGCTGGGACCCGGACGCGGCGTGCAGATCGCTCCGGATCGTTTCTACTCCGGCGCGGATCTGCTGCGCGCCATGGCGCCCAATGGACGCGCGCCGTGGCTGCTGTGCTGGCCGTGTTGCGAATCGGGCACCAGCGAGAGTTGGCAGCGGGAATGGCGTCAGGCCGACGCCGCGGGGCCGGCCGCGAGCCTCGCCGATGCCGCCCTGCAGTTGGGTATTCCCAATTTCATCGGCACCGTGTTCCAGGTACACGCCGAATTCGTGGCCCATTTCATCGAACCGTTGTTGGTGGCGCTCGACGAAGGCCACGGATTGCCCGAGGCGCTGCGCCGCGCCCGAGGCGGCCTGCGCGGTCTGGAGCACGCCGCGGATCCGTTTCATCCCGGCACGCTGCCGGGCCTGGCCTTGGTGCTGCTGGGCGACGCCTCCTCCGCCCTGCTCAGCGCGGGCGGACGCCGGGTGGATCACGATCACCCCGAACCTCCCAACCTGGCTTGGTGCGGCGAACCGACTGTGGATGGCCTCTGCGGTCGCGTCGTCGCTTCCGGCGAACCAGGCCATGCCCGGCGTCGCTGCGCGCAACACCAGGTCGAGACCGACGCCAAGCTGGAATGTTGTTCCGCCGGGCATGCGGTCCCGAGCTCGCAGCTCGCGACCTGCGGCCAGCCCGGCTGCGCGGCCACCTATTGTCCTCGGTGCGGCACCCATCGCCACCAGCGCTGCTGGCAGCACGCCGGAGAAGGCGGCTTGATCCGGTTCCCGAGCGAAGGCACGCGCTGTTCGGACCCGTTCGGACTGCATTCGTTGGAGCCGCGGATGGTTCACTGGCAGGAACCCGGCTTCACCCACGCCCTCTGCGGCGCCTGTTGGCGGGAGCGCAAGCAGCGGGTGCAGCGCGCCCTGCATCCCACGTGAAACGCCTCGGCATGATCCTGGGCATTTTCCTCGTTATGAGCGCCATCGTCTTTGTCCTGTGTGGAGCGGATAAAGCCCGGGCGGTGGAAGGCCACAGGCGGATACCCGAGCGCCTATTGTTGGGCGCGGCTCTGTTGGGCGGCAGCCCGGGCCTGATGGCCGGCATGGCACTCTTCCGTCACAAGACCCGGAAACCCGGCTTCGTGATCGCACTCGCCGCCATCGTACTCCTGCAATTGCTGTGGCTCACGTGGTGAGCCGCCGGAGGATGGTTGCATAAAATTTCGAGACTCCGCCGTAAGGACTAGCAAAGCCAGCATCGTGCTGGCGGATTTCGATGCCTTCGATGAAAAGCTGCAATGTTCGTTCCGTGGCCTTCCGGTCCCGAGTAGTAATGGTTCCCTACGTCCCCAGATCCTGTGTCCACTGGGACGCTAACCGATTCGCGTTCCCCAAGGGCAGGGGGCCGGGGGCGTCTGGACAGGGTGGCATTTGCCGGCTCAATGTAGATGATCACGGTCGTCCGGCGGTTCGAAGACCAGTAACCACGATTCATCCAATGGAATTTCCCGACTGGCTGCGCGGCTTGGCCGCCAAGGTCGCCCACGGCGCCAGGTTGATTCCCTCCGAACAGCTCCCGCTGATGAAGGACGCATGAGACGCAAGGCAATCATTTTCGGCGCCAGCCGGTACGACGACTCCCAGATCAATCCGCTGCCCGGGGCGGAGCCGGATTGCTACAGCATGGCCACGGTGTTGTCTGAGGTGGCAGAGTTCGAAGTGGAGGAACACATCGGGGCAGAA
>CAYYSX010000346.1:1584-6014 GCA_964474315.1 uncultured Verrucomicrobiota bacterium | reverse complement strand
AGGCTGGCGCAGGCGCGTGGGCTCCAATCTCCGGCGTCCCTTCAGGACGCAGAATACTTCAATGGACCCGACCCCCGGGGCAGCGTGTCCAGAGGGCGCAGCCCCGGGCTGAAGTCTCTCGGCCTTTCAGGCCAGCAAGAGCAGGATCGAGGAAGCTTTGGATCTCATGACGATGTCTCAACCACGCCCGCCGTTCTGCCTTTTCCATATTCCGCATTCTTGGAGAGGTTTTGGTCTTTTGAGCTTTGAGCTTTGAATTTTGAGCTTTGAATTTTCTCCCCCTACGCCCCGGATCCCATTGAACCGCTCTCCTCGGTCCGTCGCCATCGTTCACCCGGCATCCTCGACCAAGGGCAGCCGCAGTCGCGCCACACATCCCGGTCGATCGGAACGATTTTCCAATGCCACGGCCCCGCCGTGCGCTTCGGCAATCTGACGGCATAACGTCAGCCCGATACCACTGCCTTTCGGCTTGGTGGTAAAGAACGGGACAAACAAGTTGGCCGCATTGGCCAGGCCCGGGCCGGTGTCGGTCACGAGTACCTCGAGGTCCACCGCGCGCCGAGTCCAATGGAGGTCGATTCCTTCGTCGCCCCGACCGGGCACGGCGTCGCCCATGGCCTGCAGCACGGCATCCGCGGCATTGCGCAGCAGGTTGATCAGCAGTTGCTCGAGTTGATCCGGATCGGCCGGGATCGTCACCGCAGGGCCTATCTGGATCCGGATGGGCACCCGCGTCTCCACCGCCGCCACCCGCCGGATCAAGGCCGGTACGTCCACCGGCTGCTTCCGCGGCGCGGGAAGTTTGGCCAGGCGTGAGTAGGCTTCCATGAATCGGGTGAGGGCCGCGGAACGCTGGGAAATGACCGCCAACCCCCGCTGCGCATCTTCACGCCAATCTTCCGGCAACGGATCGCGAGCGAGCAGGGCCTCCAAGCTGCCGGCCAGGCTCTTGATCGGCGCCAAGGAATTGTTGAGTTCGTGTCCCAACACCCGAACCAGCCGCTGCCAGGCGAGACGTTCCTCCTCCCGCAACGCCCGGCTGAGATCGGTGAGCATCAGCAATTGGTGCGACCGTCCATCCTGGCGAAAGGTCGAGCGCCGGACGCCAAACCGACCGACCGCACCGGGAAACGTCAGGGAAAGGGTGCGCGCCGACTCGCCCCCGAGACAGTCGGCTAGGCCGAGATCGAGCGCGGTCCGACCCAGGAGTTGTTCCACCGGCCGACGGAGGAGATTCTCGGCGGCGCGATTGGCTAGGCGAAGCCGTTGCGCGTCATCGAAGGCAAACACCGCCGCCTCCAGCTCGGTCATGACCGTTCGTAGCAGGGCCGTGGCCTCCAGCGCACCGAGGCGCTGCTGACGGAGGGTTTCGGACAGCGCATTGGCCTCGATCAACACTTCCCCCAAGGCATCGTCCCGAACGGCCCCCCGGGCGCGGGTGGAGAAGTCGCCCTCGCGCAGTCCGCCCAGGAGGTTGGCCAACGTCTGGAGCGGGAACACCACGCGGTGGACCAACATGGCGATCAGCGCGGCCGACCAGAGGAACACCATCACCGTCACCGTCCAGCGAACTACCGGGGAATAGTCCCCCAGAAAGACCAGCAGCACGAGCCCCGCTCCCGGAACGGCCACCGCCGTTGCCAGGAGCTTGAGCCGCCGTTCGAAACGGACTTGGGAGGTGCGCGCCATAACCTCACCGGCAACGAAACGAGGTGGCAGCGAGACAGCCAGATGAAGGTCCCGGATACCGGCATTCCCACCCGGTCACCCAAGTTGTCCCGATCATCTGCCGACAGCGCGTCCCGGTCACAGTCCGTATTTTTCCAGCCGGCGATAAAAGGCACTGCGGCTCAGCCCGAGCTGTTCGGCCGCCTTCATGGCATTGCCCCCACAACGCGCCAGCGTCTGCTTGATGAGAAACCGTTCCACTTCCTCGAGGCTCATGTCCTCCAACCGTGGCGCGGTATCACGCCCGCTGGCCAGCCCCAGATCGACCGCACGAATCTGCGCGCCCGGAGTCAGCAGCACCGCTCGTTCCACCGCGTGGCCCAGCTCCCGGACGTTACCCGGCCAATGATGCGCCTGCAGCGCCGCCAGGGCCGCCGGCTCGAATCCGGTGATGCTTTTCCGATACCGCTGCCGTAGTTGTTGCAGGAAGAAATGGGCCAGAGGTTCCAGGTCTTCCCGCCGTTCTCGCAACGGCGGCAGGTGAATCTCGATCGTATTGAGTCGGAACAGGAGATCTTGGCGAAAGCGGCCGGACGTCACTTCCGCCCGCAGGTCCGCGTTGGTGGCGGCGATCAGCCGGATGTTGGCCTGCTGGGTTCGCGACGATCCGACGCGCTCGAAGGTCCGGGTCTCCAGCACGCGCAGCAGCTTGGTCTGCTGTCCGGCTAGGACGTTGGCAATCTCGTCGAGGAAGAGGGAGCCTCCCTCGGCCATTTCGAAACGCCCGACGCGGTCGGCCTTGGCGTCGGTAAAAGCCCCTCGCACGTGGCCGAACAGTTCGCTCTCAAACAGGGTTTCGCTCAACCCGCCCATGTTGATAGAAATGAAGGGTCGGGACGCGCGCGGACTGGCGGCGTGTAGCGCCGCGGCCACCAGCCCCTTGCCGGTCCCATTCTCTCCGGTAATGAGCACGGTGGCATCACTGGGACCCACGCGTTTCACCAATTCCAAAATCGGGCGCATCGATGGGGCCTGGGCCACCAACACCGGTCCTGGACCGTGCTGAGCCACCGTGGCGGCCGCCAAACGTTCACCATCACGCAACGCCCGGTGGAGGGCGATCTGGTTCCGGACGATGGAGAGCAGACGCGCATTCTCCCAAGGCTTCTGGACAAAATCCCGGGCGCCCCGCCGCATGGCCTCCACCGCGACTTCCACGCTCGCCCAAGCCGTCATGACGACCACTGGAAGATTGGGATCGACGGTCAAGACGCGAGCCAGAAGATCAAGTCCTTCCTGCCCACTGGTGGTGTCGCGGGTGTAGTTCAAATCCGCTAGAAGCAGGTCGAATTCCTGTCGGGTAACGGCTTCCAGCGCTTGCCGGGGTGAAGTGACCACTTCGGAGCGCCAGCCCTCGGCTTTGAACAGGAGCCGCAGAGCCTCGCCGACATCCGGCTGGTCGTCGGCGATGAGAATTCTCGGAGCAGGATTGGCAGCCACCCCGGGGATTTAGCGGAGCCGGCCGCCCCGGAGCAAGGCGCGGAAGCCGCGGAAGTAGCCGTTGGGCGCATCTTGATTTGTCCTTAAACCGGCGGGATCGCGCCCAAGCTCCAAGTTCCGGGGTGCGCGGCGTGGCCCCGAGTGAGACGAGGCGCGTCCAATGCTCCCCAACGCCCCACCTCCAGCGCGGTCCGGGTGGTAACCGGGAGTTGGGAGCTTGGAACTTTTTTGGAGCTTGGAGCTTGGCCTTTGGAGCTTTGACCCCGCAGTCCCAGTCAGCACAAATTCAAGATGCGTCCGTAGCCGTTGGCCGTTCAATGGGCTCCGGCTCTTTAGCCGCTTCGTCGTACCCAATAGGTGAGAAGTCCCAGGCCGGTCAGGGTCAGGACCCAGGTGGTGGGCTCGGGTATCTGAAAGTAGGCAATGGAGGGGGACAGGTAGACGCCGGGCGTGCTGACCAGGGAGGTCAGATCAAACGTATCGACGACGTCGCCGGAAACCGGGTCGAACTTCTGGATCCGGGACGCCGAAAGCACGTAGAGGATGCCATCGGGAGCGATGTCCATGCTGAGGCCGGCCGTCAACTGACCGCTTTCCGGAACCACGGGAGACCTGATCCGCAACCCCGTGGACGGATCGTAGGTGTGGATGCGGTCTCCCGAATCCAGCACATACAGCAATCCGTCGGGCCCGAAAACGAGCGAAACCGGCGAACGAAGGCCGTCCGAGGCTCGTGGAACGACCTGCCCCAGGAATTCGCCGCTGGCTCCATGGTATTTGAGGATTCCTAAACTGGCATCGCTGAGATAAATGTCTCCGGCGTCGTCCAGTCCCAGGTCGGAAACAGAGCCCGCGCCTCCAGCCCCATACGGAATCCACGGATCGAGCGGCCAGTCAGGGCGATCCCCCACCTCATTGAGCCGGAGAACCCCGGCGTTCTCGCCCCATAGAAAGGGGTCCAAATTGAATTCGTAACCGACGGCATAAACAGAGCCACTGCGGCCCGCCGCCAATGTCACCGGAAGCGCAAACCGGTTGCCCCAAACACCCATCCAGGGCGGTTCCGTCAATTGTCTGACCAGCCTCCCAGAATAGGGATCCCAGCCTCGGACGGCGATATCCCCCATACGGTTTTCCATGGCGTAGAGGATACCGGACGGGCTCATGGTCAGACCTTCGATAGTTTCGTACATTCCTCCCCAGGAATTGACCTTCTGTCCCGACTCATCCAGTCGCCAGATCTCCGCACCGTTCCCCAG
>CAYYSX010000346.1:0-1484 GCA_964474315.1 uncultured Verrucomicrobiota bacterium | reverse complement strand
ACGCTCAATCCACGATGTCGATGCCC
The DNA here is from genome assembly GCA_964474315.1 of uncultured Verrucomicrobiota bacterium. Lineage (GTDB taxonomy): Bacteria > Verrucomicrobiota > Verrucomicrobiia > Limisphaerales > UBA9464 > UBA9464. The sequence continues at coordinate 1,458 of CAYYSX010000346.1, read as the reverse complement.
ATGTTGCGGGCGGTGCCAGCGATCATGCGGAAGGCGGCCTCTTCACTGTTTGCGTTCAGATCAGATCCCTTGGTTTTGATGATCTCCAGGACCTGTTTTCGGGTAACCTTGCCCACTTTCTCCTTGTTGGGGGACTTGGAGCCGGAAGCGATGCCGGCCGCTTTCTTGAGCAGTACGGCCGCGGGCGGCGACTTGAGGATGAAGGTGAAGGACTTGTCCTGATAGACCGTTATGACCACGGGGATCACCAGCCCGGCCTTGTCCTTGGTGGCAGCGTTAAATTCCTTGCAGAACGCCATGATGTTGATGCCTTGGGAACCTAAGGCAGGACCGACCGGAGGTGCCGGGTTGGCCTGACCGGCCGGAATTTGCAACCGGACCAAGCCGGTGACTTTCTTCGCCATGATGTGTGCTTTCTAGTGCGATGGAGGGAGCAGCCGCGGTGAGGCGTCACGCCTTCTCGACCTGCCAGTATTCCAGTTCGACGGGCGTCTTCCGCCCGAAAATATCCACGGTGACCCTCAGTTTGCCTTTGTCGGGCTCAATTTCCTCGATGAGCCCACTGAAGTTGAGGAACGGTCCATCGTTGATCTTGACCGTCTCTCCCACCTCGAAATTGACCTTCGGCTTTTCGGTATCCTCGGCGTCGCTGATGGCAGATTTGATGGTGTTGATCTCATCCAGCTCCACCTCGGCGGGCCGTTCACCGCCAATGAAACCGATGACGCCATCGATTCCTTTGATGAAGTACCAAGGTTTCTCCAGCAGGCGCCGGTTCTCGTCGAGCAGCGCCATCTCGATGTACAGGTAACCCGGATGGAGCTTCCGGTTGGTGACCGTCTTCTTCCCGCCCCGGACCTCGACCACCTTCTCCATGGGGAGGAGCACCTCGTTGATGTAGGGCTCCATTTCCTCGATCTTGAGACGCTTGAGGATGCTATCCCGGACCTTCTGCTCCTTGCCGGCCAGTACGTGAAGGGCGAACCACTGATATTTCATGGGAGGCGCGGCTTAACCAATCAGGAAGCGAATGACTCGCAGGATCCCCCAGTCGGAAATCATCAGAAAAATGCCCATGAGGCCGACCAGGATCAGGACCAGCACGGTGGCTTCCCGCAACTCATCGCGGTTGGGCCAGGCGCACTTCTTCAATTCGTCCCGGGTATCCCCGACATACGTCGCAAAGCGCGTCAGATAGCCGAACCTCCAGAGCAACCCGAAGGAGACTCCGACGACGACCACCCAGATCAGCAGTTGAATGTAGAACCTAGACACAAAGCAATATTGGCGGAGGGGGAGGGATTCGAACCCCCGGTGGGTGTGACCCCACAGCGGTTTTCAAGACCGCCGCAATAGACCACTCTGCCACCCCTCCGCGAGGTTTTTGGCAGGGCGTGAGGGACTCGAACCCCCAACCAACGGTTTTGGAGACCGCTACTCTACCAATTGAGCTACACG
>CAYYSX010000345.1:0-6025 GCA_964474315.1 uncultured Verrucomicrobiota bacterium | reverse complement strand
CCGGTTCGGCACGCCAGAGGCGTACGCTCCCCATCCAAAAAACTGAGATGCGCCCTTGAAGGTTCCCACCGGCTCTTAACGCTTGCTCGCGTGGGGGGGCCAAGACCACGCTCGCTTCATCTTTCCATGAAGGTTCTGCGATTCAGGTGGGCAGGTGGGTCGGCGCGAGTCGCGAAGGCAGAGGCGTTCATGAGCAAACCGGGTCCGGCGGAGGCGAGGTCCGCGGATCGGGAAAACCAGGGTGACGCCCGGTCCGGGCGGGCCCGCCGGTCACCGGGTTGGCGCACGCCTCGGCCGCACCGGCCGCTTCGTCCTTGCTGAAACAGCAAGAACTTGGGCGAAAACCAGTGGAAAGTAAGTTAGTTGTAGGCAAAATAAGGCAAGATACCGGAATCAATTCTGTCTGGCTCCATTTCATGTGACATAGCTATGAGTCGAATGCGAATCTATCCTATCCTGGCGCTGGCGGTGTCATGGAGTGGCGCGGCCCTGGCGGTGCAGGCGGCTCCGCTGGGCCAGCGATTCAACGACGAGATCGCGCCCCTGATCCGGCACTACTGCCTGGAGTGTCATTCGACGGAAAAACAAAAGGGCGATCTGGACCTGGAGCGATTCACTTCGTTTCAGGAGGTTTCCCGGCATCCGAAAGTTTGGGAGGATATCGTCGAACAGATTTCTCTTGGGGAAATGCCTCCCCAGGACCAGGCCCAGTTTTCCCCAGTCGAACGTCAACGTTTGCTGGACTGGGTGAGCGAGGCCCTGAACGAAGTAGCTCTGGCCCATGCCGGAGATCCCGGTCCCGTGGTCTTGCGTCGCCTCAACAACGCCGAATACACCTTTACCGTGCGCGACCTCACCGGCGTGGATTCGCTCGATCCCGTCCGCGAGTTTCCGGGAGATAGCGCAGCGGGAGAAGGATTCATGAACACGGGTCAGTCCCTGGTCATGTCCCCTGCCCTGTTGGGCAAGTATCTGGATGCCGGCAAGGAACTCGCCCGGCATGCGGTTCTGGTGCCGGACGGGTTCCGGTTTTCTTCCAAAACTACCCGGCGGGATTGGGCCGAGGAGATTCTAACGGAGATCCGGGAGCTCTATCGCATCTACACCGACCCGACGGGCGGCGACCAGGTCAACCTTCAAGGCATTGTGTTTAATACGAACGAAGGTGGGCGGTTGCCCGTGGAGGCCTACTTGAAGGCCGCTTTGTTGGAACGGGAGCGGCTGGCGACGGATAACGGGATCGAGGCGGTCGCACACCAGCACGGCCTCAGTGCCAAATATCTCCGCTCACTTGGGGAAGTTCTGAATCGTTCCGAGCCTTCGTTTCTGCTGGATGATCTTCGCGCGCGCTGGCGGACGGCAAAACCCGAGGATGCGACCGCCCTCGCGAATGAGATTGCCCAGTGGCAAAGGGCGCTCTGGAAATATTCCAGTGTCGGACATATCGGCAAAGTGGGCGGGCCCAAAGCCTGGATGGAACCGGTCAGTCCGTTGACCACGAAACAGGACCTGCGGCTCAAACTCACTGCGCCGACCAACGCCACGGAGGTCATTGCTTATCTGGCCGTCAACGATGCCGGAGACGGCCATGCGAACGACGTCGTGGTTTGGGAGACCCCGCGGCTGGTCGCGCCCGGACGGGCAGAGGTGTTGCTGCGTGACGTTCGTGGTCATATCGATGAACTAATCGCCCGCCGCGACCGTTTCCTCGCCTCCACGGCCCTCTGCCTGGCCGCGGTAACCGAGTTGGCCGCGAGCGATGCGCCGGTGGACGTATCCGAGCTAGCGCAACGGTATCAGCTCGATCCGGACGCGCTGGAGGCGTGGCTTGATTATTTAGGAATCGGATCGAGCAGCGTGGCCCTCGATCAGTTTACCACGCGGATCGAAGGGCTGGCCGGCTACGACTTCGTCAACGGTTGGGGTTCGGAAGGAACCCCCAACCTGGTAGCCAATTCTTCCGCTCAATCGGTGCGTATTCCCGGCCACCTCAAGCCGCACGGCGTGGCGGTACATCCCACGCCCAAGTTGAATGTCGGAGTGGGCTGGCGGAGTCCTCGAGCCATGACCTTGCGCATTGAAGGAAAGGTCACGCACGCGCATCCGGAGTGCGGGAACGGAGTGGAGTGGTTCGTCGAAGTGCGCCGGGGCAAGACGCGCCAGCGGTTGGCCCACGGAGTGGCGCAGGGAGCGCAGGCGGTGGAATTGGGCCCGCTCGAAAAGGTCACGGTCCGATCGGGCGACTTCGTCTCTCTGCTGATCGGCCCGCGCCATGGCGATCACGCTTGTGATCTAACGGAGATTGAACTGGTGTTGAAAGGCAACGACGGGCGGGAGTGGAACCTGAGTCATGATGTTTCCGGTGATGTCCTGGTGGCTAACCCGCACGCCGACCGCTTTGGTAACCATGATATCTGGCATTTCTATACCGAACCGGTCTCCCGCAGTGAAACCACGCCCGTCATTCCGCCGGGCTCGCTTCTGGCGCGCTGGCAGGCCGCGACCAGCGACCCAGAAAAGGAACGTCTCGCCGCGGATCTTCAACAGCTCCTGACCGCAGAGCCCCCGGGCCAGGCGGACAGCCCGGATGGGGCTTTGTATTATCAAGCCCGCTCGTTGGGTGGGCCGCTCCTGGCCGCGACCCGTTCCGCGAAGATCTCCGCGAACTCCGGGCCGCCCTCCACCTGGGGCCTGGATCCCGCGCGGTTTGGCACGCTTCCGGATGGCGGCGAGATCGATGCGGCGAGTCTGAGTGTCATAGCCCCCTCGGTAATTGAGATTCGTCTGCCGGCCGATCTGGTCGCGGGCGCGGAGCTGGTGACGACGGCCCTTCTTCATCCCCAAGCCGGTGCGGAAGGGAGTGTTCAAGTTCAGCTCACGACGTCCAAACCGGAGCGGACTTCGGGCTTGGTCGCGGGCGAGACCTTGGTGACCGGAACCGGAGGGCAGTGGACTTCGCAAAGCCGGCAGGTTTCCCACAGCACTCCCATTCTGGTGACCGAAGGCAGCGCGGCTCAGAAAAGGATCGAAGCCAGTTTGGAAGAATTTCGGCACTGGTTTCCCCCGGCCCTATGTTACACGAAGATCGTGCCCGTCGATGAAGTGGTGACGCTCACTCTCTTTCATCGCGAAGACGATCACCTCGCACGACTCATGCTGAACGAGCAGGAGAAAGCCCGGCTGGACCGGCTGTGGAGCGAGTTTCGGTATGTGAGTCAGGACGCGCTCCTGTTGGTCGATGCGCTGGAGCAGATCTGGCAATACGCCACCCAGGACGCGGATCCGACGGTGTTCGAGCCCATGCGCAAGCCGGTGGAGGAGCGGGCGGCCGCGTTTCGCCAATGGCTGGTCGATACCGAACCCCAGCAGGTTGACTCACTGGTCGAGTTCGCGAGCAGCGCCTACCGCCGCCCGCTGACGAAGGAAGAGAAAGGTGAGCTGCCGGCCTTCTACCGTCGGTTGCGCGAAGAGGAGATTCCTCATGACGAGGCGTTTCGTCTCACGCTGGCGCGGGTGTTCGTGGCTCCGGCCTTCCTGTATCGGCTCGAAAAGGCCGCTCCCGGTACGGATCCCGGACCCGTTTCCGACTGGGAACTGGCCACCCGGCTGAGTTACTTCCTCTGGGCCTCTGGACCTGACGCCGAGTTGCGGGTCGCCGCCGAAGCCGGGCATTTGCAGGATTCGGACGCCCTGGCGGCGCAGGCGCGTCGGATGACGCGCGATCCCCGCATTCGACGCCTGGCCACGGAGTTCGCTCTGGCGTGGCTGCATATCTATGATTTCGAGTCTCTCGATGAGAAGAGCGAACGGCATTTTCCCAGCTTTATCGACCGGCGCGGAGCCATGCAGGAGGAATCGATCTTATTTTTCACCGACCTGTTTCAAAACGATCGCTCCGTGCTGTCGATTTTTGACGCGGATCATACCTTCCTGAACGAAGCTCTGGCCGACCACTATGGAATTCCCGGAGTGACCGGAACGGAATGGCGCCGGGTGGACGGAGTGAAAGCGTATTCGCGCGGAGGGGTGCTGGCGATGGCCACGACGCTCGCGAAACAGTCCGGTGCGTCGCGCACCAGTCCGATCCTCCGCGGAAACTGGGTCAGCGAAGTGCTTTTGGGCGACAAGTTACCACGTCCACCCAAGGGCGTGCCCCCCTTGCCCGAGGACGAGGCGAGCGAAACACTCACCGTTCGGGAACTGGTGGAGAAGCATAGCGGCGACCCCCAATGCGCCACCTGCCACCGGCGCATCGACGGCTACGGATTTGCTCTGGAGGGGTTTGACGCCATCGGCCGCGCGCGAACCAGCGATCTGGCCGGACGCCCGATCGCAACCCGGGCGGAGTTGTTCGACGGATCCGTGGTCAGCGGACTGGATGAGTTGCGCGCCTATCTGCTGACCCGGAAACGCGACGCGGTGTTGCAGCAGTTCTGCCGCAAACTGCTTGGTTACGCGCTGGGCCGCGGTGTTCTCTTGTCGGACCGACCGCTGCTCGCCCAGATGCAGCAGAGCTTGTCCGAAAAGGACTACCGGGTCAGCGCCGCCGTCGAAACCATTGTTCGGAGTCAACAATTCCGCCAGATTCGCGGAAAGGATCGAGGCGACTGAACTTAAAAACCGATTGAAAGGAATGAACTGATGAAGATGCACCTGTTCTCGCGCCGCACGTTTCTGCGCGGCGTCGGTGTCACGATGGCCTTGCCCTGGATGGAGTCGCTTCCTGTTTGGGGGGATATTCCGACTGCCACGAAACCGGCAAGTGGCGCGCCCGTCCGATTGGCGGTCCTGTTTTCCGGCAATGGTTTTCATAGCAAGGAATGGCATGCCACGGGGGACGGCAAGGAACTGAAACTAGGGAAGGTGCTCGAGCCACTTCAAGATCTGCGGGAGAAGATGCTCTTTATTCGCGGGCTCTACAACGAGGAGGCGCTCAAAGGAAACATCCATAGCTCACAAACCGGTAATCTGTTGTCGGGGGCTCCGCTGGCTTCCGGCGGAGAAATTCGATCCGGCACCAGCTTTGATCAGATTTTGGCCCAGCGCTACGGCCACTCCACCAAAGTATCCAGTTTGGTGCTCGGTTGTGAGAAGTCGAATCCCTCCGTGCATAAGAATTATTCGATGCTCTATAGCTCGCATATTTCCTGGACCTCACCGACCACCCCGACGCCGCTGGAGTTATATCCAGCCCTGGCCTTCGACCGGCTTTTCAAGGACGACGTCGCCCGTGGGGACCAAAGTGTGCTCGATGCCGTGCTGACGGACGCCAAAGACTTCCGTCGCCACATCAGCACCGCCGACCAGAGAAAGCTGGACGAATATCTGGACTCGGTGCGGGAGGTGGAACAACGAATTGAAAACGCAGGAAAAAAGGGCGAGCTGCAGGGGTGGCGTCCGACGCTGACGGAACCGAACATCCCGCGTCCGGCCGATGGCATTCCCCAGGATATTGCCGAACACATGCGGCTCATGGCGGATATCGTGGTGCTGGGATTCCAGACGGACACGACGCGGATCTGCACGTTGAAGCTGAACAATGATCACAGCTCGCTGCGCTTCCCGCATTTGGGCGTGGATTATATGATCCACCACCTTCTTTCCCACAGTGACACGGCGGACTGGCTCAAGGTCAATCAGTTCTTCCTCGAACAGGTGGGCTACATTGCCCGCAAGCTGGACACCATTCAGGAAGGTGACCGGACTCTGCTGGACAACACCATGCTGCTTTACTGTTCCAGCATGCTCACCGGCAGCCACGACGCGACGCAACTGCCGGTCGTGGTGGTCGGCGGAGGCGGCGGGCGTATCCAGGGCGGGCGGGTTCTCGACTATAAGGAGAAGGCGAATCGCCAGATGTGCCGGCTCTATCTCTCGCTCATGGACAAGATGGACCATCATCCGGGTCAGTTTGGTGATGCGCTGGAACCCCTCGACGAGGTGTAACGCAGCACCACACCGCGGGGAGCTGGAGACCACCACCGCTTGATGGGCGCATCTCAGTTTATTGCAGTCCTGTCAGGGA
>CAYYSX010000344.1:0-6044 GCA_964474315.1 uncultured Verrucomicrobiota bacterium | reverse complement strand
AGGAAATCCTGCTCGGCGCGCAGATCGCTGAACACCAGGGATGGAAGGTTGGAGACGAAGTTCGGATCGATGAATTGCCTGGCCCTCGCCGCGTGTCCGGCGTGCTCCGTCCGACCGGGGGCGCCGACGACGCATTTTTGTTTCTGCCGCTCGCCGCGGCCCAACGTGACCTGCGCCACGAGGCGGCGTTGACTCACATCTTGGTACGACTGCGCGATCCCGCGCAACTCGACCGGGCCGTGTCACGGCTACGGAGCTGCAATGCCGGCATGGATATGAACATCGTGCCTCTCACCCATCTCTTCCGCACCATTCAGGACATGGTCGGTTCGACCCATGTGTGGCTGGCTTGTGTGGCCCTGGTGGCCCTGCTGGCGGCCGGAGCCGGAGTGAGCAATGCGGTCCTGATGGCGGTCGCCGAACGGGTGAGAGAAATCGGAGTGCTGCGCGCCCTGGGAGCGTCGCCGGGTGATGTGTTCCGCCTGTTCTGGCTGGAGACCCTGCTGATCTGTACCACGGGCGCCGTGGTCGGCTTGGGGGCCGCGGCCCTGGCTTCCCGCGGGGTCGAGGCCTGGTTGCGGAACCGCCTTCCATTTGCTCCTGCGGACGCCCTGGTCCAACTGGAGCCAGGCGTGGTCGTCCTCTGCTTCGCCGGCACGCTCTTGTTAGGAAGCGTGGCCGGTTTCCTCCCCGCTTGGCGCGCGGCCCGACTCACTCCCCGCGAAGCCATCCGCTCTCCCTCCGGCACGTGATGATTTCCTCTTCTCCCGCATCTCGGGCGGTGGTCGTGGCGGCCGGACTGGGCAAACGTTATCCCCGGGGACGCGAAGTCGTCTCCGCCTTGAAGGAGGCTTCCTTCGAAATTTATTTCGGTGAGTTTGTCGCGATCGTCGGGCCGTCCGGTTCCGGCAAAACGACGTTGCTGAACCTGCTCGGCTGCATGGACACGCCCAGTACCGGCACCTTGCAGTTGGATGGAGAGGACGTCGCCCAATTGTCCGAAGCCGGAAGGACCCGGTTGCGCCGGGAGCGACTGGGCTTCGTGTTCCAACACTTCGGCCTGGTGCCGACGTTGACCGTGGCGGAAAATGTGGCGCTTCCCGCGTTCTTCGCCCGACGTCAGCAGCCGCAGCGGGTGGACGAACTTCTGGAACGGGTGGGACTCTCGAGCCGCCGGGATCATCGTCCGCACGAACTGTCCGGCGGTGAAATGCAGCGGGTGGCCATCGCCCGGGCGCTGATGAACCGTCCGCTCCTGCTCCTGGCCGACGAGCCGACCGGGAATCTCGACAGTCAAACGGGCGAGACCATTCTGCAGCTCTTCCAGGAATTGAATGCCGAGGGCCTGACGCTGGTGGTGGTCACCCACAATCCGGCCCTGGCCACGGCCGCGAGCCGCCGATTGTCCCTCCGCGACGGGAGGATGGTGCCTTCCGACACCCCTTTTCCGGGAGGCGTTCCAACCGCTGGGGAGAAGCGAGACTAAGGAGGGCACATCTCAGTTTTAGCGAGGTGATGGAGCCGAGGAGAGAGGACCGAAGTGGAAGGCCTGTAGTGTCGGCTGTCCTCAGCCGACTGCGAGGCTTGGCCACGCCGATGGAGTAAGTAGGAGCCAACCGGCGTGGAGCACAAGGCGCCTGCACCGCTCGGCGGCCCAAGGGTCGGCTGAGGACAGCCGACGCTACACGGGCCTCAGGGTGGCAGTCGCAGGTCAGACCAGCTTCGCGTGAGCCCGATCGGCGGCGAGTTTCTTTACCAATTCCTTGATCTTCTGTGCCTCGGACTTGGTCGCAACGAGCGTCGCGTCGTCGGTGAGGACAATGATGCTGTCCTTTACTCCGACCAACGCGACCGGGCTGCGTCCCCGGGTCCGGGCGTCATAAACCACGTTGCGCGCCGAATCGACCTGCACCAAGTCAGCCACCGCCGCATTGCCCTCCGGATCCTGTTGGACATGGCGAGCGAGCGCCGGCCACGCCCCGAGGTCATCCCAGTCGAACGTTCCGTCGGCGACCACGACGTTGTGGGCCCTTTCCATCAGCGCGTAATCCACACTGATCTTGCGAATCTCGGGATATTCCTTCGCCAGGATCCGGGCCAGCGGTTTGGGTCCCTTGGCCGCCGCCGCGAACCAGCGGTGACACGCGGCATTCAAGTCGGGCTGATGCTGCTCCAGGGCGTTGGTGACGGTGACGAACGACCAGACGAACATGCCGGCGTTCCAGCGATAGTTGCCGGCGTTGACGTATTCGACGGCCTTTTCCAGCACCGGCTTCTCCACGAATTGCTCCACTTTGTGAAACGTGGTGCGGTAACGCTTCACGCCTGCCGGAGCGGGCAGCGCCGTCAGATCATGGCGGATGTAACCATATCCCGTTTCCGGCCCGGTGGGACGGATGCCAATGGTGACGATCACTTGTCCGCGCGAGGCGAGGTCGAGCGAATCGCGCAGCACTTGCTGAAATTTGGGTGCATCCGGAATGACGTGGTCCGCGGGTAGGACGGCCATGGTGGCCGTGGTGGAACGCGCGCCCACCAAGGCCGCCCCGAGCGTCACCGCGGCGCAGGTGTCGCGTCCCACGGGCTCGGCAATCACGTTGTCGGCCGGAAGCTGAGGCAATTGCCGGCGCACGGCCGCCGCCTGCACCGCGTTCGTGATGACCAGAATGTTTTTTCGGGGCACGAGCGGTAACACCCGGTCCACCGCTTGCTGAAGAAACGACCGCTTTCCCAACAACGTGATGAGTTGCTTGGGGGTCGTTTCACGGCTGACGGGCCAGAACCGTTCGCCCCGTCCACCGGCCATGATGATGACAAAATGGTCGGGGTTCGGGCCGGGGGAGGATCGGGACGACTTGGGGGAGCTCATGACTTAATCGCTTGGGAAAGGGACGAAACAAAGGCCGTGACGCGGGGGACGAGGTCCGGGTGGTGACCGAGTTCGGCAATCCGGTTCACCACCGCGCTTCCGACCACGATGGCTTCAGCGTGTTGGGCCACGGCACGGGCCTGTTCCGGATTGGAAATACCGAACCCCACCGCGATGGGCAGCGGGCTGTGGACACGGATGCGACCGGTCATTTCCCCAATGGTATCGCTAATCCGAGCCTGCATGCCGGTGACTCCTTCGCGGCTGACGTAGTAGATGAAACCGCGCGTCCGCGGAGCGATCAAGGCGATGCGGTCGTCGGGGGTGGTGGGGGCCACGAGGTACACCGGGCAGAGGTCGGCGTCCGCCATCAGCGCTTCGTAATTCTCTGATTCTTCGGGAGGCAAATCGAGTACCAGCAACCCGTCCACTCCGGCCCGGGCCGCTTCCTGGATGAACCGATCGGTCCCCACGCGGTGGAGCAGGTTGAAATAGAGATAGAGAACGATGGGAATCTGCGACTCGCGGCGGATGGCGGCGACGGCTTCGAGGACCCGCGGTGGGGTAGTCCCGCTGGCCAGGCCCCGCTGGGCCGCCAGTTGGTTGACCAACCCGTCGGCCAGTGGATCACTGAACGGCACGCCGAGTTCCAGGACGTCCACTCCCGCCTGGTCGAAGGCGAGAGCGAGCTGGCGAGTGGCCTCCAGGTCGGGATCTCCAGCGCCGATGTAGATCACCAGCCCTTTCTGTTGGCGGGCCCGTAGATCGGCAAACCGTTGGTCAATGCGATTCACGGCCGCGGACACTGACGACACACCTTCGATTTTCAATTTTCGATTGGTGCCTCGTCCGACTTGGGCGCATCTCAGTTTCTGGGCGGCCATTGGCAGCGCAACGCCAAAGAACTCTCGCTCCATCCGACCCCTGGTCACGCTGCCAAAGGATGGACGCGGCACTGCGAACTGCCGCGTTCCGGCGCTGCGCGTGGAACGCGGGGCCGCCGCCGCGCGGCAGCCCTACCTCAGGCACCTGTTCCTCCTCATCCTTTTCCGACGGCAAACCGCCTCACTTCAAGTCCTCCGCCGCTTGCAGCGAACGCAAGCGGAGCGAATGAAGGAGCGTGGCCTGAGCCGGGTTTGCCGCGAGATTGGTGCGTTGCAGCGGATCACGACGAAGGTCGTAAAGTTCCTCGATTTCCGGATTCGGCGGCAGCCAGCGCACATAGGTCCAGTGCTCGTTCCGGATGCCTTCACTCGGCGGGATGATGTGCGGACCAAAATGATGCTCGAAGAAAAAGTCCGTGCGCCAGCCAACCGGCCGGTCCCCCTGCACAAACGGCTCCAGGCTTCGGCCTTGTATGGATGCCGGAACCGGTAGTCCAGCCAGAGCCAGCATGGTCGGCGCTAAATCCAGGTTCAGCGTGATGACGTCCACCGTGAGGCCGCGCGCCGACGGCGGCATCCGCGGATCGACGATCACCAGCGGCACGCGGATCGATTCTTCGTAAATGAACCATTTGTCTGCCAGTCCGTGCTCGCCAGCCAACCAGCCGTTGTCTGAGGTAAACAAAATCACTGTGTGATCCGCCAGTCCCCGGCTGGCCAGCCGTTCAACCAAGCGCCCCACCTCCCGGTCAATTCCGGTGATCAAGCGATAATAGTCTTTCATCGTCGCCTGATACTTCTCGTCGGTGGAGAAGCGAGGCTCCCATCGCCGCCGCGCCTCGGATTGCTGCACAAATTCCGTCAGGCGGGCGAAGTCCTCCGGTGTGGCCGAGACGGGCGGAGGAATCCGGAGGTCGGAATAGAACGCTTCATCCCGCCGATCAGGCTCGAAGGGACGCGGTTTGCCGTCCCGCGCGTGCGGTGCGTTGAAGCTAAGCGAAAGGCAGAACGGCTGATCTGGCACGCAACCGTCGAGGAACTCCAGCGCTTCTTCGCCCATCCGCGCCGTCATGTGTCGTTGCTGCGGATCGTCTGGATCGATGAACCATTCACCGGCTTGTCCGGGCTGGCCCCGCCAGAAATCGAATTCGCCGGCCAGGGCCGCAACGGCAGTCCCGTCCCCCACACCCAACTTGCCGATGAACCCGGTCCGGTAGCCGGCGGCGCGGAGCTGGGCGGGATAAGACGCCGCCCATTGCTGAGCGGTCAGCGGCGTCGCGAAGTCACCGATCCGGTGGCGTCGTTGATATTGCCCCGTGAACAGCGAGGCCCGGCTCACACAGCAAATCGGAGTGGTGACAAAGTGGTTCTGGAACCGCACGCCCCGCATGGCGAGACGGTCGAGGTTCGGAGTTTGAATCAATTTGTTTCCGGTGCAGCCCAGGGTGTCGAACCGCTGGTCATCGGTGAGGATGAAGAGAAAACTGGGCCGGGCCGGAGCGGCCAACGTGGTCACCGCCAGAACGACGGTGAGGAACGTCAACCCAACAAGCCGTCGGTCCAGCCGGCAGGATGTCCTCAGCGCGTGGATCATAAAACGGGCCGAGGAGACCGCCGGACGGGCGGCACGCGGAAAGTAGGTTCAACAGGTAGATCGTTTTGCGGCACGTCACGATAAGGGGCGTCTCCGCCGGCTAAAGCCGGGACTCCAAACGCGGCGCGGATCGAATGATCCGCCGCCGGGTGGCTAACTGGCGGCCTAGGGAAGGAGCTGGAGCTCGGCGAGCCGGGAGGTTGCTGCACGTCACCAACTCGCGTTTCCAGACCGCGGCTTCGCCCCGGCGAACACCAATGAAGGACGGCGGGACGAACGCCTTACGAGACCTTCCACACTCCGGGCACGGGAATCTGGTAGAATCCTTCCGCGTCGGGCAACGACCTCGGCTGGGCATCCCAGGCGAGGCGCTCGGGAAAGTAGCTATACTGAGAATTGATACCATCCTCCCAACTGACTTCCTTACCGGAGTAGGTGGCCATGCGGCCGAGGACGGAGGTCATGGTGGAATGCGCTCCGTTGAAGGCTTCGTTGAACGGAGTGTTGTTGCGGATGGCCGCAAACAGATCGTCGTGTTCCTGTTGATAGGGATCGATCCGTTTCTCGCCTCGGAACCGGATGACCTCCTGGCCTGTCGGCTCGATCTGGCCGCGGCCGATGTGCGCCGTGCCTTTGGTCCCAATGGCGTGCTCGTCCACTTCGCTCCAGCAACCCGGCTGATGCCGACACTGGCTGA
>CAYYSX010000343.1:0-6047 GCA_964474315.1 uncultured Verrucomicrobiota bacterium | reverse complement strand
GCCGTGGCCGTGCTGACGCTCGCGCTCGGCATCGGGACGAATACCGCTATTTTCAGCCTGGTGGACACGGTGCTGCTGCGAACGCTCCCGGTGGAGCGAGCGCACGATTTGGTATTCATCCAGGTCGCCGGGACCGACGGAAAAGGCGGTGCTCCCCCTTATCCCTGTTTTGAGCGTTTCCGGGAGGAGACGTCCGCGTTTTCGGGAATGGCAGCGTTTGCGGCCGACGAACTGAGAGTGGAAGTGGACGGCAAAGTCGAGCAAGTGTTCGGGCAGGTGGCTTCGGGGAATTATTTCGAGGTGCTCGGCTTAAAGCCCGCGGCCGGCCGGTTGCTGACCCTGGAGGACGAGAGGCTGAATCCTCCGGTAGCGGTCATCGGCTACAGCTATTGGCAGCGGCGATTCGGAGGCGATCCCGGCGTGATCGGACGAAGCGTTTCCTTCCGGGACCAGATTTACACGATTGTCGGAGTCACCCCGGCCCAATTCTGGGGCCTTCAACCAGGCCGACAAGTCGATGTGACCCTGCCCATCACACTGGAGCGGGACTTGGTCACGGATGCCGGCGGGTGGTGGTTTGACGCCGTGGCCCGCCTGCGGCCGGGAGTGACCCCCCAACAGGCCAGTGCTCAGGCCGACACGATCTTTCAGTCGTTCATGAGAGACCAGAATCAGTCATCAGAATTTCGGAAGAAATACTGGGACCACGTGGAACTGTCTTCCGCCTCCCGGGGGTTGGACCGGCTGCGGTCCCGCTTTTCGAAGCCGCTTTATGCACTGACGCTGGTTTCCGCCATCGTGCTCTTGATGGCCTGCGCCAATTTGGGCGCTCTGCTCCTGATGCGGGGCGCCGCGCGCTCCCGCGAATTTTCGATCCGGCTGGCCACCGGAGCCACCGCGGGGCGAATTCTCCGTCAGATGATGACGGAGAGTTTGTTGCTTTTCTTTATCGGCGCCGCGGCCAGCTTGCCGATCGCCTACTGGGCCGTTCAGGGGCTGACGGGATTCTTTGCGATCGGAAGGAACCCGATCCTGCTCGAGACACCATTCGATTGGAGGCTGGGCGGGTTCGCCGCCGGCATCGCGCTGGCCGCGGGGTTGCTGACGGGGCTGTGGCCGGCTGTGCGGGCCCTTCGCACCGATCCACAGGCCGCGATGAAGGAAGGTGAGGGGCGGCTGGCCGGATCGCGGCGATTCGGGGCGGTGGGGCGTTGGCTGGTCGCGGGCCAGGTGGCGCTCTCGCTGGTGCTCATGGTTCCGGCGGCGATGTTCGCGAAAACCATGGCCAATCTCCGGACGGTCGATCTCGGATTCACTGGCCATCAGGTGCTTACCTTGTCTCTGAATCCTGATTTCCCGGCAGACACCGCAAGTGCAACGCGAGAGCAGTTTTGCCAGAGCGTGCTGGAGCGCGTCCGCCAGGTGTCCGGGGTTCGCGCGGCCAGTCTTTCCGTGTTGACGCCGCTGTCCGGACGCGATGCCGGCAGCATGGTCACGGTGTCCGGCTATCAGCCTCCCAGCGACACGGACCGGGTCGTTCACCTGAATCACGTCTCGGAGGATTATTTTCAGGCGTTCGGAATCAGGCTTCTGGCCGGGCGGACGTTTGAGCCGGGTGATCGGCAAGGGGCGCTCAAGGTGGCGATTGTCAATGAGTCCACCGCGAAGGCTTGCTTCGCTGGACGAACGCCCATCGGTGGCACGATTGATTTCGGAGAGCCGGGTGTCTATCAGGTGGTGGGCATTGTCCAGGACTACAAGCACCTGAGCGTGCGTGAGCCGGCGCCCCGGTTTGCGTTCGTTCCCTTGTGGCAGCCGGTTTACCCCATCTCACGGATCACCCTCGCCGTATCCTCCGATCAACCAGCGCCGACTCTGATCCAGACCGTGGCCCGGGAAGTCGAAGCCCTTCACTCGAACACGCTGATTTCCGACGTGATCGGGGTCGAGCAACAGATCGATGCGACGCTCCTGAGCGAGCGGCTGCTCGCAAGCCTCGCCACGAGTTTCGCGGTTGTGGCGCTGGCGCTCGCGGCGATCGGTCTGTACGGAATCCTAAGTTACTCCGTCGCTCGCCGCAGGGCAGAGTTCGGCGTCCGGATGGCCCTCGGAGCTACGCCCAGTCGCGTCGCTACCGGAGTCTTTTGCGAGATCATGCTCCAGGTCGTGATCGGAATGGGGGTTGGGCTATTCGCCGCGCGGATATTGGCGCGCGCCGCGGAAGGCCTTCTGTTTGGAGTCACGTCAGCCGAACCAAGGTTCTATCTATTCAGCGCCGCGGTGTTGGCGGGGGCGGCGTGCTTGGCGGCGTGGCTGCCCGCTCACCGCGCGGCGAAGGTCGATCCGATGGTGGCGCTGCGGAGCGAGTGAAGTGATCTATTGATTCGAGATCTGTGATTGAGAAGTGCCACTCATCTGGTTCTCATCGAAGAGCAGCTTCACCGGCTAGAAAGGCTGTCTTCCGCTCGCGGTCGGCTGCAAATGACAGGCACGCCCGAATGTCTTCTTCGGTGAGGTAAGGGAAGTCGCTGAGAATCTCCTCGTGCGTCATGCCAGACGAAAGATAATCGAGCACGTCATAGACAGTGATGCGAAGTCCGCGGATGCAGGGCTTGCCGCTGCGCTTGCCGGGCTCAATGGTGATGATCTTCGAGTAGTCCACGAAAAGAAAATACGTGGCATCTGCCGTGGGGTCAATCGCGCTGATGCGCGGCTGAGTCGCCTAGACCCAAGCTCAGCGACGGCGGCCACGAGACGCGCCGATTGCAACAGTGACGGCCCAGCCGCCGTTCGCTTGCAGCGCCTGAGTTAGGCTGCTGGTGTGTGATGCTCATGCTCTCTGTGCCTCCGTCTGTGTCTGCTCAATGGTCTCCTCCAACCAGCGACGAAACTCCTCCGTTTCGCACTGGGTCGGAAGCTGCCGAGCCCTCGCTGCACGCAACACGTCGAGCGAGGCTGGCAAAGCAAGCGTGACCAAACCGTTCAGTGCCTGCCGCCAGATACGAGGCTCGTTGTCTGAAAGTGCCTCCCCGAGAAAGGGGATGACCGACCGCTCGCGATACTCCCAAATGACCTCGACGAGAAGCTCGCGCACTCGGATGTCCTGCTCATTCCGAAAGGCCGCCATCAACTCGGGAAGAACATCGCGGTCAATCTCCAACAACCCGTGGAACGCGTTGTCCGTGTCGCCCCGGCGAAACATCTCCAAGTAGTAAGCAATCTGAGGTGCGAATCGCTGCATGGTGTGAAGCGGCCTAGACCCTACTCGTCGTAAGACTGCAAGTCCTCGGTGCAACGTGAAACGGGATCATCTCAATAACATCGAAACTGGCCGGTCTTTCCTCAGCGATATTCAGATTGATTTCTGCTGTGAAGTGTTCGGAGATGAAATGATGCATTCCTCAACCCAATCCTTCCACAGACTTTCTTCTGCATCAAGGCCTACTCCCAAATGTTGTTCAGGATGGATTTCTCGTCCATTCCGAGGGCGCGCATCCCCTGGAGCACTCGCTGATATGCTGAGCAGACCTGTTTCCTTGGGCTGCTTTTGAAGGCATTTAGACAGATTCAGCAACTCGTCTGAAATACTGATCCCCGGCCCGACCTTTTTGAACAGCGCGGTGATTGCGGCCGCATTCAGCGCCGGATCGAGAGGGCCTGTATCGGGTGTGATCTGGCGGAAGTATTGGTTCAGTGCTTCCGGGTCGCGTGAGAATTGCACACCTGGGAAAAAGTCCGGCCAGATTCCGAGGCGGAATGTACCGAACCAGTCCTGCTCGTCAGGCACCGGCGTGATTGTCGCCGGCAGCGTGCTGCGACCCGCATGGCCGCGTCGTGGCTGGTGGACCACGTACACGGGGAAGCCACGACGCAGAAAAATGTTTTGAAAACCTTCGCGTCCGTCTGGGGTGGTTTCCCACGTTTTCGTGAACTGGCCAATGCCGTGCCAGAACACCAGCGGCAGTCGGCGAGCGCCTACCGGGACTTGATAGAAAACGTACGCATGGTCGCCGTGCAGCGTTTGACCGGCAGGGCTTCGATGAATGGCGTCGTAGGCCCCCGCGTTGGTCAGGACAGTGCCGCCCACCGCGAAGCTCCCTTGCTCCTGGATCATCAGCGGATCGGCGCTCTTGCCCGTGTCTGGTGCTCCTGCAGAAGCGATGGCCAGAGCCGCCAGGAGAGTCGGAGCCCAGACCCCCAGTTTTCGCAGCAGGCAGTGGTTCGTAATCATGATTCGTCTTCCCTACAGGCTCTTGGCGAAGAACTCCGTCAGTTTCGTGACCGCGGGAATCACGAACTGCGGTTTGTCATACATGTCGATGTGTGTGGCGCCATCGACAACGAAGAGTTCCTTCGGTTCCTGCGCTTTGGCATGAACTTCGTCGCTCCAAAACTTCGTATCCGCTTTCCCTCCTACGATCATCAGGATCGGACGCGGCGAGATGGTTTCGACCTGATTGAAGGGAAAGAACGCCATCTGCAAGGGGAGGCTGGAAAACATGTAGCGATTGGGCGAATTGGGATGCCGGCCGCGCGCGGTCATATAGTATTCGTAACCTTCCCGGTAAAGGACGGGCGTGCTCAACCGACTTGCCGTCGAGGGTCTCGACAATGGCGAGGTGTGACATCGAACCATTTGTTCCGGCCCCGTGCCAATGCTTCTGACCGGCCGGGATCCAGACGACGTCTCCTTTGCGGATTTCTTCCACCGGATCACCCCACCGTTGCACGCGGCCCACGCCTTCGGTCACAATCAGCGTCTGCCCCAGCGGGTGAGCATGCCATGCAGTGTGCGCCCCGGGATCGAACGTGACCAGCGAGCCGCGTGCGCGGCCCGGAGCACCCGCTACGAACAAGGGATCAACACGCACCTTGCCGGTAAAGTTCTCGGCAGGCCCTGGTCGTGAAGGTTGTGAGCCGCTGCGCACGATCTGTATGGATGGCAAATCCGGGGCCGGAGCGCCCGCGGCATCCAATGCTGTCCCAGCGTAATTCGTTTGGGCGTATGGAGAGCAGTTGAGAGATAGCGCCACGGTTGTTGCTGCCAGGAGTTTCACATGCGTCCTTTCATTTTGGTGGTGAACGGCTGAAGCACTCGTGCGCCGACCGGGTTTGCCATTGGCTTTCGCTCCGCCGCCGGAAGACCCTCGGTAAAGCCCTGTTGAGCGCGCCATTCTCCGGGTGACGTGCCTTCCCAGATTTGAAAGGCCCGAAAAAACGAGTTTGCGTCCTCGAATCCGAGCAGGAATGCCGTTTCGTTCAGCTCGACTGCGGGTTGCCTGAGATAATGACGGGCCAGATCGCGGCGGGTAACTTCAACGAGGTGTTGAAAGGTCAGGCCCGCGCCCAGAAGCCGACGCTGAAGCGTCCGTGTGCCAACGCCGAGTTCCTTCGCGACGTCCCGCAGGGCCGGCCGCCTCCCCGCCAAAGAACGGCTGAGGATCTGCTTTACTTGTTCGGCGATATTCACACTCGGGAGTTTAGCTTTCAGCTCGGACTCCAAGTGGGTGCCGATCAGATTCAGGACCTCCTCGTTATGAGTCACGAACGGCCAGTCGAGATCATTGCTGCGAAAGATTAGTGCATTGCGGTTAGCCTTGAAACAGACCCGGCACCCAAAGTGGCTCCCGAGAAGCGTGCGATTCTCAACGGAGCGGACCAGGTCAATCCGCAGGGGCGTGATCCGACCGTTGGTGCCATGGCGACCAACGCTCAGAATCCAGGACAGCACCATGTCAACCAGCAGGTCGGGTTGGGGCTCTGCCGCCTCTACATAGAAGAATTCGACCGACGCCTCCTGCGGCCCCCGATCGACACGAATTTCCTCCGGGCAGGTGAGTTGCTTGTACCGGGCGAGGCGCTCCAAGGCGTCCTGTAATGTCCGGCTGCAAAGGAGAGCGATCCCGGCGGGGTGGGAGCGGGCCAGTCGTGTTTCACCGCCAAGCTTGAGCCCAATCGCAGGGTCTGAACTCATTTCGCCGACGCTTCGCCAAAGCGCGAAGAGTTGGGCCGTCGTCACATAGACCTTATCTTGGTCAAACAGGCTA